>CAUUVZ010000009.1:0-57124 GCA_963548875.1 uncultured Treponema sp. | reverse complement strand
ACCCGTTCCCATCCCGAACACGGAAGTCAAGCTCTCTTACGCCGATGATACTGACCCTTGTCGGGAACGTAGGTTGCTGCCGGACTTTTTCTTTTTTAAATAATATGAGGGGATAAGGGAAAATATGCTGGAGCGTGATGCGGACGGATTTATAATCGGCAAACTGCCTGAGAGCGCAAAGCCGTATAAAAATCTAACTTATATGGTAATTCCCGAAGAGGATGGATTACCTGAGTTTACGCCGGAAGCTTACAATCGTGTTAATGCGTTTTTTAGACGGCTATTAAAGTCTCCTTTTGAAATCGACAATCTGAATGATCGCGAGTGGAATGAAAGCACTGCGGGACTTGAACCGGCGGAGATTGCAAATGTCTGCAAAATCGCCTATGAGAAAACCGCATCGCCGTTTGCTATGGAACTGATAAACACGCTGCGTAAAATATTAAAGCCGTCGAAGCATGAAGAATATACAAACAATATGACTCATGAGACGGTGTTGGATATTTGCATCACAGATGTGTCCGGCAAACTTCGTATCGAGTTGCCTTATTGCTCTGTTAAAATGCTCTGCAAACTCGGTATTTCTTCTTGAATTGCTGTGGAAAATCTTGTTTTCGGCGAATGGATTGAACTTGACAAGGGGCTGTTTGCCAAACTCATCCTACAAAACGTGCGGGGAATAAAAGATACTGCGCTGATAACTCTTTCGTTCAGTGATGAAACGCTTTCGGAGAAAAAATTGCTTGTCAAAGGGCGGCAAGTTTTTGACGGCGGAGGAAAAATTTTGGATTTCGGCACCGCATATCCTATTGCAACCGAATACGGCAAACGAGCGATAACGAAAGCATTTGTAAGCGCATGGATGTAAAATCGATGCTCATCGGTACGAATCGCTAATATCTTATCCGTATAATCTTATTTTCAAAGGAGAGCAATCTTTAAAGTCTTTATGCCGGAATATGTCGATACAAGCCTTTCGAATACGGATAAAATCTCCTTTTTCGTTTTACACTGTTATTAAGTCGTGCTAATATGCCCCTTATGAATAAAGACGAAAACAAAGAGCGTTTTGAGGCACTTGAAATTAAACTTTCCTATATCGAAGACTTTATGAATCAAATCCAGCATACGGTGTTGGAGCAATCGGCGGAAATTGCCGCACTGAGGCGGGAAAACAAAATGCTTTCCGACAAGCTGCGCGACATGGCTGATTCTCTTGAAGGGGATATTCCCAACCGCCGTCCGCCGCATTATTAAGACTTTAATCGGCATAAAACAATCAATAACTACTACATAAAGCAGCGGAAATAGTCGGTTTTAATACCGTTTTTGCGGCGCAAAATGCCGTGATATTGAACTCGCTGCACGAATAAAGGTGTGCGCACATGAAAATTTGTTTTAACTTACGGCGGTTTATTGCAAACAGCATTTTATTTTTTATAGCGGCAATTCGGATTTTTGCTTATGAAGGCATGATGACGGGCGAAAAAGATTTACGCATTGTCCGCACGGAGCATTTTGAGATTATCTTTCCGGAACGATCAAGAAAAAGTGCGGAAATTATTTTTGCCCGAGCTGAAGAAGTTTATAAAGAAGTTGCGGCAACTTACGGTCTTCCGCATGATTTTCGGATTCCCATTGTTATTTCTGCATCGCAGGATGAATTTAACGGCTATTTTTCGTTTGCACCTTTCAATCATATTGTCATAAACGATACCGTCCCGGCTGAGGATATGGCAGTCTTTTCCGAAAGTCTTATAAGCGTATTCAGGCACGAACTGACTCATGCGATTTCGTATAATATGCACGGTGATTTTTGGAACGGCGTAAAAAAAATCTTCGGGGATTCTTACAATCCGGGAATTTTGTTTACAACGACTTCGTGGGCGGAAGGTGCGGCAGTCTCATCGGAAAGCAGCGGAGGCGAAGGGAGACTTAATGATGAATTCAGTCTGCATTTTCTAAAACAAGCAAAACTTGAAGGAAAATTTCCGCGATATTCGGAAATAAACGGCACGAAAGACGTTTATCCTTATACGAGGCAAAGTTACTGTTTCGGAGGAGCGTTTAGCGCATGGCTGCAAAATAAGTACGGAGCGGAAAAATATGCGGAGTTTTGGTACAAGTGCGTAAATTTTCGTACGCTTACATATTTTATGTGCTTTAAGCAAGTTTACGGTATTCCGATAAAAGATGCTTGGGACGCCTTTTACCGGGATGTGCCGATCCCTGAAATTCCTCCTTCTCCTTTGCAAAATCAATATTGCACGGCGTTTGATTTTCATTCATCTTATTGCCGCTCTTTAGCTTCGTGTAAAAACGGATTTGCATATTATGATGCTTATTCGTCTTTCGTAAATTTCGTAAAAAACGGCGGAAAAAAGCCGGTGAGATTGTTTAAAATGCCTTCGGTTTCGCGGATTGCTTTAAGTTACGACGGACGTTATGCAGCCGTTTCGTATACTTCTTCGGCGGGTAGCAACGCAAAACACAAAGTCTCTATTTACGACACCAAGCGCAAACGTTTTTTTACGATAAAAGAAACCGGTCTTAGGGACGCAGCGGTTTTTTTATGCGGCGGTAATTATTATGCGGCGGCAGTCCGTACGGAAAATCAAAACACGGCTTTGAAAGTATATTCGATTAAGCTCGATAAAAACGGCGGAATTTGCAAAGCGGATTGTATTGCCGTCATTAAAAACGATATTCAAAAATTCGTTTTTTCTCCGGCGGGAAACGAGAACGGCATCGTTTATTTTATTTATAAAGACGGCATGAAATTTTCCATCCGCGGATATGACATCTTTTCAAAGGAAACAACGGAATTCTTCATGCCTTACGAGCGCGCGGTTATACGTAATTTAAATGCGCTGCCTGACGGAGGTGTAAGCTTTTCATGGACGAAACCTCTTTCAATGCCGCGTTTGGGACTGCTTAGTGCGGATAGTAAGGGCAGCGGAAAGTTCGAATTTACACTTCAGGAAGACGATTGCTCCGGCGGCATTTTTTATCCCGCCCCGATTGATAAAAACGTATTTATTTACATGGGAAGTTTTTTTGACGGAACAAAACTTCTTTTTGCCGACACTGAAAAAATGAATCTTACGCGCGTAGAATGCACCGGCTCCGATGTAACGGAACTTTCGGCACGGAAAAATTCGTTTAATGCCGACGGTATTGTTTTATCGGCGCAAGAAAATCCGCATTTTATAAACGAAAAACGCTTTTCACTCTTAAAATACGGTTTGACGCATAAAGGAACTATTCTTCCTTTTGCGCTGACCTCAACATCTTCCGTAACCGGAAATGCGCAAACGCTCTCTCTAACATCGCTTCCGATCGGCATAACATACGTATCGGCATCGCCGTGGACATTGCCCGTTTGGGGTGTGAGTGCTGGTTACAGCTTTCTTACAAACTCCGGTGCCGTCGGTGCTCTTGCAACGGGCGGTACGCAAACGGAGCTTTTTAAGTACAATGTGCAAGGGCAAATAGAATTCGACCGATACGGCTACAAGCAGACTTGTGAATCGCTTGAAACCGCGTGCAAAATCCCGTTTTCCAATGCGGAATATATAAAATTTTCCAACAAATTCGTTTTTTTTGAAGGCAGACAGAGCGCGTCGGGATTCCCTAAGGATAAAATCGAAAAAATCTACGACGGAGATATTTCCGCATCAAATCTTTTCGGCATATTGGAAAGCGAAAACCGTACGGAAAACATATTTGCTTCGGATAAAGCGGCTTTTGCATTTGGAAATATTTCGAAAAGCGGCAGGGAGTATTATGAGTATTCCGGTGCGGAGATTGCGCTCTTTTATGATGTGCATTATTGCGCTTCGGCGGCGGACTTGAGTTCACCGTATTCAAAAGGGCAGAATGCGGGTCTTACCGGCACGCTAAAAATTCCGCGTATTCTGCCCATAAAAAATGCCGAAGGTTTTACGAATAATTTTCCGCTTAGCGTTCAGGCATCTCTCTTTCCTGCGCAGAATTATTATGCCGCCGCAAAAGCCGATGTAATTCTTTTTTCAAAAGAAATTCAGTGGGCTCCGAATATTTTGTCGCTTTTGTACACCAATCGTTTTACTTTAAGCACGTATTATCTTGCAAAATTCTCAAGTAAAATCGGAAGCCGTAAAGAATCGGCAAATACAATCGAACTTATACGCAGTCTTCCCTCCGGCGGAATAAACTACGGCGACGAGCTTGCATTTAAGGCGGAACTTACGCTTTCACCGAATATAAGCGGAGCGGCAACTTATTCATTCGCTTTTAAAGTCAATGCGGTTTTAAAATACCGCCCCAATCCGGAAGCGAATCAAAAATCCTTTTCGCTTGATTTTTCGGGGATTACGCTATTTTAAGAGCATAAAATCTATCGGCGGTGCTGTCCGCCGCTTATTTTAAATCGCATACGCTACTTGTACGGCATTCGTATGTATATGCCGTGCTTATTTGGCAAACATTTGTATTCCATTGCGGAAAAAACTTTAAGTCTGTATGGTGTCCGAATGCTTAACGTAAAACAGACACAACCGGAGACTTTTCCAAGCACGGACATACTTTTTCAAACACCTCTATGGGGAAAAATTAAATCCTGTGCCGGACAAAAAATTTTGTATTTTTGGGCGGAGTGGCACTTTGAAAGTGCGGATGGGCGGATTCGGAAGATTTTTCCTCTGCTTGTATTTTTAAGAAATGCGTATTCGGATTATATGTACGCTTATATTCCGCGCTCTCCTCCGTTTTCAGTCCGCTCCGAATTACGCGGTATTCTTTTGGAAGAAATTGCACTCGCATTAAAACCGTATCTCCCAAAAAATACAATTTGTATCCGTTTTGATTCGGCATGGATTGTAGATAAGATTCATGAAGATTCGGAATTGCGTTTGGAACTGCGCGAAATCAAAATGAATTTCGGAACAAAAACTCATTCTCTCCGTAAAGCATCCTCAAATTATCTTTGTCATGACAGCGTGATTATAGACTTGCGTCTTCCGCCCGAGAGATTGCTAATGAACATGAGACAAACGACTCGAAATTCGATCAGAAGGGCATATAAAACCGGCGTATGTTTTTCCATATACGATTCGCGAAGTCCCGATATTTTTATTGCGTTGGAAAAATGGTATGCCTTATATGAAGAAACCGCCGGTAGAAAAGGCTTTTTTTGCGGAAAATACGATTATTTTACAAAACTTTTTACGGTGCGCATGGAAAACGATGATGAATGCGGAGATATTTTCCCGATGACTGCGCCGGTTCCGCCTCCGCGTTTCTATTTATTTACGGCGCATAAAGAGAATACGATATTAAGCGGACTGATTCTCGCAGTTTGCGGAAATGCTGCATATTATATGTATGCGGCAAGCAGTCTTGAAGGGCGTGAATGTATGCCCAATTACGGTCTTCAGTGGGAGGTAATGCGTTTTGCTCGCTCACAAGGTTGTACAAGTTACGACCTCATGGGGATTCCGCCAAACGGAAATGCCGAACATCCTATGGCGGGACTTTATATTTTTAAAACCGGATTCGGCGGACGCAAAGTAAAGTTTTGCGGAACATGGGATTTTCCATTCGAGACTAAAGTTTATGAACAATTTAGAAACAGGGAAAATTTTACCGGTCTGTAAGTAAGCTAAGTACATACGTATTAAATCGGTTCTTCCCAATGAACAAAGTTTGTGATAAAAATCTTTATAAATCAAACGGAATCAATCCGTAAAAAAGGGATGAAAAATGGCAAATTTTTTTCAGAATACAAGAAAGCCGGAGGGATTCGGCGGAAAAATCATGGTGGCTTTAATGAACGGCGGACACGCAGGACTTGCAAAATGGGGAATGTCGCACATTACGCCGAAATCTACGGACACGATTCTTGATGCAGGCTGCGGAGGCGGAGCAAATATTGCGCAGCTGCTCAAAAAAGTTGTTTCCGGCAAAGTGATCGGCGCGGATTATTCGGATGTAAGCGTGAACAAATCTTTAAGTTTGAACAAAAAAGCCGTAGCTGCCGGAAAATGCGAAGTTCATAAGTGTTCCGTAAGCAGCCTGCCTTTTAAAGACGAAATATTCGACATTGTAACCGCGTTTGAAACGGTTTATTTTTGGCAGGATTTGAAAAAAACTTTTTCGGAAATAAGAAGAACGCTTAAAGCCGGCGGAATTTTTATGATTTGCAACGAAACCGACGGTCATAATCCCGCTGATGAAAAATGGACTTCCGTTATAGACGGCATGAATATTTATACCGCCGAAGCTCTTGAGTCTTTTTTAAAAGAAGCCGGTTTTTCAAAAATAAGTTCCGATACGGATTCAAAGAAGCATTGGCTCTGCATTACCGCCGAAAAATAGCATAATTTAGAATACGGGCGGATTACATTTCTTTCGGAAAGTTTCCGCCTTTAATTTGTCCGTTTAAAAAGATTTTCAAGATATTCGCGGCATTCAAGCGCGGAAACTTTTTTTGCGGGAAGAAAATTTTCTCCGTCGGGAAGTTCCATCAGTTCCGATTCTGCACATCCGAGAACGGCATCGAAATCTTCCGAGTCGGCGGAAACGTCCTGTACGGGAGATTGCTGTTTTAATTGCCGGTATCGCCGCGAATATTTTACGGAGTTTTCCGCGCCGCCTTTTTTATTATTGTAAAGATTCCACAAAAAGCGGGCACATTTTACGCGAACAATAATTTCGTCTTTTAAAGCCGTGTCGGGTTTTGCCGATACGCCGGAAACGGAAGTCAAAAGTCCCGCAGATGAAAGTTTTGAATACAGCTGATTTTCCGAAAGTTTTTTACCGGCTGTGTAATTATACAAAAGTGTTCCGGTATCTTGCGCAATCAAAAGCATCTGCCCTGCCGTAATTTCGTTTTTCCGCAATACGGCATTCATACTTGAGCCGGAATCACCGGAAACATTGCGCAAATCCCACGCGCGCTTACGCAATTCTCCGTACGCGGCTCTATAATATTCGGGAAGTTCTATAAATGCGGAATCGAAAGCCGCCGCCGCGTCCGTATATTTGCCGTCGCGATAATTTGTAACGGCGTTTTCCAGCGTAAAACGAGCTTTATCCTGCATACTTTGTGCAAGACTCGTATCAAGTTTGTCGATTGTTCCCAATCTGTACGACAAGGTCTGCGCGGCTATATCGTCGCGATAATTTTTTTTAGATTCTTTATAACAAGCCGCCGCTTTCGATTTTGCTCCCAAAAGAAGCTGTGTATGCCCGCGCAAAGCCCAAAGACGCGCACTTTCGGCTTTTCCCGTTTGTCCTTTTGCAAAAACAGCGTCGATTTCTTCCAGTAAGCGCGAACATTTCAGCGTGTGTTCCTTTGATGAGACGTCGTTATTTAGAACGGACGCCGCATCGATAAAAGCAAAGTTTTCTTCGATATTTTGAATGTCGGCAAACTTTGCACTTCCGTCAAAGTTCACGACGACATCTTGTAAAGTCGCACAAGACATTAAATTGAATGCCAAAACGAATTCCGAGACGGCAATTAAAAATACGAATAATCTGCAAGAAAATTTATGCACAATCGAATTTTTCATATATTCATCCTATGTTTTTATTTTATACGCGAACAGCTTATGTAATCGGCTGACCGCCGAACAATTTTATTCAAGATTCCATGCATTAAGTTTATTGTCGAGGGACAATGTTATGCAGTCTGTCTTACCGTCCGAATTTACGTCGCCAAAAACGGGGCGACCGCTTCCGGAAAGCGGAAAAGCAGGAAGCATCTCCAAATCGGAAGAAAATCCGTGTAAGACATTGCCGTCGGAAGAAACGTATACGCGCTCGTCTTTTCCGCCGGAAATTACCGTTACAATGCCGTTTTTCGCCGTAATATGAGGAATTTTTACGCTAAGACAATAGCCGTCCGGCTCTATCCTAAACAATTCTCCGTCTGCGGAAACGGCAAAGAAGTATTTTTTCCCTGCTTGCAAATTTGAATAGAATACGCCGTCGAGTTTTTTTGGAAATCCTTCCAAAAGAGCGCCGTCTTTCCAAATGTACAGGTTTCCCGCCTGCGTTACAAATCCCGTGTAAAGCGAGCCGCCGTCTTTCAAAAGAGCGGGCGAACCGAATCCGATTCCAGAAACCCGCATTTCACCGTCATTGCATATTCCGTCTTCAAATATGTAAACGGAACCTTCAAATCCTTTTACATAGACGGCGCAAAAATTTTCGAAAATCGAAGGAGCGGCTTTTACTTCGGCACCATACGGAATGTCAACGGTTTTTACGGAAGAATCGAAATATACGAAACATAATTTTCCGCTTTTCGAGGGAAATACGAGATAGTCTTCGTGTGCGGAAGGAGGCGCGGAAGGTTGTTCTCCCGTAAGAACGGGAAAGTTTTTCGAGTCCTCAAGATTGCGGTTAAAAAGATAGACGGCACCTTCGGAAGTCAGTGCCCACAATACTCCGCCGTCCTTGGAAATTTTTCCCGCGCTTACGATAAAACTCCTCTCCGTTAAATCCTTGCCGGAAATATTCATTCCGTTTAACCCGAGCGATTTTACGACGTGCCCGTCTTCCGTCCAAAACACGGCTTCCGGTTTTTTAGCCGCTTCGGTTCGGAGAATTCCATCTGTTTTGCCTTTCAGCTCTATCGGGAAGCCGGAAATTGCTTTCGTATCGCCCGAATGATCCGACGCGGCGGATAAGCGGAACGTAAGAAACGAATCTTTTATTCCTATGTCGCAGCGTCCCAAACCGTATAATTTAAATATTTTTGCGGTATCGCCGTTTCCGCGCATAAAAAACGGGATGCTGTGTTCAAGATCGTAGAATAAACCTACGGTGCATTGAGAAGACAAACCCTCCGATACCGCATTCCAGCCGGCATTTTTTACGATTCTGTTTCCGCTTTTTACGGAAGTATATACGACGCTCAAGGCTTCCGCGCTTTGTGAAAAATATATATAGCCGCCGTTGACAACATAATAAGGAGAAGGAATGGAAACTCCCATAAGCGAGATGACGTTATTTAAAAATTGGGGAATTTCAAGGCGGGGAATACGCACTCCGTCGAGAATCAGACTTGTGTCGTCTTTAAGAACAATCGACGAAACGAGTTTTTCAAAAACTAAGCGGCGCTGTTCTTCATCCTTTATTTGAACTGCAAAAACGGGATCGTTGAAGTCTTCAACACCCATAGCTGCAAATTCTTTTCCTGCCCATGAGAAGAGCAAATCGTCAAGCGTAAGAGAAAACAATGTTTTACTTGCGCTATTGCCTTTTGCCCAAAGAGAATCCGCTCCAGAGTCTTTCGGAAGTAAAGAGAATACGACATTTTTAAGTTCGTCGAGAGTTCCTGCGTTTACAATGGAATAATAATTTACGGCCCCGCTCATTTTTGTAAGAATCGACGGAACTCCGGACGGTCTTTGCAGAATTGATGCAAGGCTTGAAGACGGGGCTTGAATATCGATAGGAATATCCGCGTTCACGTTTATTTTTGAATCGGAAATACCGAACGACAAAACGCTCAATGTATCTTTGGAAAAATACGAAACGAGTTTCGATAAAATTTCATCGCCGCCGGTAAAAGACTCAAGCAGCAAATGCGCATCGACGGTTACTTTGACGGGTTCCGTACTTTTTTTCGTAAGAAGGATTTTTTCTTCGTCGGTATAGGAAGCTGCATTGCTGCTTGATAGAGAGGCGTCTAAAAGAGCTTTATCGGGCGAGGCAATGATGAGATTTTTATGCGGCTTGATAAAAATAATTTGACCGCCGTTATCGTATTTAAAACAGGAATCTTCTTTTGAATAGGAAAGATTTTGAATTTTTAAAAACGGAGCGTAGAATTTTGCCGGGCGCGTAAATGCGGATAAAAAACTCAAATCAATAAGCGCAAGGAAATTCTGCTTTCCGTTATCCGTTTTGTAAAGCGCAACATCCGCTCGTCTTGATGCAAGATAGGCGGCAGCTTTGTTGTTGCGCAAAGAGGATGAGCGCAGCTGCATGAACGGAGCGCGGAATTGCGAAAAATCGGAAGATGAAAATAAAACTTCCGCCGCGCGTAAATCCAGCAGCGGGTTTAATGCTTTCCATGCTGAATCCATGCGTACGTATACGGCAAAACCTTTGGGAAGCATTTTAAGAGCGGAGGCTCTGTCGGCAGCGGAAAATCCTATCCATAAAAGCAGAATCAATATGCACGAAAACGCAAAAGTCAGTATAAATTTTATAAAAGTCAAAAACGGATTTTTCTTTGTTTTTTTAGGTGATTTTATTTTTGCATCCATAAAATATTTCCCGATAATTCAATTTTCTATTTGTAAGCCGCGCATTTGCGGCATGAAAACAGATTAACGGATTAAACGGATAAATTCCAGATAAAGAAAAATAGCATTGAATCGGTATTTTCTAGGCGTAAGTTTGCGTTTTGGGAAAATTCTACATTTTAACCTTATAAAAAATCTGCAGCCGCTCTGATCATAATTTCAGTATATATGTTAGTATATAATAAATACTAAAGTTTCGGTAAAATTATGCCGTTAATAGAGTTGAAAAAGTGTATATGATTTTAATTATGTCTCTTTGCATTCCATATATTACGGAGGATTTTTTATGAAAAATTTCAGATTATTAAACGTTTTTATCGGTTTATATATTGTGCTGGTTTTGCCTGCAAATATTTTTGCACACGGAAAAAAGGATATTGATGAAAAAACCGCTGAAAATCCGCAAAGCTGGCAGGATTCTTTTGACTTGACAGAAAAGAAAAAGGGAAAATACAACATAATGATTACGGCTTCGGATTTCGGCGGAAATACGACGGTTGAGGGACCTTATAATATGTATGTTGACCCGAAATCGGATCTGCCCGTATGCGGAATTACAAATCCCCGCCAGAATATGCGTGTTGTAGGGAATTTGAACATAGTAGGTACTTGCGTTGATGACGATGCCGTCCAATATGTTGAATTGGTACTCGACGGCGATGACGCAAATCCTGTTCGGGCAAACGGCAAAGAGTTCTGGTCTTATTATCTTGATACGAAGAATTTGGAAGAAGGGACTCACACAATCAAAGTTACGGGATATGATATAAACGGACTTGTAGGAAATCCTTTTACTCTTTCATGGAATCTTGACCGCAGACAACCGCTTACCAATGTCAATAATCACGAGATGGGTACTCTCGTATCGGGGAAAATTACGTTTAAGGGAACCGTGACGGACGGAAACGGGATTAAGTCCTTATCTTATTCTACGGATAACGGACAAACCTTCCGCGACGTAAAATTGAGCGGCAAAAAAGGTTCTACAAACTTTACGCTGCCTTTGGACACAAAAAAATTCCCCGACGGACCGGCTGTAATATGGTTTAAAGCACATGATATTACCGGTTCTGAAGGAATATATTCTTTTTTATACTTTGTAGATAACACCAAGCCGGATGTAAAAATCATTTATCCTGAAGAAAAAGAAGCCCAAAACGGAAAATTCCTTATCGGGGGATATGCAAAAGATGTTATGGGACTTACAAAATTGTCGTGGAAATTCGGCACGGAATCGGGGGATTTCGAACTTATTCCGGGAAATCCTTATTGGGGCATGATTTTTGATACAATCGGCTCTAAAGATAAATCACGCAAATTTGAAGTAACTGCTCACGACATTGCAGGAAACACCGTTACGGTTTCAAGAATAATTCCGCTTAATCAAGATGCGGATAAACCGCTGGTATCTATTTCCGATCCGAATGAAAATACTTTAATAGGTTCGGATGATGTTTTGTTTATACGCGGTATTGCAAATGATGATGACGGCATAAGCTCGGTAAAATACAGTCTTGATAACGGCGAATGGATTGAAGAGGAAACAAAAGGCGTGTTTTGCGGAAATATCGCCGCAGGAAAAGACATTGCTCCGGGTCTGCATAAAGTTACTGTAATTGCAAAAGATATAAACGGAGTGGAGAGCAATCCGTATACGGCGGCTTTTAAGGCTCTTGGTCCTCTTCCCGTTTTTTCCGACTTAAAAATCGGAACGGAAAATTTCGTAAACGGAATGAGGGTACACCCTGAAGCCGGTTTGAAATTTCAGGCAACCGTTTCAAGCGGAAGCGGTTTAAGTGCCGTTCATTATGATATTTTATGGGGCAATGAAAAAGTAATTTCAAAGGACATCGTTCCGAATAAAACCTCTGCGGCTGTGATTATTCCAATAGATGCTGCATTCCCGAAAGGAATTGTAAAGATTCACATGACGGCATCGGATTCTACCGGCCGCACAAAGGATTTAACGGCACTTTTAGACGTAATAAACACTTCGGAGCTTCCTTATGAAGAGCCTAAAATCGTGTTCGGGGACAGCACTGTAGATGAAAACGGAGTGATTATAAACAATTCCGAATTTCCGGCAACGGGATATTTTACGGGCGGAAAGGCAGCCAAAGCAGAAATTGTTCCTGCAACACAGTTTGCCTCTGCCGAGCTGCACGGCAATCAAATTGTGCTTGTACCCGGAAAAGCTGTAGGTTCGTCCGAGCCTGTAATTGTCCGAATTACAACAGATCAAGGGCTGCGTTATGATTCTCAAAAATTGATATTCAAAAACGACACGGTTGTTCCTGCTATAACGATAAATGATGCGGATAAACCGCTGGACGGCACGCAAGGAGCTGTTACAATCAGCGGAAAAGTTGAAAGTGCTACGGGTATCGGCAAACTTTCATGGCGGCTTTTCAGTTCAAAGGCGGTATTTACAAACGGAATTATTACCGCTCTTGAACCGGCTGAAAAATCGGAATGGAATGCAATGGAGCCGTCAAAGACATTTGCGGTCCCGTTTAATTCTGAAAATTATGAAGCCGGCCTATATATTGTTGAAATTCTTGCAGAAAGCAGCGGAGGAAACAAAAGTGCTGCTGCAGTATGCATAAATAATATTCCGGCGGCGGAAGAAGCTCTGGCAAAAGGCGGATTAAAAGCACCGCTTTTTATGTGGGCTGACGGGGAAAACGTATATTATGCAGCATATTTTAATATGGAACTTGAAAATGCATTCGGTACATTTGCCCGCGCAAATATGAATGCCGGAAATAATTCATTGACGGCAACCGTAAATGCTGCCGACGGAAAATCTTACCCTTCAAAGTATAATGCTTCAAACGCGGCGGAAATAGATGCGCATATCGCTTCTATAAACGGTTCTCCGTATATGAGCGGAATGCCGGTAGAAATTGCACAAGGTTCATCTGCCGCACTTTCGCTTGCAATCGACACGAATGCGCAAATCGGCAGCGTATCTTACGAAATTACCGGCACGGACGTTCCGGGCGGTGCATCAAAGCAGGCAGGTTCCGTAAAATTGTCAAAACCTGTCGAAGGAACCGGATGGACTGCGGAAATTCCGCTCACCAATCTGCCTGTACGCATAAATAATATAAAAATTACGGTGAATGCAGGAGCTTCTTCAAAAACCGTTACAGGTTCATTCGGCACGGTACGCCCTTCAAATCCGGAAAATACGGATGATTTACGCGCTGTTTATGTGTCTGAAGGCGAAAATACGCAATTCAATAAAGAAAGTTCAAGCTACGTTATGGTGTCCGGAGGAAAATTAAATTTCTACGCAAATACGCCCGAACTTCAATCTGCCGAATTTGCTGCCGCTGTTGACGGTTTTACACTTGAAACACAAGGGAACAATGTAATAATCACGGCAAATAAAGACGGAAGTTTTAACGGACTCTCCGTCCGCGTAAAAGATGTAAACGGAGCAACTTATACTTCAAAAGGCGTGAATATCATTGTGGATTCAGGCGCGCCGGAAGTGCATATTACAACGCCGGAATTACATCAATGGGTAAAAACTTCCATAAAAATAAGCGGAACAGCCTCCGACTATTCGGGGATTAAATCCGGCGAATACTCAATTGACGGCGGACAAAATTGGCAGCCAATGAGTATATCGGTTACGAAAGGCGCGATAGGCGGAACATTTAACGCAACGGCGGATATTTCATCTTTGGAAGAAGGACTTGTACAAGTCGATGTGCGCGTATTCGATACGGCAGGATATGTGTGTTATGCGCATACAGCCGTTCATAAAGATACGTTACCGCCCGACGTAAAAGTAATTTTGCCTAACGAAGATGCGGTAGTTAATGGAACAAATCTTATGGCATTCACCGTAAGCGATGCGGGAAATTTTGAAAAAGCATATTATATTTTCCCTGCGTCCGGCAAAAACGGCGGAAAAAAGAACGAGCTTGAAGCCTACGGAAGCGTACTTACAAATGTAGGAACCGCCGATCAGCCTATAGACCCGTCCATGTCGTTCCAATTTGCTGATTCTGCTGGAAATATTACGGAAATCGCCGCTTGGAAATTCTCTATCGACAGTCAATCGGATTTGCCGATAGCGGAAATCCATTTGCCTGTAGATAACGAAGTTATTACACGTGATTTTACGATTTCCGGCGTCGTTTATGATGATGACGGCGCATCGACGATTTATTATAAAATCGACGGCGGCGAATATAAAGCATTGCCTGAAGCCGGAACAAGTTTTGCAATCGACGTACCTTTTTCTACAATGGTCGACAACGAACACACCGCCTTTGTATACGCCGTAGATGTAAACGGGGTAAAAGGTCCCGTTGCGGAGCGCAAATTCCGCATATCCACGGAAGAACCAAAAGGCTCCGTTGTAAAACCGGCAATCGATACGTCTGTCAAAAAGAATATAACCATTACCGGTACGGCAACCGATAAAAACGGAATAGAGCGCGTTCTGGTTTCTCTCGATAACGGCAATTCATATAACGATGCCGTAGGTCAAGAGGAATGGTCTTATACTTTTGATACGCAGGCAATTCCGAACGGAACGCAAGTCGTATTCATCAAATTATTCGATAAATACGGAATAGAAGGCTTATATTCAAGTCTTATAAATATAGATAACGCCAATCCCGAGCTTGTTCTGGATTTGCCGATGGATTATGCGGATACGGCAGGCACTTTATTCTTCTCGGGATATGCGTTCGACAATGTAGCTATAACGGAACTTTTTGTAACCGTACGAAGTCTTGAGCAAAAATCCGTTCCCAAGTCAATGCAGCACATAAATTTCGGACTTGAGAGGATTATCGCGCAAACGGTCGATATGTCCGCTCTTGAAAACGGTTCTTACAATATCGAAATTACAGCACTCGATAAGGCGGGAAATGAAACTCACTTGAGCCGCAATATCTTTTTGAATAAAAACAAACCGGCTGCAGTTGTAGATTTGCTTTACCCGTTAAACGGCGAGCATAAGCAGGGAAATTTCAATATTTACGGTACCGCAATTGCGGATAAAAAGATAGAAACATTATCGTTATATGTTGATGATAAGCACGTTGAAGAATCATCTCTTACTTCAAGCGGATATTTTGTATTCAATATGCTGCCGGAAAAAATTACAGCCGGAAATCACACATATCGTGTAGATGCACGTGTTGAAGGCGGAACCGTAATACGTTCAAGAGAGCAAACTTTAACATATTCTCCGGCAGGTCCGTGGATTACTACAGATAATTTTAATTACGGAGACTTTGCTTCAAATCGTCCTTATATAATAGGGCGTGCAGGTTATTCCATCGACGAAGAAGAATTGGCGTTATCAAAGTCAAAAAATGCGACGAAAGAACAAAAATTGGAGACGAGCCTTAAAAAGGTCGCGAAAATTGAAATAAGTTTCGATAACGGAAAGACTTTTAAACAAGTCTCCAAATCTGAAAAATGGCGGTACCGCATAGAAAATCAGGATTTGACGGAAGGCTATCATTTTATGCTTGTAAGAGCGACAATGAGCAACGGAGAATCGTGCATTGAGCGGACAATTATACAAATTGACAACACAAAGCCTGAAATAAGACTTATTTCTCCGAATGCAGGCGGCAGATACAATCAAGAATTGGTATTTTCCGGACTTGCAAGCGATAATGTTGAATTGAAAGACGTAAAACTTACACTGCGTAAAGGCGATAAAGCGTCGTATCAGCTGCCGTCATTTATACAAGGATTGTATCTTGACACTCATTTCTGGGGTGCGACATTATTTGATATAGGAGTCGGACTTACGTTCTTTGACGACAACGTAAAACTTCAGTTCCAATGGGGACAATTTACGCAGCAGCAAAGAAATATATTCTCCAAAACCGATATGCGTTACGGCGGAGACAGCGTTATAGGAATAAAAATACTTGCGAATGTCGGACAGATTCCATTTTCATACTTCTTTGGGCGCGATTTGGAATGGCTTTCGGCAAATTTTGCAATTGGAGCCAACTTCAGCCGGTTTAATGAAACTAACAGCGGCACACCGCAGATTCTTTCCGCTTTGTTAGGACAAATTGAATTCCCGAAAGTATCGCTTCCGCAGCTGAAAATGTTCAGTGCATTCTCGCTGTATACGGAATTTTCATTGTGGTTCATTCCTACCGATGTGTCCGGTACAATCGGCATAAAAAATCTTGTGCCGCAAATATCGGAAGGTATCCGTGTAAACGTATTCTAAAAGACGTCCCTAAACTTTATCGCAAAGACGATGTATTTTTTGCGCCTGCGCAAGATACATCGTCTTTGCGTTTAAACCTGTCCGTTCACGCATTGGAGCGGTAAAATTGCGGCTGCTCCAATCAAGAACAACCTCTTTATTTCTATAAATTTACTCATTAGCCTATGCAACGATAACAAACGGATTTAGTACCGTATAGAGCCGGACAAATTGCTTCCTGCCCTTTTGGAAAATCAAATGTCATAACATACCTCCATAAAACTTAAAGTTCAATTTCGACTACAATCTTGTCGCCGGCAAGGCTTGCAAGCTTTCCGTTATAATTCATCTTCTTAGGTTTTGCTTCGCGGATAATTTTTGCCGCAAGAGCCCTGATATGGCCGGCTTTTTCGAGACCTGAATTGCCTGAAATCTTTGCTTCAGGACTTTCGATGCATACCAAAATTGCATTCTTGTCGTGGCTGTTATACGGTTCTGCCTGGACTGAAGTCATAAGTGATTCATAAAAGCCGTGTTTTGCATTGCGAATCTTTTCCGCCATTACAAGGAGATTGTCGCAGCTGAGATTATCGCAGAGCTTGTCGAGTATACAAGGTTCCGCCTCCCAATTGTAGAAACATGTTCCGACAAGAGGAAGAGTAAATCTTGCAGAATTCTCCTTGAAGTATCGAATAAACGCCTGGTCGATGCATTCGCGTGAAGAATCAAAATCAAGCTTTTCGATCGCAGATTCGTAGACAACTTCAAGGTCTTTCGGCTCAAGCTGCTGCATTCGTCCATAGCACATCGAGAAAAGAATCTCAACGCAGAGAGGTTTTAGAATATACTGAGTAAGCTGAGAGAACTTTCCAAAAACCGAACGGCGTCGGATATAAAGTTCGCCGGCAAGAAGACTGTCGTTTGCTTCCACAGCAGCAAGAAGTGGTCCGATATGCACCAGATAATCGAAGAGGTCTTTGTCGGAGACATCGACATCCGGAGCAACATAAACTACGGGATTGAAGTTTAGAGCCGATGCTACATAAACATAATAACTCGGTGTAAAAAATGTGCTTGAAGTAAGCTTCTGTGCATCGTCTACAACAGGCTTGTTGCTCTTTTCCCATTTGCCGACATAATCGAGCTGTCCTGTTTTGCTCTTTGTGAATTCAAACCAGTCATCGGCTGTTTTAATTAAAATCTGTGCGTTCATAGTCATCTCCTTAACGCTTTGCTATTTACCACCGGTCGCCAGCGACCTTACACATCTCCTTATCTTCAGGTTAATTATAAATCAAGGGGTGTAGCAAGAAATTGTGCACCCTCAAAAAAATGTGATATAATTTTTGAAGGAGATTTTATGTCGCAGAAGAAACAGACAGAAAAGAAGTACAACGCACCTCATATACTCAGTTACATAATGCAGATTGATAAATCAATAAGAAACGGCGAATACCCGAATGCAAATAAATTGAACAATGAATTCGGATGGGGATTAAGCCGCAGTACGCTAGGCAGATATATAAATGTTTTGCGTGATGATTTCGGCGCACCCGTCGAATATGATTTTCAGAAGAACGGCTACTATTACACGGACAATACTTTCTTTATTCAGCAGATAATGTTGAAGGAAGGAGAACTTCTAACACTTTCGACAATTTTACCTCTCATGGAACAATATAAAAACACTCCTATGGAAAAATCTTTCCGGGATTTGATAAATAAATTGATTGCAATGCTTCCCGAAAATGTTTCCGTGGATTCTTCACTGATTAATAATGAAGTCCATTTTATTTCCGACCCTATAACCGTTCTGCAGGACGGTGTTTTCGAAAATGTACTGAAAGCGACAAAGATGCATTGCACGCTTCGGCTTGAATACAAAACCGCACAAAACACGGATTTTGAATTGAGAAAGTTTGATCCTTATCATGTGATTTGCCAGAAAGGAAGCTGGTATGTTCTAGGCTATTCTCATTCTTCTCAGGCAATTCGATTGTGGGCTATGCCTCGAATCAGGAACTGCGAAATAACAAAAGAAAAGTTTTCGATTCCGAAAGACTTCAAGCTTGAGCAACACATCGATACACAGATGGGAGCATGGGGCAATACCGGCGAAAAGTTTAAAGTTGAGATTGAATTTGTAAAAGAACTTAAAACGTTTGTAATGGAAAGAACATGGCATAAAGGACAGGTCATCCGTGAGAATCCGGACGGAACCGTTTATCTTTCTTTTGAAACCATTCAGTTAAGTCAAACTGCATCATGGGTTATGTCATTTACAGGTGGAGCAAAGGTTTTGAATCCTCAGGAATTGAAGGATATGGTACGACACGCCGCCGAAGAGATTTTGAAGAATATATAGATAAAATACAAGGGAGGACGGGCGGCGGTGAAATTGATTTTACAACCGTTTATTTTTATTCCGCCGCCCCAAGTTTTTCCGTGCGGAAAAACTTACATATAAACCTTTTGCGCAATTTTGCTGTGCAAAATTGCAGCGGACGGCAGGGAGTGAAAAATATTTTTTTTGACATATTGGTAGATGAGGATATAATAAAATAAGATATTTCAGAAAAAGTAACACGTTTTACGGGTTTTATATCCGCTGCGTTCGGATTTCTGTTCATGTCTAATCTATATAAATTTATAGCTTTTCTATAAAAAGAATTAAGGAGTCGCTTTATGAAAAGAGTATTGGGTACATTGTTTTTGCTTGCGGCAGGTCTTGCTTTCTTCGGCTGCACCAAGAAAGATGAAAACAAAGCCGTAAAAGACATTATTGCGCAAGCCGAAAAAATGAGTTTTCAGGAACTTTTGGAAAAAGCCTACGCCGAATCCAACGGAAAAGAAGTTTCCGGTATCGGAAATTCCAGCCGCGGAAAAACCGCCGGTGAAAAATTCGTAGAGGAAATCAAAAAGGTTCATCCGGACTACACCGGTTCAATAAAATGGAGCCAGCCCAAAAACAATTCAATCTTTGAAGCTCTTACAAAAGATACCGAATCCGCAAACCCCGTGCAGGCTGTTACGCTTATTCAAGATGCGGCACAGATTAAAAACAAGATGATTACTACAGGCATTCTGTACAATTTTATTCCTAAAGAATGGCGTGAAGCGTCCGGCGTAAACATTGCCGTAGACGGAAATCCGCTTGCGCTGCAGACATTGAGCAAAGTCTTTATGTATAACGTAGGCGACGGTTCCAAAAAGTTTATGAATGTGTGGGATTTTGTAAAAGAAGGCGAGAAACCGATGTTCATGGGACTTGATTCCGAGCCGGTCGGAAAAAACTTTTTATATATGCTTACGGAAAAGAAATACGTTAAATATGTAAAAGACGCTTACCAAGCTCTGTCTGCGGAAGATAAAATGTATTTCGACCCGATAATCAGAGAAATTAAGCCTAAAGTAAAAGAATTAAATCTTACCGACGATGCGGAATATTCTCTTGCATGGATTAAATTGTTCGTAACTCAATTCAATAAAATGACGGATGACGGTCCGATAAGCACGGAGCTTGTAAAAAAATCCGCTGCAGGACAAACCGCACTCATCGTTTATTCGAAACTTCGCTCAATCAACGAGTCTGAAGAAACTTCCGTAAACAATATAGTTGTAGCCGCCTATCAAGACGGTTATCAGGGATTCGGCGGATATGCGTACAAGCACTATCTCCAGATTCCGAAAAACACTCCGTATCCGTGGACGGCTTGCGCGTTCATTTCGTACATGGTAACAAGCAAAGACGGATTCCAGCCGTGGGGAAAAGATATGGGCGGATATTCATCCAATCCGTCTATCAATCAAGATCACAGCCGCGACGGTTATGTTGACGGTGTAGATAAATTCCCTGCAAAAGACGATAGGGGATATTCTTGGTGGGTATCGCCGGACTTCGGAAGATTGGTAATAGAAGAAACCGACTACTGTGCGGGTGTCCAGTTCTCCGTAGGACTTTGGATTGACAGTTTGAAGAAATAAATTACGGTATTGTTAATAAATCCGTCCGAAAACTTGATATTCGAGATATTTCGGACGGATTTTTAGTCTAAATCGGGAAGATACGTACGGGATATTCGGATTTCCGTATGTTTAATTAGGAGTATTTTGTGGAAAAAGTCAATAAAACTAAAATCTTCTTTAATAAAATCAGGGACTTGCTGCAAAAGCCGCAGAACGTAATTCTGCTGATTTTCGGCATAGTCCTTTCCTTTTCGACGATTGCACCTGTCGTAACGATTCTTGCGGATACCGTGTCCGTACATTCGGGAACTATCGACCAGCATTTGTCGGGTAAAGCAAGTGGATTTACATTGGTAAACTGGATTGATTTATTTACGAGTTCGCTTGCGCAAAAAAATCTGTGGCATCCGCTTGCAAATAGTATGATTCTTGCGGTTTTTTCGTGTGCCGGAGCCATAATTGTCGGCGGCGTGTTTGCGTTTCTTATTACCCGCACAAATATGAAATGTAAAAAATATCTGAGCGCAATCTTTATTTTTCCGTACATAATGCCGCAGTGGACGCTCGCTCTTGTGTGGCGCAATATGTTCCGCAATACGCAGGCGGTCGGCGGTGCGGACGGACTTTTGGCGTCCCTTTTCCATATTTATATGCCTGCGTGGTGGATTGAAGGTATGTTTCCTTCTATTATTGTGCTTGCGCTTCATTATTCCGCTTTTGCGTATATTCTTATCGGCGGTATTTTTAAGAACATGGATTCGAACCTTGAAGAAGCCGCAACCATTTTGAATACTAAAAAATCTAAAATATTTTTTAGAATCACATTGCCTCTGCTCACCCCTGCAATTCTTTCAACGATTCTGCTTGTATTCGGAAGCTCGATGGGAAGCTATCCCGTCCCGCATTATCTTAAACTAACCACGCTTTCGACAAAATACGTGGATTTAAAAGTCAACTATGCGGGAGAGGCGAGTATTATCGGTGTTTTGATGATGATTTTCGGCGTGCTTATTCTTCTTGCAAACCAAGTGAGTACGAAATCCCGCAAAAGCTATACGACGGTTACCGGAAAAAGCGGGCAGGTTAGCAAAGTGAATTTGGGACGAGTCGGAAAATATATCATTCCGATTGTGCTGATTGTACTTACCTTTTTTACAAGTATTTACCCAATCATTTCGTTTGCATTTGAAACGTTCTTGCCGAACCCCGGCGACTACAGTTTCTTTACGACCGGCAATGTTGCAAATCTTACTACAAAATGGTGGATGCACCGCGGAACGACGGACGTCGGTTTGTACGGTCAATACGGAATGCTTTTTAACACCGGAATATGGAACAGCTTTAAGGGAACGATAATCGTTGCCGTGTTCTGCTCGCTTTTGGCAGGCACTATCGGACTTTTAATCGGTTATGCAGTCAGTAAAAACCGCCGAAGCCGATTTGCAAATTACGTAAACGATATTGCATTCCTGCCGTATCTTTTGCCGTCAATCGCAGTCGGTATTGCGTTTTTTATCTTCGGCTCGCTTTTCGGACTTTACGACACGTTCCTGCTCGCGATAATTGCGGCGACTGTCAAATATATTCCGTTTGCATCGCGCAGCTCTCTGAATTCAATGATGCAGATAAGCGGAGAAATCGAAGAATCGGCTTTGATTGCCGGAACCCCGTGGTACAAGCGGATGATACGGATCATTATCCCGATTCAAAAGTCTGCGATAATCAGCGGCTTTTTGCTGCCGTTTATGACGTGTATCCGCGAGCTGCCGCTTTTCATGCTTTTGGTAAATCAAGACCGTCTCATGACGACAAAAATGGATTATTATGACGAAATGGGCTTGTTCGCGTTTTCAAGCGGTATGAACTTAATTATCATCGTGTTCATCTTGCTTTTGAATTTCAGCGTGAACAAACTGACCGATTCCGGAATCGATAAGGGACTAGGAGGAAAATAGAATGCCGAAAATCGTATTAAAGAATCTTACAAAACGATGGGGAAAGTTTTACGGAACCGACAACCTCAATTTGACTATAGAAGATGCATCGTTCGTAACGCTGCTCGGACCTTCCGGCTGCGGAAAAACGACGACTCTTAGAATGATTGCCGGACTTGAAACTCCGACAAGCGGACAAATTACAATCGGCGGAGAAACTGTTTTTGACAGCGAAAAAGGAATAAATATCCCTGCCAACAAACGAAAAGTAGGTTTCTTGTTCCAGAATTACGCACTCTGGCCGAACATGACTGTTTATCAGAATATTGCGTTCGGTTTAAAGAACATAAAGGAGGAAATGCCTGTTTACAGCCATGAACTGCAGAATATCGATTCTCTGATAAGCATTCTTTCAAAACCTGAAGAGTTGCGGGCGATTTTGACCGAACATAAGGCTGCAAAGGATAAAACTGAAAGTACTGCCAAAACGATGATTCGTCTCATCGATAAATATGAAATCTCTCAGTTTACTGCTAAAAAATTGCTCGATTATTCTTTTGAAACGCACATTTCAGATGATGCAAGTCATCTAAAAAATGCAACCGAAAAAGTTATAAAAGAGCTAAAAGCAAAAAAAGAAGGATTGACTGCGTCGTATAAGGCGAAAGGTTTTACGCTCGATGCCGAATGCGCGCTCTGCAAAGACGGAAAACGTATTATTAAGGTGCGCGGGCTGACCGCAGAAGAAATCGATTTGATTGTGCGACAAGTTTCGCGCATTGTAAAAATCGGTATGTTTATGGATCGCTATCCAAACGAACTTTCCGGAGGTCAGCAGCAGCGCGTCGCCATTGCGCGAACTCTTGCGCCAAAACCTCAAGTTATCTTCATGGATGAGCCGCTTTCAAATCTTGATGCAAAGCTCCGCCTTGAAATGCGCAGTGAATTGCAGCGTCTTCACCTCGATATGGGGTCGACTTTTATCTATATTACGCACGACCAGCTTGAAGCGATGACTCTTTCGTCAAAAATCTGTTTGATGGACAACGGTATTATTCACCAGTACCAAACTCCGCTCGCCATGTATGAAAAACCTGCAAATCTTTTTGCGGCAGACTTCCTTGGTAATCCATCTATCAACTTTGTTGAAGCACAGGGAGAGCAAGCTTCTGATGATTTTAGTTTGAAAGTTTTTGACGGTCGTGTTTCTCTGAAATTTATTCCAAATGAAAAGATGAATTATCAGACTTGGGTTAAAGATACAGAAGCCGCTATTGAACAGGAAAAACATGAAGAGGCTGAGCGCACAAAACAAAACGAAAAACTCAACAAAATGATGCCTTTTAATTACATAATCCAAAAAACAGCCGGCGACACAAGCGCGGAAGAAGAGGAAGAAGAAGTTGACACCGTTGAAGCGGACTTTGTGTTGGGACTGCGCCCGGAATTCATCAAAATCAAGGATGACGGAAAATTGATCGGCGCAATTTACAGTTCCATGCCGACTGGAATGGAGACGACTGTAAAAATCGATATAAATGGATATCTTTTGACAGGCGTCGTATTCGGCAACATCAACTTTAAAATCGGGCAGGAAATACGCTTTGACATTGAAACGGAAAAAGCCATGCTTTTTTCAAAATCGAACCAGCGTTTTATTGCACTCGGAAGGATAGAAGTAATTTAGGAAATGCGGCGCAGACTGCATGATTCGTAAAGTTTTACGCATTATGCAGCTGCTTATTTTATTTATCGGTGCGGAAGTTTTAATGCCCCGTTGTTTTGTTCGGGACTTAAAGATTAAAATTTCTGCGATTTTGTCGGAAATGCTGTGCACGTTAGGAAAATTCCTTGTAACGCCGCATTGCAGATAAAATACAATAAAAAAGCGGTCTTGCATTCTGCTTGACCGCTTTTTTTCATCAATATTTATTATCGGCGAATCCTATCCAGCCGTCGTTTTTGACGAGAGCTTTTTCAAAGTCATCTAATTTGAACTGATAACTTTTTGAAAGGCTTCCCGCAATTAACTTGACTTTTGCGGTTTCGTCATCGTTGAAAATGATTTTACACTCGGTATCTTTATCGGCAAACGTTCGGAACATATCGTCGATAGATTTCCTGTCAATCTCAATTGCCATCATGCCGCAATTAAACATATTTTGGCGGAAAATGCGTGCAAAGTTTTGCGCGACTACCGTGTAGATTCCGTTTACTTCCAAAGCCCACGGTGCGTGTTCCCTTGAAGAGCCGCAACCGAAATTTTCTCTAGTGATAATTACTTTTTTTCCGGCAACATCCGTTTTGGGATTAAAATTGTCAAGTTTTAAATCCTCAAGCAGGTACGGTTTTAATGCTTGTTTTGAAATCTCCGTAAGGTATTTTGCAGGAATTATCTCGTCCGTATTTATGTCGGAACGATCCAGAAAAAGTACATTACCGCCGAATTGTTTCATAGTTTCCTCCATGAATCATTGTTTATATAGTGGTGAATTTGTTATTGTTCCGCTTATTGCCGTAGCTGCAGCTGTGGCAGGACTCATCAGGTGTACCATACCGCCTTTACCCATTCTGCCGTTAAAGTTACGGTTTGTAGTCGATGCGCACACTTCTCCGTCTGCAAGAACTCCGTTGCTCATTCCAAGACAGGCTCCGCAAGTCGGATTTGTTACGCAAAAACCTGCATCTATGAATGTTGATAAAATACCTTCTTCCAGAGCCTGCTTGTAAATTTTCGGTGTAGCCGGAGAAACTATTCCGCGCACTCCATGTGCAAGTTTTTTACCTTTAAGAACTTGTGCTGCAATTCTAAGATCACTTATGCGCCCGTTTGTGCAGCTTCCGATGTAAATCTGGTTAACTTTCGTTCCTGCCATTTCCGAAACTTTTTTTATTTTGTCAGGCTTGTAGCCGAATGTGCAAACAGGTTCAAGAGATGAAAGGTCATATTCATAAACTTTTACAAATTCCGCATCATCGTCCGATTTCCATTTTGCATAGTCGGCAAGCGCGGCTTCCTTTGCTTTATAATCATCTTTTATAAATTCCCATAGGTAATCGACGGTTTTTTCATCGGGATAACATATTCCGGAAGTTGCGCCGGCTTCTACAGCCATATTGCAAAGTGTCATTCGTTCTTCCATCCCGAAGTTATCTACAATAGGGCCTGTAAACTCGATTACGCAATTTGTCGCACCGTTTACGCCGATTTGTCCGATTAAAAACAAAATTACATCTTTTGCATATACGCCTTCTTTAAGTTTGCCAGTTAATACAAATTTTATGGACTTAGGTTCACGGAAAGAACACACCCCTTTAAGTATGCCGACTTCAAGGTCTGTGGTTCCTACACCGGCGGCAAATGCACCGAACGCACCGTACGTGCAAGTATGACTGTCGCCCATGATAACCGTAAAACCCGGACGAACAAATCCTTTTTCAGGAAAAATAGCATGGCATACGCCGTTCGCACCTATATCGAAAAAATCTTTTATATTATTGCGCTCCGCCCAATTCCGTAAGATAAGTCCTTGTTCGGCTGTTTTGCTGTCTTTTGCCGGCGTTACGTGATCTATAACCGCTTTTATTTTGGTGCTGTCAAAAACTTTATCTTTCCCGCGTTCTATAAGATCATTAATTGCAATCGGAGTTGTTATTTCGTGGCAAAATACACGATCGAGTTTTAAAACATATGTGTTTGGAAATGGTGTATCAAGTAAATGAGTTTCGAATATTTTTTGTGCGATTGTTTTTCCCATAATTTTGCTCCTGTTATTCAATATAATTAAAGTTATTTAAGTATATTGAAAGAATAGTCGGATTGCAAGCAAATCAACATATAGAATTTTGGACATTGCCTTCTAAGTAACTTGCAAAATTTTCTACAGCGATTTTAAGCAATCTCGCACGCGTTTCCGGAGGTGCCCATGCAATGTGAGGTGTAAGCACGCAGTTCGGTGCATTTAAAAGCGGGCAGTCGGAATTCATCGGTTCTTGCGAAAGAACATCCGCAGCATAGCCGCTTATTTTTCCGGAATCCAATGCAGCCCGCATATCGACTTCATTTATAAGCCCGCCTCGAGCCGTGTTTATTATGTATGCTCCGTTTTTCATTTTTGAAATTGCGGAAGAATTTATAATTTCCGCAGTCTCTTTTGTTAATGGAACATGAAGAGATAAAAAGTCCGATTTTTTAAGCAGCGAATTAAAGTCCGCAAAATTTTTAATTTCCGGAGTGATTTTATGCGGGCAGACAATAACATTCATTCCGAATGCTTCGGCGATTTTTGCCGTTCGTCTACCGATTTTTCCGTATCCCAGTATTCCTAAGGTTTTTCCGCATAACTCTATTAAAGGTTTTTTCCAATAACAAAAATCAGGATTTTTTGTCCAATCGCCGTTAATTACGGATTCATTATGAACAGCAACATGATTTGTAAAATACGTTATTAGGGCAAAAACGTGCTGGGCAACCGCATTTGTGCTGTAATCAGGAATATATGTTGCACATATTCCCGCATTTTTTACGGCATCGACATCAAGTGTGTTGTAACCGGTTGCAAGTACGCCTATATATTTAAGATTGGGACATTTTGAAAGAATTTCGGAAGTTATTTTTACTTTATTAAGAAGAATTGCATCGGAATTGCCGATATGTTCTACCGCAAGTTCTTGAGGTGTCCGCTCAAAAACCGTTATATCTGCATATTTATTGAACGAATCCCAGCTCAAGTCTCCGGGATTCAATGCGTATCCGTCCAATACGGTGAGTTTCATGCTAGTTCAAGACTGCAATGCCTGTAGATGAAATTGCGGCATTTATAGCATCCTCAATTCCTGCAGTTCCTTCGTTGTAATCTACGAGAACTTGAGATTTTTCAGGATTTGCCACAACATTTGTAACGCCCGCAACTCCTTTGACTGCAGCATTTACCTTTTCTGCCGCATCATTGTCAAACATCCCTGCTACATATATCTTTTTTTGCATAATATCTCCGTATGAGTGGTAATCTATTTCCAGTATAAGGTATAAAATTGTAATTTACAAGCAAAATTGATTTTTGCGGCGGGTTTAATATCCCTATTGCTGCACCGAGAGTTCCGTCAGCGTGGCATTTCGAGCATTTATGCCGCATAAAAACTAGATGCTGCATATAGTGCGTGTCTGCAGTGCAAAGCCGAATAGTGAGCATAGCGAACGAAGTTCTCGCCGAAAGCATGGTTTGTTTTTACTGCTATTGCTAAAAGTCTGCATTCAAACTACCTGTTTCCGTATGAAATCAATGCGTTTTTTACATCTTCGATTGCGGAATCCGGTGTGGACGCACCTGCCGTTATTCCGACAATGTTAAGCTTAAAAAAATCATCGGGAATCTCATCGGCGGTTTCGATTAAAGCCGACTTTGAACAGTTTTCTTTTGCAGTTTGTAAAAGACGCTTCGTATTGGCGGAATTTTTTCCTCCCACAACAAGAATGCCTTCGACAAGTGGGCATAGGCGCAAGAGAGAATCTTGTCTTTCCTTTGTCGCAGGACAAATCGTATTCATAACTTTTAGATTTTTATACTTTTTCTTGAGAATTCTTGCAATTTTTTCGGATTCCTGCGGGCTGAATGTCGTTTGCGAAAGCAATATCGCATTTTCGTCCGAATTATCCGGCGGCGGAAGTTCTTGTGCTTCCTCACTGTCCTGCACAAGATAAAATTTATTGCCGGCATAGCCTGCAATCCCGATGACCTCGCCGTGATTGCTGTCGCCAGCAAGTATGACCGTGTAATTCATCGAGGCGTAGCGCGCTGCGTTTTTTTGACTTGCTGTTACGCGAGGGCAAGTTGCATCGATAATAGTGCAGTCCTTCTTTTTTAATATCTCGTTTACGGAAGGCGGAACTCCGTGTGCGCGTATTATGACCGTACTTCCTTTCTTTGCTTCTTCCGCTTTATTTTCATCAAGGACTTTAAGTCCTTTTTTTTCGAGAGAATTAAGTGCCGTCCTATTATGAATCAATGGACCCAGCGTATATACGTCGTTATCTTTGTTTATTGAATTTATTGCACTTTCAACCGCACGGCGTACGCCCATGCAATATCCCAGCACATCGGCAAGAATTACTGTCATAGTCGCATTATATCCGTGCATAGTATTTTTTCAAGCAAATATGAAGTTATGTGCATCAGCCGGCTTTCGGTAGAATCTCATAGAAATAAAAAGGCCGCCCTTTCTTTTCGGGCAGCCTCATATTGATTTGAATCAAACTTTCGATTTATATCAAGTTAGATTTGAACTCCGGCATCATAATTTAAAACACCGCGTTCCGTTTTGTCTGAATGGTGAATGCCGAATTCCGGTTTCCAGCCTATCCTGAGCATTGCAATAAATCCGCTTGAAATAAAGATTGAAGAATAACATCCGCTTATAAGTCCGACAATCAGCGCGAGAGCAAAATCTTTTATGCTGCCCGTCGTAAAAATAAACAGTGCAATAACCGCAAATAACGTTGTTGCCGTAGTAATAATAGAACGGCTAAGCGTATCGTTCAGCGAAACGTCCAAAAGTTCCCTGAAATTCTTTACTTTTACGGTTTTTAAGTTTGAACGTACTCGGTCAAGTATAACAACCGTGTCGTTTATGGAATAACCGATTATTGTAAGAACTGCAGCAAGAACCGTTGTGGAAAATTCCATCTGCGTCCAAACGATGAATGTAAACATAATCATCGTGTCGTGAACAAGTGCTATTATTGAACCCAGCGCAAAATCCCAGTGGAAGCGGACGGCAGCATATGCCCAAATCAAAAGGAAAGTCAGTCCTAAAAGCAAAATCGATTTTTGCGCAAGATTTTTTGAAAAACTTGAGCCTATAAAATCCGTCTTTAATACGGCAACTTTTTCCGCTCCGAATTTTTCACCGAGAGCATTCGTAATAGCATTCTGGATTGATTGGCTTGATTCGTCGTCGGAGGAAAGTGCGGCACGTATTTGGAAAGAAGAATTAGCTCCTTCCCCAAGCTGCTTTACTGAAATTCCTTGAATGTTACCAAGTGCGGAACGCATATCTTCTACCGTAAGAGGTTCGTTTGACGTATAAAGATTGAACGGAACTTTCCCCAACAATGTTGAAACTGAGGAATTTACAAATAATTCGGTAGAGGGAACATTGCCGTCCGACTTTAAATCCATGTGCACAATATTGTCTGTATTTACTGCATCCGCAATATCTTTTAATTTGGTGTATTTGGAATACGCGTATGATTTTGTTTCATTTTCCGCTCCCGTACCGCTTACTACGATTTGAAGTTTATCGTTTTCAACGGATACGGTCGCTTTCGCATTGCCGGAATAAGTGAGTTCCGCAGCTACAGGCGAAATTCGAACTTCATTTATAAGACCCGGCTTAAAATCTATTCCGAAGTTAATACCGCGTGTAAAAATACCTGTGACACCGAAAATAATCACGATTATGCTGAATACTGCAGCCGGAATAAATCCTTTACTGAAACGGATAGTTTTATTTTCCATTATTTAATCCTCCAGCTTATGCTCACTTTCTGGGAATGCATAACATCTGTGCCGAAATCAAACATAAGTCTTGATACGAATAATGCAGTGAACACGGACGAAATTACACCGATTGCAAGACTTACTGCAAATCCTTGTATTGAACCCGTTCCCAGCTGCGAAAGGAAGATTGCCGCGATGAATGTCGTAATGTTGGAGTCCATAATTGCCCAGAAAGCATTGTCGAATCCCGCCGCGATTGCCGCCTGCCGACTTTTTCCGGCAACAAGTTCTTCTTTTATGCGTTCAAAAATAATTACGTTTGCGTCAACAGCCATACCGATTGTAAGAATCATACCGGCGATACTCGGCAGCGTAAGTGTCAAATTAAACGCGGACAAAACGCTGAACATTATGTAAAGGTTCAAAACTTGTGCGACAACCGCATTTATGCCGGAACCTTTGTAAAAGAGCAGCATGAATACGAGAATTGCAAGAAGACCGACCGCAACCGCTTTTATACCTTGATTGATTGCGGCTTCTCCAAGAGAAGCTCCTATGACCTGCTGACTTTCCACAGAAAGCGGAACATTAAGCCATGCCGTTTGCAGAACTTTCTGAAGATTGTGAGCTTCTTCAATTCCGAAGCCCGTAATCGCTACGCGGCCGCCTGTGATTGCGTCGTTTATGCGCGCATAAGATTTGATTTTGTTATCGCTTACTATTGCAAGGAATTCTCCTTTATGTGCTCCGGTAAACGTTCCGAAAATTTCCGCACCTTCCGAATCAAGCACAAAATCGACTTCAGGACGGTTTGTAAGATTGTCGGACCCTACTTCCGCAGATTTTATATGCTGACCGTCAAGAGCAATTTCTTTCTTTACAACAAGATAACCGATACGCTCATCAAGACCGTAATCATCTTTGGTATATTGCCCCATAACTTCGCAGTCTTCAGGTATTATTGACGGATCAATAAGTTCCCCGGCTGCATTAAATGTACTTGCGGCATTCATACGGTAATATTCATTGAATTTATCGGTTGCAGGGCTGTCTACAAGACGGAAATTCAATATTCCCTTACCCATAATAATAGTATTTATCGCATCAGCTTCTGCGGCACCCGGCATTTCAATATAAATGCGGTCTTCACCCTGCTGACGGATAAGCGGTTCCGTAAGACCGAAGCGGTCGATTCGCCCTGTAAGAGTTTCAATAGCTTGAGCCATTGCATTTTTCTTAAAATTGTCAGCATTGTCCGCAGCAGCAGAATCTCCTTGAGAGGCAAGTGCCGCATCCAAATCAGCTTTTACAATGATGCTCATACCGCCGTTCAGGTCTAATCCCAGTTTTACCGAATTCTGGTAGCGTTTTTTTGCTTTTAAAATGCGGTCTCGGTATCTTGCTTGAATTTCATCAAGGAATTCCTGCTCGTTGGAATATGCTCCGAGAATTGCCGAAATATTCATCGGAGAAGGAACTTTTTCTCCGAGCTTACGGTATTTTTTTGCGGCAGCTTTTTCCAACCATGAAAATTTAGCTTCTATAGAAGCGGACGGATCTTTCGCCGCAGCTTCCTTAATTGCAAGCACATCTTCCGAAGCCTGTGCCGTCGCATAATCTTTTATATTTTCCAGCGACCCCAATGCAAGCGCTTGGACTTCTTTAGGCGTACCGTAGTACCAGCTTATCGAAGTCCACAAAAACGCAAAACATACTGCAAGTACGGCTAGAAGAATAACGAAACGTGTGCGTTTATTCATCTTGTTTTCTCCAAGTTATTTTGCTTCTGTTTCCGGAGCGGTTTTCGCCGTATCGCCGGATTCTTTTGTGTCTTTTTTCGATTTGTCTTCTTTTGTTTCCGCAGGTTTATCGGATTCTACTCCCGAAATTGCGGAACGGTTGAATTCTACTTTGCAATTATCGTCGATTTTTACAATTACGGTTTTTTCTTTTACGGAAGATATGACACCGTGAATTCCTCCGATTGTAACGACTTTATCGCCTTTTTTGAGGGCTGAAAGCATTTTTTCGGTTTCTTTTTGTTTCTTATTTTGCGGGCGGATAAGAAAGAAATAAAAAATTGCTATAATCGCAATGAACGGAACAACGGAAGTAAGAATTCCCATTGGACCTGACGCCGACGGAGCACTGCCCGAAGCTGTCTGTAAAAAAGAAATGAATGGCATAACACAATCCTTTTTGAGATTTGATTAAGTCTGAATAAAATCAGTGGCAAAAGAATAACATAGTGCTTGATATGAGGTCAAGCAAGGAATTTAAATTTCAATGCACCGCATAATAATTGCGGCGCGTAAACTCTGCTGAACAAGTGCCCGAAATGCATTTATGAACGGGGCATTTTGCATAAAATCGGTTGCTTTCAAAATTACGCATTGCCCCGTTCGCTTTTCGATAAATATTATAATTTCGACTTCGAGCCGGAATCGAGACTATATATCTTTCTTCCATATATTGGATTGCGCATCAAATGCAAATCCTAAGCGTTTCAGATATGCAATATGACTTGAAGCGGAATTTTCCGATACAAGCGCAGTGCATCCGCGCTCTTTCCAATAATCTACATCTTCAATAAAGAAATGTTTTCCTACCGCAAGATCGCGGTATTTGGGCACAACAAAATCTACAGTTATAAGAGCGCGTTTTTTGCTTTCATAATCTTGAACGGAATACGCTATAAGTCCGGCAATATCGTTATTTCTAAAAAATAAAGCAATATTTCCGCTGTCAGTGAGCGCATTCACACCGAATAAAGCGTCCAGTTCAACCTTGTTTTTTTCGAAAAAGTATTTAACTACTTCGTTGTCCTTGTTCACTTCCACCATTTCAAAAGTGTCTTTTTTTCGCAGTATACCGTACAAGTAATACATATCGATAAAAACAATACCGATATTCATCACAACGGCAGGCCAAGAATTTGTTTTAAATGCAAATACGACAAAAACGACACAACCGACTGCGTTCAGAACACGTAACTTAACAATGGATTTCATTGTAAGTGAAATAAAAATAATAAATGAGGCTGCGTAGCCTAAAATCTGTATAAAGTCCATAAAAGAACTATACCATAGGAACACGATTCTCGCACGGATAAAAAATCACTTAAAACTGTTAACAGTCTTCACCAACTTCTCTATACTATGCGAAATTATCTAAATCCGAACCCTAAAAATCGGGAAAAAACGGATACTTTGAGGTATTTATTTTTATGGAAACATTTGGAATTTTGGGAATAATCCCGCCGATACTTACAATCGTACTTGCCTTTATCACAAAAGACGTTATCGTTTCACTGTTTTTAGGTATTCTTTCGGGGACGCTTATCGTTGCCGGCGGGAATCCGGGCGCGGCTTTAATGCATTTAGCAGATGCCGTAGCTTCTTCTCTTGCAGACGGATGGAATATACGCATATTCCTGTTCTGCGCGCTTTTGGGCGGACTTGTAGGAATGATGCAGAAAACAGGAGCCGCAGGCTCCTTCGGAAAATGGGCATCGGCAAAGCTCAAGACAAATACCGGCTCCCAGCTTATGACTTTCTTTTTCGGAATGATTATATTTATCGACGATTATTTCAATTCTCTTACGGTAGGAACGGTTATGCGCCCGATAAGCGACAAAACCAAAACATCCCGTGCAAAACTTGCTTACATTCTCGATTCGACTGCCGCCCCTGTCTGCATTATCGCGCCTATTTCAAGCTGGGTTGTTACGGTAATGTCTATCGTAAAAGATTCTGAAGGATTTACCAAACTCGGAATTACTCCGTTTGAATTTTTTATTACGTCGATTCCGTATAACTTGTACGCGCTCACCGCACTGCTCTTGGTCGTTGCCGTTGCTATTACAAAGCGCGATTTCGGACCGATGAAAGCGTCGGAAGAACTCGCAAAGCAGGGAAAACTGTTTAATGCGGAAAAATACGGGCAAGCTACCAGCGGAAAAGACGAGGATATAGAATCTAAAGCGCGTCCCGTCGATATGCTTTTTCCTATTTTGGTGCTTATCGCTTCGGCTTTGATATTTTTTCCTCTTACCACATGGATTTCCGCAGTTGACGGAGAGAATATAACGTCTCTTCCGCAGGCAATGCGTTCCATAAAATTGGCGGACGCATTTAAAGATACCGATGCGTCGGTCGCATTGTTTTACGCCATTATCATAACGATAACCGTTACGTATATTTATTATCTTGTCCGCCGGCTTATGGATATTAAGACCGCCGGTGAGACATTGCAGTCCGGAATAAAACAGATGGTGCCTGCGCTTATTATTCTTGCAATGGCGTGGACTATAGGCGGAATAATAAAATCTTCTCCTGCCGACGGCGGTTTGGGATTGGGAAAATTTCTTTCTACGGTTGTCGTAAACGGTCGTTTTCCGTTCGCATTTATTCCGGTGATTGTTTTCATATTGTCCGCATTGATTGCATTTGCTACAGGAACAAGCTGGGGAACGTTCGGCATTATGATTCCGCTTGTAATGCCGATTGCGGTAGAACTTGCTGAAACTCACGGACTTGATTTGGCACATATATCGAATGCGGCGTATATAAGCATTGCAGCGGTTATCGGAGGTGCGGTATTCGGCGACCATGCTTCCCCGATTTCCGATACGACGATTTTATCTTCTACCGGTGCGGGATGTCCGCATCTTGAACACGTCGCAACTCAAATGCCTTATGCCGTTTTTACCGCCGTATGTGCGGCATCGGGATTTTTTGCAGGCGGACTTACGATGAATATCACCGCTGCTTGGATTACGAATCTTATTCTGTTTGTATTGGGATTGATATTCCTGCCGAAATATCTTTCTACGCAGGCTCATAAATATTATCCGCCCGAAGCTCATCAGTCCGCGGCATCGAGTTTCGTAAAAGACCGAAATATTTAAAACGGAGACGCTTCCCCGCACCCGCCACTATGCGATTTTCAGAACAAACGGAATTGTGCGGAGTGCGGGCGGCAAAAAGACTGTTTCCGGAGCGGGGAACAATGTCTTCCCCGAGCGAGGTCTACTACCGCACCCCGAACGAGGTCTACTACCGCACCCCGAGCGAGGTGTACCACCGCACCCTGAGCGGGGAACGATGCTTGTTCTACGCGGGGAATTAAGTCTTTCCCGCACAGCGGTAAACGATTGCTCTTGAACGTCCGGCATTTGCAAAACGGCAATCCTGAGAAATGAGAGCGGTTATGTTATTCTTTTGAGTTTAATAAATGAGTATTGCATATTTTTTATTGTTTTCGGTTTATGCGCCGGTAAACGCTTATCTTCCGGTGCTGCTTAAAAGCATAGAATTCGGGACTGCCGACGTAGGAGTTCTTTTAGGGATTTTTGAATCGGCAGGCGTCATTCTGCCGCTTTTTTTAAGTGCTGCGGTCGATAAAAAAGGTCGTTACGGAATAACGATGTTTGCGCTCGGTTCGGTGATGACGTTTTCATTGTTGCCGCTTACGCATTTCCATTCTTTTGCCGTTACCGCATTCTTTTTATGCGTATTTGCGCTCGGAATACGCGGCTTAATTCCGATTTCCGATGCGTTTACTACAAAATCTCTCGGAAATAATACAAAAAATTACGGAAGAATACGCGCAGTCGGTTCGGCAGGATTTGTATGCACGGCACTCATTTTGCAGTTTACGCCGATTGTAAACGCAGATAATATCCGTTCAATCGTTTACGGAATCGGAGTATTGGGTCTTCTTTACACGGCGTCTCTTTTTTTCGTGCCGAATATCTTTAGTCTTTCATGTTCCGCAGAAAATTCTCCGCAGCCCGAAAATTCTCCCAGTAAAAAGAATCTCATAAAAATCTTTCCGTCGTCTTATTGGTTCGGATTGCTTTTAATATCATTGGGAACAATCGGCATGACTCCTTCTCAGAAATTCTTTTCTTTGTATATGCGCGAATATTTGCATCTTGAATCTTATGCAGGATTTTGGGCTGTTTCCGCCCTTGCAGAAATTCCCATAATGTTTTTGTCCGGTAAGTTGATTGAAAAATTTGGAATAGAAAAACTTTTGATTGTTTCTTTAATAAGCATAAGCGTAAGAAATACTGTTTACGCTGTTTTTCCGTCATGGGGCGGCGTTTTGGCAGCACAGCTTTTGCATTCTCTGAATTTCGGACTTTTCCATCCTGTTGCAGTATTGTTCTGTATGTCAAAAACGCCGAAAGAGGCCGCCTCTCTCGGAATGACTTTTTACAGCGTAGTTTCTCGTGGACTTTCGTATATGTTGGGAAGCGTATTCGGCGGTTTTGTCATAGAAAAAGCCGGATATGTTCCGATGTTTTTTATATTCGGCGTATTTCCAGTACTGGGAATTTTATTTTATATGCTTTCGTTTAAAAGGCGAGCCGGAGAATTGCACGATTGAATTTCGGATATGAAAAAAATAAGGAGCGGAGCGAAATGCAAATAACCCGGATTGCCGTTTTTTCTCCGTTCCCTTTTGAATTCATCCGGCGTAAAGCCTAAGGTCAATCAGTGCTGCAAAGGTTTTTTCGATTCAATTATCGTTTTTGATGCCGTATCAAAATCAATGCCTGAGAGAACTTCCCGCGTGGAAAGATTTTTTAAGGACAATGTATTGTTTTTTACATCGTCAGAGGAAATTAAAATTCCCCATGCGATGTTTTTTGCACTCGTAAGGGCATATTGCTGAGCCATCTTTTTTTCATCGGGGAAAACTTCCACGCATACGCCGCGTTTTCTCAATTCTGCGGCTGCTCTTTGATAGTAAACGGCATCGGCGGCATTCTGACAATAAATTTCCGCATCAATGTAGCTTAAACTCTGCGGAAGAAGTTCCAGCTGTTCAAGCGCGGCAATAAGGCGGTCAAGCCCTATGCTGCCTCCGACACCCGGAACGCGTTCTTTCATGTAAAGGGCGGCAAGATTATCGTAGCGGCCGCCGGAACAAACCGAACCTATGGACGGCAGCGAATTTAAAAACGTTTCGTATACGATTCCGGTATAGTAATCAAGCCCGCGAGTAATTGACGGGTCGAATACGAATACATTTTCAATTTCCGCAGCACACATCATTGCGTAAACGTCTCTCATGCGGCGGCTGTCAGCATTTTCTCCGCCGGCAAGATTTTCAAGGCGCTCAATCGTCGATTCAAATTTTTCGCCGGAAGGAATTTCGATATATTCGATAATCTTTTGTGCATTTTCGCTTCCGCAGATTTCCGTAAGTTCCGAAAAAACACTGTCTCTTCCCGTCTTTGCAATTTTATCGACGGCGCGGAGAATATCGTCGCATTTTTCCTGAACACCTATGCGATTTAAAAATCTGTTAAATATTCCTCGGTGATTTACGCGGATTGTTATGTCGTTTACGCATATTGAATTGAGCGCGCATTTCGTCGTATTTAAAATTTCAAAATCGGATGCCGCACTGTCCGAACCGATAGTGTCAACATCGCATTGAACAAATTCGCGGTAACGTCCCGCCTGCGGTTTTTCACCGCGCCAGACTTTTGCAATATGATAGCGTTTAAATGGAAAATAAAGTTCGCCGTAATGTTCCGCAGTATATCGCGCAAAAGGAACAGTTAAATCAAAGCGCAGCGCAACATCGCGGCCTCCGTTGTCTTCAAAGCGGAAAACTTGTTTTTCCGTTTCTCCGCTGCTTTTTCTTAGGAGAATTTCAGTGTATTCAAGGACGGGAGTATCAATCGGCACGAATCCGAAAGAACGGAAAACGTCCGTTATTTTTTCGATTAAAGATGAGCGAACTATTTCCGCAGAGGGTAAAAAATCTCGGAATCCTTTCAGTATTCTTGGTTGAATGAGCTTATCCATGCCTGTATACTAGTCCAAAAAGGGAGAAAAAACAATGCATCTGGCTTTTGACATTGGAAACACGAACATAAAAACCGTAATAACGGACGGAAGAACAATAATTCATGAATGGCGCATAAGTACGGACACAAAACGTACCGGTGATGAATATTTTTCTATTTTGCGTCCTTTAATAAAAGAGGCGGGAATAACGCCTGCGGAGATTGAAGATGCCGTTATAAGTTCCGTTGTTCCGGCTTTGCTTGGAGCTTTTGTTACCGTCGTTCAGCATTTGCTTGGGAAAAAACCGCTTATAATCGGACCGGATATTTATTCTTATCTTCCAATAAAAATACCTGCGACAGCAGTTCATGAAATAGGAACGGATTTGCTTTGCAACGCGTTGGAAGCGTGGGAACGCTATAGACAGCCCGTAATAATTGCGGATTTCGGTACTGCGCTTTCGTTTACGGCAGTTGATGCTGATGCGAATATTGCAGGAGTTGCGATTGCTCCGGGAATTGGGACAGCGTTAAAGGCTCTTTTTATGAATACCGCTCAGCTTCCGTCCGTACCGCTTGAAATTCCTCCGTCAAGTCTCGGTAAAAATACGATATGTTCGATACAGGCGGGAATCGTACTCGGATATAAGGGGCTTGTAGAATCGCTTATTACGCAAATGAAAAACGATTTGCAAAAAGAGCGCGGCATCAGCCCGGATACGGTAAAAGTTATAGGAACCGGCGGTTTAAATAGTATGCTCGAACCTATTACCTGCATATTTGACGAAATGGATAAAAATCTTACGGTTTCCGGTATAGTGCGCGCTTCAGAATACTATAAAAGCTCTGCCGCTTTGTAAAACTTGAGCTTTTATGTTTTGCTCAAGCAAATAAGGTTAGACTTTCGTTTTATGCCGAAAGTCGATTTGCGTTTTAGATATATTTTTAAGCGAAAAACTATACAACGGTTTCGGCGATTTTATCTTTCAGCGTAATTACCGCATCCGCAATGCACGGCTCAAAATGATTTCCGCGCTGCCTTTCAAATTCCCTCAGCGTATCTTCAAGAGTCCATGCCTGCTTGTAAAGGCGTTTGCTCAGTAAAGCGTCCAATACGTCGGCAGCAGCCATTATTCTTGCGCACAAAGGTATTTGCGTTCCTTGTAATTTATTAGGATAACCGGAGCCGTTCCATTTTTCGTGATGGCATAAAGCCATGTCGCCTGCAACGGCAAGAAAATCTTTATCGCCTATTTTATTCAGATTATCTTTTATATATTCATATCCCTTTGTAGTATGTGATTTCATTTTTTCAAATTCGACTTCCGTATAAATGCCTTTCTTTTTTAATATGTTTTCATCAACTGCAAGTTTTCCTATGTCGTGCAACGGAGCCGTTTTTTCAAAAAGTTCTATTTTTTCCGGTGTAAGTTCCTCTTTGTAATATCCGAGCCGTATAAGCTCGTTGCAAATCATTTTTACATAACGGCTTGTATTTTTCAGATGTATGCCGGTATAAGGTTCTTTTATCTCAACGGCATTTGCCAGAGCTATGACCGTCTGTTCTTGATAGCGTTTGATTGTTTCATTTCGCTTTTCTATGGCGGAAAAATTTTCGGCAAGCAGATTTGCAATAAAATACGATAAAGTAAAAACAAATGCGTATTCCATTGTAAAGCCTGCCGACATGGGAAGAAACCATTTCATTTGAGTAAGCGTGTATATATTCGATTTATATGCTTCGAAAGATTTAATGTATAAAGAACAAATCATTATAACATAGCTGAATATCGTTACTCTGACGGTTAGTTTTTTATTCATGTACATACATGAAAGGAACGGTACTATTCCGTATGAAATATAAATGCCGACATTGCGTTCTATCCCGAATAATGAGATAAATACGGAAAGAAATATCAGTCCCGCGTATTGGGATATTTTTTTATTTTGTAAATATTTTGTAAGCAAAAGATAGACGGATGTCATGGATGCCGTCGCAAAAGTCAGTAAAATAGAAAACATATACGGCATATCAAAGAAATTGAAATACCGTGCAACGATAAAAACGGGACCGCAACAAGTTGCAAGAATCATTATAGCGGCAGTTGCCCTGCTACCTTTTATAAATATTTGTTCTCCGATGTTTAAACTTTCCATAATAAATACTTGTTATATTTGAAATACTAAAAGGTGATTTTATATTTGTCAAGTACGAGAACAAGCTTGATCAGGGTGTTATTTTTTTATGCGGAAATAGTTCTAAATTCTCACAATTACGATGATGTGCGGTCATTTTAAGAGCGTATCGTTCTTAAAACGGTGTGTAAGCCGCATAAAAATGCAATAATATGCAAATATTTTATGTTTTTTTCATATAAATATATTTTGTATAACGGTCGGATTGTGTATAATCAACAAAATGGCTATAACGGCTTTTCCATTTATGTGAGCCGACTGCCGTATCATTATACCTAACATGGAGAATGGAAGTATGAAACACCAAAAAATGTGCTTATTGGCAACCGCAGTAAGCACCGCATTGTTTTTTTCAGGTTGCAGCGGAAAAGCTGTGGGAAGCAATAATGAATTTATTGTCGGTAACGGTGCAGAACCGCAGAGCCTTGATCCTGCAAAAATTCAGGGAGTACCGGAACACCGTATAAATCTTTCTTTGTTTGAAGGACTTGTCGGCTATGATCCGAAAACCGCAACTGCAATTCCGGGTGTTGCCGAATCTTGGGAAATAAGCGAAGACGGAACGGTGTATACATTCCACTTGCGGAAAACCGAATGGAGCGACGGTACACCGATTACCGCACAGACTTTTGTTGATTCGTGGCGGCGTATGCTTGCTCCTGAAACCGCAGCCCAATATGCGTACATGATTACGATGATTGTAAAAGGTGCGGAAGAATATAATACAGGTAAAGCGGACGCTTCGGCAGTCGCAGTTAAAGCTGTTGACGATATGACTTTTGAAGTACAGCTGACAGGCCCCGCCCCTTATGCACTCGATATGATGGCTCATTATGCCTTTAATCCTGTCCCGATGCACATAATAGACAAATACGGAACGGATTGGGTAAAGCCCGGCAACCTTGTTGGAAACGGTCCTTTCGTTCTTGAATCTTGGGTTCCGCAGGAAAAATTGACTGTACTTCCAAATGAAAAATATTGGAATAAAGAAAATGTTCATCTTTCCCGCATCACATTCTTACCGATTGAAGACATGAACACCGCGTTTGAAAAATATAAAGCAGGCGAAATAGACTGGAACTACGGTATTCCGACTCCGCGTCTTGATGAGGTGAAAGTGCTGCCGGATTATCAGGGGGATCCGCAGAACGGAACATATTATTATATTCTTAACGTAAAGCGTCCGCCGCTCAATGATGTTCGTGTGCGCAAAGCTCTTGCAATGGCACTCAACAATCAGGAAATTGTTGATAAAGTAACTCGCGCAGGACAGATTGCAACAACTTCTATGGTTCCTCCGATGGCGGGCTACACGCCGGTAAAAGGTTCCGCTTATGACCCTGAAGGAGCCCGAAAACTTCTTGCCGAAGCCGGATATCCGGGCGGAAAAGGGTTCCCTTCAATTACTGTTATTTATAATACGAATGACGGTCATAAATTGATTGCAGAATATGTGCAGGAAGCATGGAAAAACGCACTCGGAATATCGATTAACATTCAAAACCTTGAATGGAAAACTTTCCTCGATGTCCGCCATCAGCATGATTTCGACATCAGTCGCGCAGGCTGGGTCGGCGATTATCAAGATCCGAATAACTTTTTGGAACTGTTTATTACCGGAGGCGGCAACAATGACGGTGAATACTCAAGTGCACGTTTTGACGGGCTTGTTCGTAAAGCGGGCACAATGAAAAGCGGTAAAGAGCGTTTTAATACCTTGCATGATGCGGAATCCGTTCTTATAACTGAAGATCAAGGTGTTTTGCCGATTTATTCGTATGTCAGTCAGCACCTTATCGACATGACAAAGTGGGAAGGCTGGTATCCGAACGTTTCCGATGTACATCCGTATGTCGGAATAAAAAAAATGAAATAACGCAAATAATCAAGGCGTAAAAAATATAGGGCAGGGCTGCCTGAAGCAACCGCTTTGTAGACGACCCTGTCCTTATTATTGTATAAAACTTTTTGGGGGAAGCATGATTCGATTTATTATCCGCCGGCTGTTGAGTTTAATCCCGACTCTTTTTTTAATTATTACGTTCAGCTTCTTTATTATGAAAGCCGCCCCGGGCGGGCCTTTTTCTGCAGACCGTAACATACCGCCGGAAGTGCTTGCAAACATCAATAAGGCCTATCATTTGGATGAACCGATTTTAAAGCAGTATGTGCGGTATTTGGGAAATATTCTCAAGGGTGATTTCGGACCCTCTTTTCGTTATAAAGATTATACCGTAAACCAGCTTATCGGAAATACACTGCCGAATTCGCTTCTTTTAGGCGTAACATCTTTGTGCTGTGCGCTCTTTTTCGGGCTTTTGGTAGGATTTGTTTCCGCCGTCAAGCAAAATTCCCCTGCCGATTACGCGTCTATGTCGGTCGCCGTTATCGGAATTTCGGTACCCCTGTTTGTTGTCGGTCCCGTTTTAATGTATATTTTTGCCGTAAAACTCAAATGGCTCCCGACTTCAGGCTGGATTACAGGGCGGCAGGGATTAAAAACTCTTGTTATGCCGGCTCTTGCGCTGTCGCTGCCGTATTTTGCTTATATTGCCCGCCTTTCACGCGCAAGTATTTTGGAAGTGCTCCGCTCGGATTATATCCGCACGGCATATGCAAAGGGACTTTCGTACCCGACAGTGCTTTTTAAACATGCGTTAAAGGGCGCGATGCTGCCGGTTATAAGCTATCTTGGTCCCGCATTTGCAGGAATCATTACCGGTTCCGTCGTTATCGAAAAAATCTTTTTGGTTCCCGGCCTCGGCACCTTCTTTGTACAGTCAGCATTAAACCGCGACTATACGCTCATCATGGGAACGGTTGTTATGTATTCCATTATTTTGATTTTGATGAATTTCGTCGTTGACGTTTTATATGCGGTTATCGATCCGCGCATTTCATATAAGTGAGGCTGAAAGTGGATAGTACCAATGAAAATGCTGCCGGAGAGAGCGGTGGAAACGTAAACGCTTCCCAAGTTAATGAATTCAATCAGTCTGTAAAGCCGGTTTCCCTCTGGGATGATGCATGGAGACGGCTCAAAAAAAATAAAATGGCACTTGCAGGTCTTTTCGTCGTCGGCTTTTATTTTGCAGTGTCGATTTTAGCTCCGCTTTTGCCTATCTATTTGTATTCGGAACAAGTTATTATTCATCAGAATCTGCCGCCGTCATTCCGCAATGCCGGAAATCTTATGCTTCACCGCCGCACAGCCGAGATGATGCATCAGGCGAAAAAAGAAGGACGGACGGAACTTTCTTCCGCGCAAAAAGACGAATTACGCGCCTTGCAGGATGAAATAAGCTCAAATCCCGTCTATAAACGCCGCTATCTTTTAGGAACGGATTCGCTTGGGCGCGACGTGTTTGCCCGCGTTATCTACGGCGGACGGATTTCCATAATGATTGGTCTCATCGGAACGATTACGTCGCTTTTTATAGGCGTATTGGTGGGCGCGGTCAGCGGCTACTTCGGCGGCTGGATTGACAACGTGCTCATGCGCTTTGTCGATATTATGTACGGTCTGCCGTATATGCTCGTGGTTATAATTATGATGGCGATTTTGGGACAGAATATCGTGATTCTGTTTGTGGCGATTGCGCTTGTTTCATGGTTGACGATTGCGCGTGTTGTGCGCGGGCAGGTTATCAGTCTAAAGAACGCGGAATTTGTTGAAGCCGCGCGCTCTATGGGTGCGTCAACGCCTCGCATTATTTTTAAGCACATTTTGCCGAACACTCTCGGCATCATAATCATTTATTCGACGCTTTCGATTCCGGGATTTATTATGAATGAAAGTTTTCTGTCGTTCTTGGGACTCGGTATTTCCGCTCCGCGCGCGTCATGGGGCTCTCTTGTTTCCGACGGTGTGAACGTTATGACACTCTATCCGTGGCAGCTTTTAGCTCCGGCGATTGCAATGACCGTTTTCCTGTTCGCAATGAACTTTCTCGGCGACGGATTGCGAGATGCCTTCGATCCTCAAAGCAAAAACAGGGTGTAAAGATGAATAGTCAAAAGACAAACGAGAAAATATTAGAAGTTAAGAACTTACAGGCACATTTTCGTACCGATGCCGGAATCGTAAAAGCAGTTGACGGCGTGTCGTTCGACTTATATAAAGGCGAAATGCTTGCGATTGTCGGTGAATCCGGCTCAGGGAAAAGCGTAACCAATCTTGCAATTATGAACTTGATTCCGAATCCGCCCGGAAAAATTGTCGGCGGTGAAGTGATTTTCAACGGGCAAGATATTTTGAAGATGGATAAAAAGGCGATTCGACAGATACGCGGCAATAAAATCTCGATGATTTTTCAAGACCCGATGACGAGCCTTAATCCGTTTTTGAAGATTTCTACGCAGATGATTGAAACAATTCGGCTGCATCAGGGCTTATCCAAAAAAGATGCACGTGAACGTGCAATCGAAATGCTCAAAATGGTAGGTATTCCCGCAGCGGAAAAACGAATCGACTGCTATCCGCACCAGTTTTCAGGCGGAATGCGCCAGCGCGTTATGATTGCGATGGGGTTAAGCTGCGATCCGGAAGTGCTTATTGCCGATGAACCTACCAGCGCGCTCGACGTTACGATTCAGGCGCAGATTCTCGACCTTATCGGAGACTTGAGTGCGCGGCTCGGCACTGCTGTCATCATGATTACGCACTCTCTTGGTTTGGTTGCCGGAATGTGCGACAGCGTATGCGTTATGTATGCGGGGCGTGTTGTGGAGCAAGGGGGCGTGGACGAGCTGTTTTCAAATCCTGTGCATCCGTATACGCGCGGATTGATAAAATCCGTTCCGCGCATGGATAAAAAAAATGAAGGAAGGCTGTTTTCAATCAGCGGACAGCCGCCTAATGTTATAGATTTGCCGCCGTGCTGTCCGTTTTATCCGCGTTGCAGCGAGGCACTTCCGCAATGCAGGACGCAATATCCTTCTTCGTATGTTTTTTCACCGACGCACCGTGCAAGCTGTTGGCTTTGTGAAAAAAATCGGAACGCTGCAGAGCGTAAACACGGAGTTGATGAATAGGAGGCACTGACTTATGGAAGTAATGGAAAACACATCGGAAGATTTATTGAGCGTTACCGATTTAAAAATGCACTTCCCTTTTACGGAAGGCGGTTTCCTTTCAAGAAAAAATGGTGCTATCCGTGCGGTTGACGGTATCAGCTTTTCGGTAAAAAAGGGCGAAACGCTCGGTCTTGTAGGAGAGTCCGGCTGCGGAAAATCAACTGCCGCGCGCGCCGTTGCTCAACTTTATAAGCCGACTTCAGGCTCTGTCCGATTTAAGGGCACGGAACTTGTCGGATGTTCAAAGCAGACTTTAATGCGCGCTCGCAAAGATATGCAGATGGTTTTTCAAGACCCGTATGCTTCTCTTAATCCGCGCATGACCGCCGGAAATATTATCGCCGAACCGATGAAGATTCTTACAAATCGCGGAATTCTTTCGTACACAAAAAAAGAAATTTCCGACAGGGTTGAAGTGCTGATGGAGAAGGTCGGACTTTCACGCTTTTTCAGAAACCGCTATCCGCACGAATTTTCAGGCGGTCAGAGGCAGCGTATCGGAATTGCCCGCGCGCTTGCCTTAAAGCCGGAACTTATTTTGGCAGACGAACCTGTCAGCGCGCTGGATGTATCTATTCAGGCGCAGATTTTGAATCTTTTTAAGGATTTGCAGGATGAATTCGGTTTGACCTACGTGTTTATCGCGCACGATCTTGCCGTTATTCAATACATTTCTACGCGTGTTGCCGTTATGTACCTCGGCGTAATCGTTGAAATTGCCGACTCGGATGCTCTTTACGCAAAACCGCTTCACCCGTACACGGAAGCACTGCTTTCCGCCGCACCGATTCCCGATCCGGAAATCGAACGCAAACGGCAGCGCATCATTCTTTCAGGTGATGTTCCCTCTCCGGCGGAAGAGCACACAGGTTGTTATTTTTACGACCGCTGCCCGAAACGTAAAGAACACTGTAAGTGCAATATCCCGCAGCTAAAAGAACACGCTTCCGGGCATAAAGTCGCTTGTTTTCTGTATGAATAGGCAATCGGCGGACAGCCGAACCTTTTAAGATTTTCCGCTCCGCGTTTGTTTTTGACGAAACCTGTTTTCATGAACAAACCGGAACGGTATAAATCTTCTTAAAAGGTTTTTTCTATTCGATTGATTTACCATTAATTTCGAGTTTTAACTCAAACTTTTTCTTTCAAAGGATCGGCGGACGTAATAACCGAACTTGAAAGACACGATAAGTTTCCCGTCCGCCGCCCTTTGGAATACCGATTTATCTCTGCATTATAATCTTTTAGGTAAGCTGTATGTGGTGTCTATAAAAACAGAGAAACTTGATATTCGAGCTATTTATATTTTTCTTCGAGAGATTCGATAACTTTTACAACGGTATCCAACTCGCTTCCCGAAAAATGCAGCAGCATATTTTCAATGTGAATAATTTTACTCGGGATTTTATTAAGTCCGGATTTTTTGCCCGTTACAAGATATTCTACGGAAACGCCGAGTACGTTTGCAATTTTTACAGCAAGTTCCGCACTTGGAATTGCATTGTGACCGTTTATGTAGTTTCTAATCGTATTTATGCTGATTCCGGTTTTCTCAGAAAGCTCTTTTTGCTTTATATCATGGAATTCCATTTCCGCACGCAAATTGTCCTTAAAACTCATTTCTGAGAATGTAATCTAATGAGACTATTTTGGGATTGAATTTAATCTTATGAGATATTAAAGTATCGTAAAACGGTTAAATATAATCATTTTATTCTTGAAATCGGACTATATTTAATATGAATCCGAAAAAACTCTTATAAACGGAGATTTTTATAGGGAAAATTAAAACCGCATAAATAGAACGATAAGTTAAACGGGTGGATGCACATCGGAGATGAATTAAAGCTTAAAAATTAAGTTCGGAGAAAGAATCTAAAAAGATGCGTTGTTTGTTTTGCGAAAGCGAAAGAAAGCGCACAATGGAGTTCTTGTTATGAAAAAGCGTTTTTCTATCCGAATGCAATTATTGAGTGCTTTCAGTGCCGTAATTGTGTTGTTGCTGTTGATTGTATCGGTGTTTACCTGTTCCCGCCTTAAAAAAATAAGCGGCAATTACTTTAATAAAATTACTGCAAACGGATTATTGTCGATCGGAAACTCGGTAAAAGAATTGTTTAAGCAAGCCGGCAATATGACGGAACTTATTGTAAATCAATCGGACGTGCAAAATGCGGACGATTCTCTTTATTCTCTTATTCCCAACGAAAAAAGCACAACATTGAATGAGCCGGCATTGAATCAGCAAAGTCTAACAATAAGAAATTTTTTTAAAACCGTCAAAAAAGGTTTTCCCGATTATGTGGAAGTCTACATGGGAACGAAATGGGGCGGTTTTATTTCAAATACCGATGCTTCGCTTCCGGCAGGTTTTGATCCGCGTAAGCGTACATGGTATGAAACGGCTATGAAGAATCCGGGAAAAATTGTTGTGATGAACGCTTTCGTTTCCGCGCTCGGATACACTGTCGTTGCAGAAGCAAAAAGCATTTATTCTCCTTCAAATGAATTGATAGGAGTCGTCGGTGTCGAATTTTTGCTTGATACTCTTACCGATATGATTGCAAAGTCCCGCATCGGAACAAGCGGATACTTTATACTCGTGCAGGCGGACAATACGATTTTAGCCGATCCCGCACATCCCGATTTTAATTTCAAAAATATGAGAGATGTCAATGTTTCGGATTTTCAAAAATTGCTAACGCCAAAACAGTTGACTCCTATCGAAATTACGATGGACGGTAAAAATTGGGTTTGTCAGGCAAGTGTAATTGACGGGATTGGCTGGAAAGTCATCGGGTTTGTAGAAAAACAGGAAGTGCACGCCGAATATATAAGCATTCTTAAAATGATTATAACGCTCGGCATAATATTGGCGATAATTTTTTTAGCGGCGGCATTTTTGCTCGGCAATCGCATTGTTCGTCATTTGAAAAATACGGTGTCGGTACTTAAAGATATTGCCGGCGGCGAAGGCGATTTAACAGTGCGGCTTCCGGTTAGCGGTAACGATGAAATTACCGATTTATCAATGTACTTTAATCAAACAATCGAAAAAATAAACACTGCAATTAAATCCATAAGCGGAAGTTCCGTCAGTATGCAGCAGGTCGGAGAAGAGCTTGCCGGCAACATGACGGAGACTGCGAGTGCCGTTTATGAAATAAGCACGAATATTGAGGGTGTCAAAAAGCAAATGCTCAAACATGCTTCGAGTGTCGTCGCAATCGGCTCTTCCATGCAAGTTATGGCGCAGACTATTGCTGCAGTGAATGGGCACGTAGCGGTGCAGGCGGAGAGCGTCGAAAATTCATCTCAGTCCGTTAAAAATATGGTATCGAACATTCAATCCGTTGCCCTTACGGTCGAAAAAAATCTCAAGACGCTGGAAGAATTGAACAGCGCAACAGGCGAAGGCAAAAAGATAATCGCCGAAACGGTAGAATTAAGTAAATCCGTTGCGGCAAGTTCCGAAGTCTTGCTTGATACCAGTGCGGTAATCGAAAATATTGCCGCACAGACGAATCTTCTTGCGATGAATGCCGCTATTGAAGCCGCTCATGCAGGCGAGGCGGGAAAAGGATTTGCCGTCGTTGCTGGAGAAATACGCGCGCTTGCGGAAGAATCCGGCGCGCAGGGCAAAAATATTACGGCAATATTGAAAGAACTTAAAGATAAAATAGAGAAAGTGAATGAAGCCGCATTGTTTGCCGCGCACAGATTTGACGATATATTCAAATTGGCTGAACGAACTCAAGCGCAGGAACAAAATATCGTAGGAAATATGCGCGGTCAAAGCAGCGAAAGCGAACAAATATCGCTTGCTATGAGACATATTGAAGACATGACGCACGAAGTAAAGAAAAGTTCCAACGAAATGCTTACAAACAGTAATCTTGTCGCGGCTGAAATAAAGAGGCTCGGCTCAATGTCGGATGCAATAGCAAACAGTATGCACGAAATGGCTACCGGCGCGGTACAGATAACGAACGCCGTGCAGGAAGTAAACGGAATAAGTCAGACGAACAAACAGCGCATTGAAGAAATGGTAATTGAAGTAAAAAAATTTAAAGTATAGGCAAATATCCGGCTGTCTTAAAAGCAAGATGTTTTTGCGACAGCCGGATTCCGGCGTTATGCTGAATCGCCGCTAATAGGTTAAATGCCGACTTTTTATAAAACTCGGACATTCGACCTAATACTTAAATGCGCTGCCGCCGATAAACTCGCGTATTATTGAGCGCGCGGGTACGGCTGTCGGAGCAATGGGCGAAAAATTATCGAGAAAAGATAAAAGTCTGCACGATTCGGAATACTCTTTTTGAAGCGGCGTAACACAGCGTAAAAGCGGCTCTGCATATATTTTAAGCACGGAAAGTTCATAATCGAGTGCAGTATTCAATATGGCATCGGCATTGTTCTGAAACGGAAAGATGTGCATTTCTTCTCCGTGCCTTACGCTGTTCCACATACTGATTGTTCCGGCTGCGTTTTTGCTTCTAAATCTTGCATCGCGCACGATGCGTCGTATAAGTCGGTTATCGCTTGTTGAAATTCTATTGTGATCGTCAAGATTCAACTGAGTAAGAGCGGAAAGATAAATTTTGAATTTCAATTCATGAGGAATAAGAGGAGTCAATTTATCGTTTAAGCCGTGTATTCCTTCCATTATAAGAATATCGTTTTCCGAAAGAGTCATTTTGTTCTTGTCTTCAAAAAATTGCACACCGTCTACAAAATCGTAAGACGGAATATTTACTTCTTTGCCTTCAAAAAGTTCTATCAAGTTTTTGTTCAACAATTGAATGTCCAACGCTTCAAGACATTCATAGTCCGGTTTGCCGTCTGCGCCTATTGGATTACGGGCGCGTCCTACATAATAACTGTCAAGGCTTATGACTTTAGGACGGTAACCTATCGCCTGCAATTCAAGCGCAAGTTTTTTAGATGTAGTAGTTTTGCCGGAACTTGAAGGACCTGCAATCAATACGACGCGGACTTTTTTGCTTTCCGCAATCTGATCTGCAATATCGGCAATACATTTTTCCTGCAAAGTTTCCGTAATATCTATAAATTCGTCTGCTTTGCGGTTATTTATAAGGCGGTTAAGACTTGCCGCCGACATTACGCCGAGCTGTTTCCCCCACGATTTATAGCGTCTGTAGATTTCAAAAAGTTTAGGCTGGTCTTCAAATTTCGGAAGACGCTCCGGTGTTCCGGACTTCGGAAAGCGAAGTAAAAATCCCTCTTTGTATTGCATAAGCGCAAAAACTTTTAATATGCCGGTTGAAAGCACAAGAGGCCCGAAATACATATCGCTGAAATCACCAAGCGTGTTTATTCTTACACTTGGAGTTGCAATATAGTTCAGCTGCTCCCGCGTTTCAGAAAGTCCTAGTCTTTCAAAAAGTTCTGCGGCTTCTTCGTATGCGATAAATTTCGTTGCAATAGGAATATCTTCCGCTACAAGACGGCGCATTTCCGCTTCAAGCGTTTTTATTTCCGAATCTTTTAGAGGTTTGCCGGATTCAAGAGTGTAGTAATATCCGTAACCCAAACTGTGTCCCACTAAAAGCCGCGCGTTGGGAAAAAGATTGTGAGCCGCCGCCGCTAAAAGCAAACAAAGCGAACGCCTGTAAACTCCCATTCCGTCCTTTGAACCGAGCAGCACAGGTTCAAGAGAGGCATTATATTCAAGCGGTTTATCCAAAGGGCATAATTCATTATTTATGCGGACTGCAAGAATTTTATCCTGCGGCTCTGAAAAATTATCCAGCAAAACCGAAACAGGCGTTCCGTAAGGTTCTTCTCCGATTTTACCGGACGGATATTTTATTTTAAGAATGCTTTGTTCCATATAAATTACTCCATAAGATTTCTTATCAATTCTGTTCAGAAACGGAAGTTTTCAGAACAGGTTTATTTATTTTTGAATCGGGACAAACTGTCATGAAGCGAAAGCGGCAAGTTCTCCTGCGCGGGAAAGTGCTTGATTTATATTGTCAAATATATTTTCGCGCCCGAGCCTATCGGCAAATCCTGTCTTTTCAAGAAGAAGATAAGGCTGCGTATGAATTCCTGAAAGAATTATCGTTATTCCTTTGCGTTCACAGGCATTTTTGCACTGTTCAATAGCGCGTATTCCACCGGCATCAAGATATAGAGTATTTCTCATGCGGAGAATTAAAACTTTGCAGTTTATATTTGCTTTTTCAAGCGCAATTTCGAATTTTCCTACCGTTCCGAAAAACAGCGGCCCTTCTATCTCGTAAACAAGAACGCCTTCGGGAATTTTCAGTGCTTCTTCCTGTCTGTCGCCCTTTATTCCGCCTATTAAAGTTTCTCTGGAAGTTTGAACTTCGGAAAGGTCAATCATTTTCTTTATAAAGAAGAATGCGGCAAATCCGAGTCCCGCTCCGATTGCTACGGTCAAATCTATAAATACGGTCAGCAGGAATGTTGTTGCAAGCACGAATATATCGGATTTCTGTCCCTTCATCAGTGCTCTTATGGAACCGAATCCAGCCATATTCCATGCAACGCTTACAAGAACCGCTGAAATTGCCGCCATAGGGATGTATAAGACAAATTTACCGAGAGCAAGCATAATTAAAAGCAGAGTAACGGAATGTATTATGCCGGCAACGGGAGTTTTTCCCCCGTTTTTAATATTTGTGGCGGTTCGTGCTACAGCACCGGTTGCGGGAATTCCGCCAAAAATCGGACTTAATATATTTGCGATGCCTTGCGCTATAAGCTCCGTATTTGAATCGTGTTTTGTTCCTGTCATTCCGTCTGCAACGCTTGCGCTTAAAAGCGACTCAATGGCGGCAAGCATCGCTATTGAAACCGCTGTGGGAAACAATCTTGTTATTACAGACGGACTTATTTCCGGCATAGACGGAAAGGGCAGTGAAGCAGGAATTGAACCGTATCTACTTCCGATTGTTTCGGTGTGCCATCCTAAAGTTCTTTCCAAAATAATATTAACTATGCTTGCAAGCAGAATAACTATAAGAGAGCCCGGTATTTTCTTTGTGATTTTAGGCCAAAGAAATATTACCGCAAGCGAAATAACAGCTATTGCAAGCGAATAAAAATTGACTGCACTGAAATTACCGGCATAAACTTGTATTCTTCCTATAAAGTCCGACGGCAGTTCTTTTAGTGTAAGACCGAAAAAGTCTCCTATCTGTCCGGAAGCGATTGTTACTGCGATTCCTGCCGTAAATCCTGTTATTATTGTATACGGAATGAATTTTATAAGTCCGCCCATCTTAAAAATGCCCATAAGAATAAGCATTATTCCTGCCATAAGCGTTGCGGTTACCAATCCTGAATATCCGAATTCATTTACAGCAGCATAAATTATTACTGCAAATGCGCCGGTAGGACCTCCAATCTGGACTTTGCTTCCGCCGAAAAGCGAAATACAAAAGCCTGCCGTGATTGCGGTGAAAAGTCCTCTTTCGGGGGGAAGTCCGCTTGCGATGGAAAACGCAATTGCAAGGGGTAAAGCAACAATACCGACAATTATACCTGCCGTAAGATCGCTTAAAAATGTTTTAAATGAATACGTTTTGATTGAATTTATCAATTCAGGTTTGAACATAATACTCCTAAAGGGACTTTTTTAAGGAAAATTCATAAAAACTTGTGATTTCGGAAATTCCCTTTAATTCATGCAAAAAGTTCCGGCGCATATTTGCGCATAAATATTTTAAGCTATGATATTATATGTTTTTAAAAAACAGTAAAGTGTTTTTTTAAACATTTGTAGGTTTATTTTCGAGGAAAATCGAATTTCGAGCGTTTCCGTTTTATCCGTTAAATCTTTGCGCAATATCTTTTACTTTTTCAAAAAGCGCGCGCATATCTTCTTCCGCCGTAGAATTTCCGAAACTGAATCTTACGGCATTTTCACTTTGTTCTCGGCTTATGTGCATGGCTTCAAGGACGGGGCGGCTGTTTTTGCGTGATGAACACGCACTGCCGGTGGAAATATAAAAACCTTCCGCGTCCAGAGCGCGCATCATAACCTGCCCCGGAATATTTTTGAACGCCGCCTGCACAATCCAAGGAGAATAATTTTCAGGCTGTGTCATCCGATTTTCAGGAATAAGTGTACAGCACGGCAGCGTTCCGAGAGATTTTACAAAATCATCCGTATATTTTTTTTGAAGCTCAAATCTAGCGTAGGATTTGCTGTTTTTATCCGAAATAAAATAACGTTCAAGACAAAGTGAAATAACTGCCGCGCCCAAGATATTTTCCGTGCCGCTTCTTATTCCTTTTTCCTGACCGCCGCCGCGCAAAAACGGTTCAACAGGAAAGTCCAAATAAAGCAGCCCGATACCGCGCAGTCCTCCTATTTTGTGCGCACTGAAGGCGGCACTGTCTATTCCGCTGTTTTCAAGCTTCAGCGGGATTTTTCCGGCAGCCTGTACGCAGTCAACATGGAATTTCGGGCGGCGTCTGCCTTTAGAGTGTTCGGTAATTGCTTTTGCAATTTCGTAGACAGGCTGTATTGCGCCCGTTTCGTTGTTGACCGCCATTACGCAGACTAAAACCGTATCGTCGGTAAGATTTTCAGTTACAGCTTGTGCGCTTATAATTCCGTCTTTATCTGCCGGAATCGTATTTACTTTCCAGCCGCATTTTTTCAATGCGCCCGCCTGCTCGCGGACGGCAGGATGTTCTATTGAGCTTATAAGAACGCTGCCCTTTTGCGGACGGTTTAAAACGGAAAGAATTGGAATTTGGTCGCTTTCAGTTCCGCCGGATGTAAAATAAAGTTTGTCGGCTTTAACGCCCAACGCTGCGGCAGCCCTTTCCCGCGCGTTTTTCAGTACAGCGGCAGCTTCTTTGCCCGCGCCGTGTCCGCTGGAAGGATTTCCCCATGAATGTGCGGTTTCTTCAAACGCCGCTTTAATTATATCTTCAGAAACCGGCGATGTTGCCGCCCAATCAAAATAATGTTTTTTCTGCTCGTCTGTCATGATTATTTTCGCAATTATCTCAGCACCGAAAGAATATCCGAATCTTCTATTTCCGCTGAAAAAGTGCTGCACAAATCTTTTTGAAGAATCAGCTTCACTTTACTGTTCGTGTTTTTCTTGTCTTTATGCATTATGTCTAAAAGTTTTTTATCGGCATCAGCGTCTTTTATAAGCGGCGGAAGCGCGCTCGTAACCCAGCCGTATTTTTCGAGGACGGAAAACACTTCGTCCTTATAGGATTTTGTGCAGAATCCTTTTTGCAGAGAAAGCGAAAGCGCGCGCCCCATTCCCCATGCAACAGCATCTCCGTGTGTAACTGCGCCCAATCCGGCAAGCGTTTCAAGCGCATGAGCGAAAGTATGCCCGAAATTCAAATATGCGCGTATGTTTTTTTCAGTAAAATCCTGTTCGACAACCGCCGCCTTGGCGCGTGCGCATATATTTATAATTTCATATACCGTATCGGCATCCCGCTCTTTGATTTTTCCGCTTTCGTTTTTAAATATTTCAAAAAGCCTGCGATCGTAAAGAAGTGCGGTCTTTAACGCTTCGGCAAGCCCCGAACGATACTGTGCGTCTGAAAGAGATTTTACAAAATCCGTGTAAAAATCAATGCGGCAGGCGGGAAAAAATGCGCCTATCATGTTTTTATAACTGTTGAAGTCGCAGCCCGTTTTGCCGCCGATTGCAGCGTCCACCATTGCAAGCAGCGTTGTCGGGACAAAGTTGACTGCGGCACCCCGCTTGAATATCGATGCGGCAAATCCTGTTATATCGCATATTACGCCGCCGCCGACCGCAACAAATAAATCGTTCCGCCCGAATCCCGCATCCAATGCCGCTCCGGTGATTTCAAGAACGCTTTGTATAGTTTTATTGCTTTCTCCGGCATCAATGATTACTGAAATATCACTTCCGCATTTGCCTGAGTTAAATTCGGCAAAAAATGCCGAAAGTGTCGGCAGTTTTGAAACTTCGGAATCGGAAACAAAACATATCCGCTGTCCGCGTTCTTCGCCGGGTTTATACAGGTTGAATAAATCAGGCTTCCCTGAATAAAAGTTGACTTTTGTTGCCGAAGCTCCGGCATATATTGCAGGATAATTTATTTTAAACGAATCTGAAGATTCACCGACAGATTTAAGTCCGCCTGTACTTTTGTTCACATTTGTATTCATGCGGACATATTAGTAGCTTTTTGAGTCCATTGCAAGAAATGAATCTCGGACGGATTCTACACGTTTTACTTCGCGTTCAAGCATTGCACCGTAATTAAGTTCACCGGTTTTAATCCGTTCAAGTTCATCTTCCCAAAATTGCACATCAGTCAAAGTCAAAAAGTAAAACTCTTTTACTCCCGCTTTTTCCGCCCAAATCTGCGCTTCCTGCCAATAATAAAATCCCGCATTATAACAACTTAGTGCTTTTTCCAAATTACGGAGATACTCTTCCTGCCACGGAGCATCGTAGAAATGTGCAACTTTTTTATCGTAGATTCTGCCCAAACGCAAATGCTGTTCGATAAGTTTTAAATTTATGTGCATTTGAAAAAGATAACGGTATTTTTCCCACTGTTTTTTATTTTCGATTTTTGCATTTGCGTACAACGGATTACAAAAATCCGCCTGAGCCGCTTTTTCAAGCCAGTAAATGTTTTCTATGCAGTCGTCCGGAAACTGCTGATAATGCACGTGATACAATCGGTAAAAATCTTCTTTGTATTTTACCATGTATGCGTGCACGGGCATTTGAAAAAAACACAATGCCGAAATAAGAAGTGCAATAATTCTGACTGACTGAAAAATATTTTTCTTCACGGTTTATATATCGGCAAATTATTAAAATGATTTTATTCAATCGTGAATTTTATAAAAGATTTAATTTCAAGTTCTATGAACTCAAATAAATATTTTTTCTAAGGTAAGTCTTAAACCGTTATTTCAAGGGAAGACACCAGCTCGGAGTTCGAAGCCCGCTGGTTTCCTCCCTTGACCCGCCTTCCTTGGGCACGACCAAAGGACTACCGCCCTTTGGAATCTAAGCTTATTTACATATTTTAATTTTTTAGGAAAGCTATATACGGTATTTATAAAAAAGATAGCGGCATTCGGGCTATTATCTGTTTTGGATAAAACACCGGTAAGTACTTATTTCTTGTACTCGGAATTTCCGCCGCACGAATGCGTTAGAATCCGCAGATTTGAAAACCGTGTACGGCGTTTTTTATACGTATGCATAAGTTTTTATATCTTCTAACTGCGGCGCAAGTTCCGTTTTGGCATTTCGTATATCAATATCGTCCTGCAATGACATAAAATATCCGTCGGACAGACCGAAGAATTTTGCAAGACGCAAGGAAGTATCTACGGTTATTTTTCTGCGATTGTGAAGAATATCCTGAATACGAGAAGTCGGAACATTTATTTCCCGAGCAAGTTTATATGCGGAGATTCCAAGAGGAATAAGAAATTCTTCTCTAAGGATTTCACCGATTGTAGGTGTTTCAATAAAATCAGACATAGTTTTCTCCTAGTGATAATCTACAATTTCTACATCATAATAATGTCCGTCTTTTCCCATAAAACAGACGCGCCATTTGTCGTTTATGCGGATAGAATGCTGTCCTTTTCTGTCTCCGGCAAACTGCTCAAGATGATTGCTTGGAGGCATTCTCAGATCTTCCGGACACTTTGCATTATCTATCATCATCAGTTTTCTCAAGGCAACTTTTTGAATCGTATTCGGAAGCCGCTTTGAGAATTTTTGATTGTATATAAGTTCCGTCTCTTTATCCGCAAAACTCTTTATCATAATTAAAGTATATCCGCTTTGCGTGTATATGTCAAACATTCACTTTTTTTCACAAGGGAGTGGCGGACGGAAGAATGGGATTTGAAAGACATAACAAATTTACCGTCCGCTTCAAGTTTCGAAAGTTCGAAACTTGTGCAACCGGTCACAGCCTGTAGATTTCCCACTTGGGTGCAATAAAGAATCTTTTACGCAATTTTGCCATGCAAAATTGCAGCGGACGGTAAACCGATTGTGTCTTTCATATTACGTTCCACCGTCCGCCACCCTTTGGAATCCCAATTCATTCATACATTTTAATTTTTTAGGTAACCTATATAC
>CAUUVZ010000008.1:0-58070 GCA_963548875.1 uncultured Treponema sp. | reverse complement strand
TAAGCTAACTCCGTAAAAGCAATTTAACTGTCCGCCACTCCCTTGAAAAAAAAGGCTTAAGGCTTGCCTTAGAAGAATGATTTCTTGAGTTTATAAAACTCGAAATTAAACCTATTTATTGTATGGAAAAATATGCCGGATTGGATTAAAATGGTAAGTAAATAATAGAAATATCTTATTATTTATTACAAAACAATTTAACAGGAGCTACCAATGGATAAGGCTGAGATTCTAAAGCGTGCGAACGAATATATCGCCGCGGAAAAGGACACAAGATTCAGTGATGAAGTAAAAGAACTTATTGCAAAAGAAGACTTTACCGAACTTGAAGACCGCTTTTACAGAACGCTTGAATTCGGAACGGGCGGACTGCGCGGTATTATGGGCGGCGGAACAAACCGCATGAACACGCTTGAAATAAATCGTGCTACGCAAGGACTTGCAAACTACATCATTAAAACATTTCCGGAAAAAGCTAAATCAGGACTTTTAAGTGCGGTTATAGCCTATGACAGCAGAAATAATTCCGATGTTTTTGCACAAGCGACGGCGGGAATTTTTGCGGCTAACGGAATAAAGGCTTATCTTTTCTCTGCTCTCCGCCCTACTCCTGAACTTTCGTTTGCAATCCGCGAACTTAAAGCGGATACCGGCGTTGTTGTAACCGCCTCTCATAATCCTCCGATGTACAACGGCTATAAAGCGTATTGGAATAACGGTGCGCAAGTAACCGAGCCGCATGACAAAGGGATTATAGATGAAGTAAATAAAGTTACCGATGTAAAAACACTTTCCAAAGACGAAGCGATAAAGAGCGGAATGCTTGTCATGCTCGGAAAGGAAATGGACGACAAATTCTGGGCTATGTGCAAGGCGCAGCTTTTCCGCCCGGAGCTTATCCGCGACTATGCAAAGAACGTAAAGATTGTGTATACACCGCTGCACGGAACCGGTGCGCTCCATGTAGAAACGGTTTTAGGCGATTTGGGACTAAAAGTTATCACCGTACCGGAACAGAGAGAACCGAACGGAAATTTCCCGACGGTAGAAAAGCCTAATCCTGAAGAAGCACCGGCACTCAAACTTGCGCTTGAACTCGGAGCAAAGGAAAAAGCCGACTGTGTAATGGCGACAGACCCCGATGCAGACAGATTCGGATCCGCATTTCCCGATAAAGACGGAAAATTCGTACTTGTAGACGGAAATCAAATGGGTGCTCTTCTTCTTGAATATGTTCTTCTTTCAAGAAAAGAATTGGGAACTCTCCCCAAAGATTCCGTTGCAATCCGTTCAATCGTAACTTCGGCATTCATAGATACAATCTGCAAAAAATACGGAGTAAAAGTCCTTGAATGTCTTACGGGATTCAAGTGGATTGCTTCCGTTGAAGCGGAAATCGAAGCTAAAAAGACCGGCACTTACGTATTCGGATTTGAAGAAAGTTACGGCTACAAAATCGAAAAAGAAGTATTTGATAAAGACGGAGTTTCTGCGGCTGCAATGTGTGCGGAGATGACAATGTACTGGCGTTCAAAAGGCAAGAGTCTTCTTGAGCATCTTGATGATATGTACAAAGAATACGGATATTTTGCCGATCGCACGATTTCTCAATATTTCCCGGGACAGCAAGGTGTTGCCGTTATGAACGGAATTATGACAAAAATACGCTCGGAAGGACTTAAAAGTTTGGGCGGAAAACGTGTGGTAAAAATACGCGATATTCAGGCTTCCGTAGAATTTGATCCGGCAAATCCTTCCGGAAAAACACCTATTTCTTTCCCGAAAAGCAATGTGCTTCAATTCTTCCTTGAGGACGGAACTTTTGTCAGCGCACGTCCGAGCGGAACGGAGCCTAAAATTAAATTCTATATCAATATTACGGCTCCTGTACAAGGAGGCAATGACGAAGGGCTTGCGAAGGCAAAAAAAGAAGCAAATGTATTCTGCGACGCAATTGAAGCGGAAATAAGAAAAACGCTTGATGCTGCCTCTGCCGAATAAATTTATCAAAGATTACCGTAAACTTGCCGCACTGCTCAAAAGCGGTACGGAGTTTACGGCATTCGATACGGAAACAACAGGTTTAAGAGCTGATGCTGCGCGGATAATTGAAATCGGCGCGGTTAAATTCGATAAGAACGGGATTAAAGAACGCTTTTCGACTCTTGTAAACCCGCTTCAACCGATTCCGCCCGAATGCACGGAAGTCAATAATATAACGGACGGGATGGTAAAAGATATGCCGGACATTTCTAAAATCCTTCCGGACTTTGTCGATTTTTTGGGTAAAAGCATAATAATCGCTCATAATGCGCGCTTCGATATGGCTTTTTTGAACGCGGAAGCGGAACGTTCCGCAATTCCTCTTATCAAAAATCAAGTAATAGATACGCTTTCTCTCTGTAAGTGGGTTTATCCTTCCGCAGGAAAATACAAACAGACTCTTATTGCCGCACGATTGGGAATCAAAGTTACGCAAGCTCACCGTGCATTTGACGACGCATTCGTATGCGGTAATATATTTTTAAGGTGCGTAAAAGATTCCGCTTCTTTGCAAAAACTGTAATTGTTTTTCATTATAAAAATATGAAATCCGTTGATCCGATATAAAGAACTTGTACTTTTAGAGATTGTATAAAAAACCGGAAACTTTTACGGTTTCCGGTTCATCGTTACGGAGTGTTTTATGCCGTTTCTCCGAGTTTTACGCATTCGGCTTTGCAATCTTCATCGGGTTCAAGGTGTCCTGCAAGACCGTCTCCGTTTACAAGAGTTGCTCCCGCATCTTTTATTCTAACCGCCCAATCGCGAAGCCACTGACCGTCTCCCCAGTCGTAAGAACCGAATATCGCAACTTTTTTTCCGGATATTTTGCCTTCGATGGAAGTAAAAAATTCTTCCATAGTGTCTTCAAGAACTTCATCACCCATTGCAGGTGAACCGAGTATAAGAACATCCGCAGCAAGTACCGCATCCGCATCGGCGGAATCGGCAGTAGTCATAATAAGCTCTGCGCCGGATTTTTTTACACCTTCCGCAACGGCATTAGCCATAGCTTCGGTATTACCTGTAGTTGTTGAATATACAACAGCTTTTTTCATTTTAAACCTCCAGTTTATTTCTGAAACATCTATAATTTTCTGCTGCGGAAGGAACCGACATTCCTTCTGCAACCAGTTTCATACAATATTCACAGCATATTTTATATAATTTCATTTTTTGCCGTGCATTTTTTATATCTCCGTAAACTTTCCATGAACCGCTGTATTTGAAAAATGCGCCGTCGTTTTGTTCAAAAGCGACAACATCCTCCAGAGGATAACCTAAAAACAGTCCGATTTCATGCGGAAATTCATAATCGCGCATAAGCCGGAATAAAAGTTCGTATAGCACGGCATCAAAACCGTCTTGTACAGGATAATTTTTTTTAATCAGATAGTCGCTGATTTTCGGATTTTCAAGTACGGAAGACAAAAGCTGTCGGTTATAAACGAAAAACAACATTCTTCCGCCTTTTTTCTGAATCGGAACAATAAAAATATTTCTGCATCTGAAAATACTTTTCCATTCACTAAGTTTTTCGCTGCCTTTTCCGTATATATCAATACACATGGAAAATATGCTTGCAGGTTTGATTCCGCAAAGCACCGGAGCGCAACAGTGGACAACAGTCTGTTCAAAATTCATAAACAATTCCGGTAACGATGTAAAACAACACCGCATAAATTTATTCTCTCTCCCATAAAAACTTTTGCAGAAAGTTGTAACTTCCGAAAAAGTTTTCGCCGTGCGCGAAAGCGCACATATTAAATAATCGAGTTTGTGAAAATATAGATATCGTATTCATTTTCTCCTCATTAAAAGGATGTGTATATGTATCTTCCGCAAACTCGAGATAAAAAGCGACGGCAATATTTCAGTCGCGCTTTTTATCATCTCTCCGCTAAAGAAAAAAAATGACGAGTTATCGGACTATTTTTTAAGAATCGACATTAACGATGATTTACATCCCGCCATTTGAATAAGCAACTTTATTAAAAAATCATAAGTCGGATATATGCATAAAAAAAGACCGGCAGAAAGACAGAGATTTACTATGACTATTTTTTATCATTCTGCCGATCCCATATCCGAATTAAAACGTTTGCAAAATATGTAAATCCGTTACATAAGCAAACCGTATGTTAGTCTAAGCTAACTTGAGTTAGATTAGACTAACTCAAGTTTTTTGTCAATATTTAATGAAAAGAATTTCGACTTTAAAAATAAATCTATTCCGTCCAAACATCTTTTACATACGGCATATCAGTAAGGGCTGCAACGGTTTCTTTGTCCGGCAGAACGGTGAGCTGTTGATTTGCGCGTACGATATAAGTTTCGTTGCCGACATCAATATGAAAAAATATACTGCATGAGCCGGTTTTACCGAATAAAAAATCCTTAAGCTGGGCAATGTGCGCTTCGCCGGTAAAGTTTGAGTCAAGTTCAATGTGAACTTCTTTTGTCGAATGCTCTTTGAGCGTACGCGGGTCTTCGAGACTGTCTACAAGGAACGAAGGCGGCTCGCGGCTTCCGTCAACCTTGCCCTTGAACGCGCAGATTTCGCCTTCATGTATGCGCGGTGCCAACGATTCCCAGATTTTCGGGAAAAACGTCAATTCGATCACGCCGCTGTAATCTTGTAATTTGCCGAAGGCCATGTCTTTTCCCGCTTTTGTGCGGATTGTTCTGATTGACTCAAGAAAACCCAATACCGTGTATGTTTTTCCGCTGTCTCCTGCACGTCTATATTTTGCGCCCGCTGCAACAGCCGCGTCTTTTTCCGCTTTGGCTTCTTTTGCCGCGCGGTCAATCGTTTTTGAAGTAAGCGTTATCGAATTTTTGATGACTTTTTCGTATTCGTCGAGCGGATGACCGCTGACATAACAGCCGATGAACTCTTTTTCCTGATTGAGCTGCTCCATCGGCGGAAGATTAGGCATTTCCTCGTACACAAAGTCGACGAAAGTTTGTTCTTCCGTATCGCCGAATAAGTCCGCCTGCCCCTGCGCTTCGCTTTCCATGCGATTTTCTGCGTATTTGACGGCGTTTTCCAGATTATGAAAGAGCGTCGCGCGGTTTTTGCGCAAGTCGGGGTCTCCGTCGTGCTTGGGCGCGCCGCAGTTATCGAACGCCCCCGTCTTTATGAGGACTTCAATCGCCTTGTTGTTGACAGGACGCTTACCGTTGACGCTTTTGACACCCGCGCGCTGCAAAAAGTCCATAAAACTTTTGTATTCGCCGTTTTCCTCGCGCTCTTTGATAATCGTCCGCGACGCTTCTTCGCCCATCCCCTTGATTCCCTTGAGCCCGAAAACAATATGCCCGTCAACCACGTCGAATATGACGTCGGAGCGGTTTACGTCCGGCGGATCGACGGGAATGCCCATGCGTTTGGCTTCCGCGATGTATTCCGGCAGGGTATCGGTAGACGTAATTTCGTTCGTGAGGTTCGCCGCCATGAATTCCGCAGGTTTGTGGCACTTGAGCCAGCCCGTGCGGTATGCGACCACCGAATACGCCGCCGCGTGCGATTTGTTAAAACCGTAGCCTGCAAACGGCACCATTATATTGAAGATATCTTCGGCGTGCTTTTCGGAAAAATTGTTTTTAAGTGCGCCGTCAACAAATTCCTTCTTTTTATCCATAAGGACTTCTTTTTTCTTTTTTCCCATCGCGCGCCTGAGCATATCCGCGCCGCCGAGCGAAAAGCCTGCAATCCGCTGTGCAACCTGCATGACCTGCTCTTGGTACACCATAACGCCGTAGGTTTCTTCGAGAATGTCTTTAAGGCAGTCGTCGGGATAGCGGATTTTTTCCGGATTGAACTTGCCTTCAACAAAGTTTGGAATATAGTCCATCGGTCCCGGACGGAACAGCGCATTCAAGGCGACTAAATCTTCCAGACGGTGGGGCTTTGCCTGCCGTAAAATCTTTTGCATTCCGGGAGACTCGAACTGGAACACTGCAACCGTGTCTCCGCGGCTGAAAAGTTCGAATGTTTCCGCGTCCGTTTCACTCACTTGGTCTGCGCGAAACAGCGGCTCTCCGGGCTTTTTGTGCTTGTTGATGATATTTTCCGCGTACCGAATGAGCGAAAGCGTCTTTAAGCCCAGATAATCCATCTTTACCAGTCCGCACGGCTCGATAATGTCCATCGTGTACTGAACACCGACTTCGCCGGTTTTCGGGTCTTTAAAAACGGGCGCCCAATCCGGCAGCGGTGTGCGCGAAATAACCATGCCGGAGGCATGCAAGCCGGTGTTGCGGTTGATGTTTTCCAATTTGAACGCAAGCTCAAAAAGTTTTTTGTAGCGCGGGTCGTCCTTGTATTGAATGAGCTGCCCGTTATCGGAATGACTTTCGTCCGGCGGCGTAAACGCGTCTTTGAGTTTGGCTTTAGGATTGTCGGGAATGCATTTTTTGAGTATGTTGACTTCACTCAAAGGGATTCCGAGCACGCGCCCGACGTCCGCAAGAACTTGCTTTGCTTTAAGCGTGCCGAACGTAATGATATGCCCGACCTGCGGCTCGCCGTAAAGCTCGCGCGTGTGCTGGATAATGTCCTGCCTAAAATCGTAGTCCATATCCACGTCAAAGTCGGGCATGGAAACGCGCTCCGGATTCAAAAAGCGTTCAAAAATCAACTTGAATCTGAACGGATCGATGTCGGTAATTTCCATTGCGTAAGCGACAAGCGAGCCTGCACCCGAACCGCGTCCGGGACCTATGGGCTTGTCATGCTTTTTTGCCCAGTTGATAAATTCCCACACCACAAGAAAATAGCCGGAAAAGCCCATATTGAAAATGATACCGAGTTCGTAGTCTGCACGCTCTTGAATCTCTTTTGTAACTTCCTTGTAGCGTTTTTTTAAGCCCTCATCGACGATGTGCCGCACATATTCGTCCTGCGTCTTAAACGGTTCGGGAATTGCGACGCACGGAAGACAGTCTTTTAATTCCTGCGTGTCGTACTGCTTGATTTCCAACTTACACATATCCGCGATTTTCAGCGAATTGGCCAAAAGTTCCGGATAGTCAGGGAAAAGAGATGCCATTTCCGCGTCGCTTTTTAAAAACCATTCAGTGCGTCCGCCGCCCATCGTCTGATGCGGTTCGTTGAGCAGTTTCTTGAATCCGATACAGCGCAGCGCGTCCTGCGCTTCAGCATCATCGCGGTTGCAATAGTGAACGTCGTTCGTGAGCACCATCGGAATGCCGAGTTTTTTCGAAAGCACGATAAGTTTTTTGGCGACGTATTTTTGGTCGTCAAGCCCGTGATCCTGCACTTCGATGTAATAATTTTCCGCACCGAACAAATCGCGGTACATGAGCGCAGTCTTTTCCGCTTCTTCGTCGTCATTGTGCAGGAGCATTTGCGGAATAACGCCCTGAATGCAGGCGGAAAGACAGATGATTCCTTCATGATATTTTTTGAGCAGCTCAAAATCGATACAGGGCTTTCCGAAATGTAGTCCTTCTTGAAACGCGATACTCGAAAGCCACGACATATTTTTGTAGCCCGTTTCATTTTTACACAACAAAATAAGGTGATAATACTTTCCGCCGTAACGGTTGCGCTCAAGGACGGTATGGTCATTTTCGGAAACGTAAAATTCTTCGCCGACGATGGGATTGATTCCGTTTTTCCGGCACAAGTGATAAAAATTCAGCACGCCGAACATATTGCCGTGGTCAGTGAGCGCGAGTGCCTTCATATTGAGTTCTTTTGCACGCGCAACCAGCGTATCTATTTTTGAAGCACCGTCCAAAAGCGAATAATCAGAATGAACGTGCAGGTGAACGAATTTGGACTCAGGCGTCCCCTCCGGCGCATCCGGAAAAACCTTATAGTCAGCCATAACGATTTCCTCCCGTGTATTTTGGGCGAAGTGTATATCAAATTCGGATATCTCTCAATGAGTGCGCAAATATTTGAGTCTTTACAGTTTGGACGGAGAAAAGTTTATAAAAAAGGCACGGAATATACCGTGCCAGTGCCCATCAGGCTACCGAGGACATGGGTGGGAGGGGAAAATGTCCTCGGTAATTAGATTATCGTCTATTTTTTGCCGAATCTTTAGTTCAAACGATTTTAAAACTAATAATTTGACAAAAATATATAACGCAATTACAATCAGACTACATTAGCAGGGAGTTTAGGAGTATAAAAGTGGAACTTGATTTTACGTATATCCTTAGCAATTATGCCTCCCCGATTCTCATCGTTAAACCTGTGTATGACGGCTCTAAAATAACCGATTTTGAAATCGTGTTTAAAAATGAAACGTTTTTATCGCAACTGAACTATTCCATAACAAAGTACAGTTATTATTCCGAATTTAAAGATAAAATTACCGATAAAGTCGACTGGCTCGGACTTGCGGAAAAAGCATTGAAAAACGAAGAAATACAGCCCGTAGTTTATAAGTCCAATTTGGTTAATAATTGGTTCCGCATGAAAATGCAAGGACTTAACGGCGAACTCGTAATCATAACAATAGAGAATGTAACCAACGAAGTAACCAAAGACATGGAATTGCAAGATTCCGTTATGCACGATTTTTTAACCGGGCTGCCCAATAGAACCAAATTTTCCGACGATATAACTTCATATTTTTCAAGCACCAAAGGAAGCGATTCTCTTACGGCTTTCCTACTGGTTGATATAGATAATATGAAAGGGATAAACGATTTAAAAGGACACCAAAAAGGCGATGAAATCCTTTGCCAATCGGCGGATATACTCAGAATGTTTGAGCGTAGTAAAATTACAAGCTATAGATTCGGAGATGATGAATTTATGGTAGTAATTCCGTCGGCACCGACGCGGGACTCGATTGTAAACATAACCGATACGATTTTTGAAGCGTTCCAAATGAAGAATATTTACGTTTCGGGAGGAATAACGGTTTACCCTTCCGATTCCGAAACAGAAGAAGATTTGCTTCGCTTTATGGATATTGCGGTTCAATGTGCAAAAAAAGACGGCAAAAACCGATTCGAATTCTTCGAGCCTAATATGCAGCGGTTATTTATACAAAAACTCAATATGCAAGCTAAAATGACCGACGCACTGCTCGAAAGAGAACTTTATCTTGTATATCAGCCGCAATTCGATGTAGCAACGGGAGAATTAAGAGGATTTGAAGCACTGTCCAGATGGCATGACAGCGAGATGGGCGATATTTCTCCGGTTATGTTTATTCCGATTGCGGAGGAATCCGGTCTTATCATTCCGATAAGCAACTGGGTTTTGAATACCGCTTTTTCCGCTCTTAAAAATTGGCAAGATGAATTCAACTTCAAAGGAGTCCTTTCCGTAAACATTTCTCCGCTGCATTTAAAACAGGAAACATTCATATCGGAAATAACGTCGATTATCGACAAATACGATTTAAATCCGAATTTTATAGAAATCGAAATTACTGAAGGTATAATGATTGATAACATGGATGACGCGGTTGAAAAGCTTAAGCAATTAAAGAATATGGGATTCCGTATTTCCCTCGATGATTTCGGAACGGGATATTCGTCTTTAAGTTACTTGCAAAAACTGCCGCTTAATACGCTTAAAATCGATAAATCGTTTATAAACAATATCACTGCAAAAGACGGCATTCAGGCAAACATTACTAATTCGATAATAAAAATGGTCTCACAAATGGGACTCGATACTATCGCAGAAGGCGTAGAGCGTCCTGCGCAGCTTGAAGTTTTAAAGAGATTCAACTGTCATATAATACAGGGGTTCTTGCGCGGAAAGCCGATGACTCTCGAAAGCTGCAATAAATATCTTAACGGAGATAATTCCGCTCTATCTAAAATAGAAGAATTATAGGTTAAATATCGAGTTTTTGAGAAAGCTCGATATTCGACCTTATAGTTTTACAGCTTTCTTAATGTTGAATTTTATGGGGTTCTGTATTCAACATACCGGATATGACCGTTTTCTACGGCGGCACGGATTTCTTTTTCCCGTTCGGATAGAACGGACGAGCCGCTTTTTACTTCTATGAGTAAGATTTCGTTGATTTTACTTCCCGAAGCGGCTCCGGGAAAAGCTATAAAATCGACGGGCTTTCCCACAAAGCGGACATCGGCGGGATTGCACGGAAAATCGGGCAAAAACGGAGCAATCTGTTCCGCCATCTGCCCGCTTAAAACGGCTCTTGAACGTTTAACCGCGTCCGCCCTGCCCTCTTTTACCGTCTCGGCAAAATCACAGGCAGCATTCAGCTCGCCTAACTTTTTTCCGGTGATAAAAGCAGCGGCAATAATAAATAGCGTTCCTGCGATTACGATAAAAATTTTAAAAGCGGGCGGCAAAGCATTAAAAGTCTCCGCAAATTGTACGGCAAAATCTTTCATGCTCCAAAATTATCATTCCATGCCGATAATTACAACAAATATGGACGTAAAATATTTTCTATAATAGGTCGAATGTAGAGTTTTGATAATAGCGGTAAAACAAGTTGTGCTTTCAGCGAGAACGTCGTTCGCTCTGCTCACTACCGAGTTTGTACCGCAAACTCGCACCATATGCGCAGTCGAGCTTTTATATGGCATAAATGCTCGAAACGGCATGCTGCCGGAACCTCGCCTACGCACAATGGTGTTTATTTCAAAACTCTCAGTTGCATTGGTACGGGCACCAGATGAAAAATGTCGAGTTTTTGTAAAAACTCGACATTTAACCTAATATATAACTTAAAAATAGCGAGATTTATAATGAAGATTAAACACATTTTATTCGATTTTTTTGCGGTAATGTTTATTTTTTGCACGGCAAACGTATTTGCACAAGTCGAGTTCGGTTTGGAAAATCAGGACGCTCCGGAACAAATTGAAGACCCGGATCTTATAACGGATACGGAACCGAAAATGTTCGAATTCAAATTCAAAAAAAACGACATGAGCCGTATTCTTTCAACCGTGAACGAGGATATTTACATAAACGGCAGATTCAGCCACCACTCGGATATATTAAACCGAATTTCCGCAAAAATAACGGAAGTTACGGAAGACGGTAAAGGTAAGGCGGAAGCGGTTTTTATGACGAGCGAAAATTCTACCGGAGGGTACGGAAGAAATTTTTCGTGGGGAGAAGAATACAAAAGCATTTTTACACGAACAAAAAGCGGTGTTTATGAAATTGAGGATATTTATTTTATGCCGACTGTACGGGATGTGCCTGTTTTTCCTGAGAGGGCACTCAAGCCCGGCGATAAATGGACTGCGGACGGACATGAAGCGCATGATTTAAGACGGAATTTCGGAATTCAAAAACCGTTCAAAGTCCCATTTACCGCCTCTTATGAGTATAAAGGCGATAAAGTCGGCAAAGACGGTAATATTTTAAGTCTGATTGAAGTAAAATATAATTTATATTTTGAAAGTCCGCTAAAAGAATCGGCATTAACTGCGGATATGAAAAATCTCCCTGCAATGACGATGGGGCGTTCAAATCAAAATTTGTGGTGGGACAACAACAAAGGCATGATTGTCAGCTACAACGAAACGTTCAGAATAATAATTCAAACGTTTACGGGTGATACGATTATATTTCAGGGGGATGCCGAAGCCGAGCTTACGGAATTCAACCGCAGTTCTACTGAAGAAAATCTCGAAAAAATTACCGATACGGTACAGGAATTGGGGCTTAAGGATGTAACCGTAAAAAAAAGCGACAAGGGACTTACAATCAGTATCGAGAATATCAATTTTATGCCGGACTCTGCGGAACTCATCGAAGAAGAAAAAACCAAACTGAGGCATATTGCAGATATTTTAAAAAGGTTCGATAACGATATTCTTGTTACCGGACACTGCGCAAAAAGGGGAACTTTAAGATCGCAAATGGAGCTATCGGAACAGCGGGCGGCAGCGGTCGCTTTATTTCTTACACAACTTAATGTGCGCCTGCCGAACTGCATTTATACGCAAGGCAAAGGTGCGGAAGAACCTATAGCTCCCAATACTACGGAAGCAGGCAGAAAGCGGAACAGGCGCGTAGAAATAACTCTGATGGACGAATAAATCTTCAGACAGGATCTCCCAAAGTTTTATAAAAAAAGACTTTAAGGTAAAAACTTAAAGTCTTTTTTTTCCGGTCTTTTTATAAGAAATGCATCGAGTAAAAATTCCATGCCTGCAAGTTTCTTTATCTTAATTGCCGGGCTTTCTTTAAGCATAATCATGCGCGGCGGATGCGCATTCAAAATCGATTTAAATTCTGTACTTTATTTTTTTGCCCGTTCCCTCATACATTTTGCTGCGAAGTTCCGTTACTTGCGTATCGGTAATATAACTGTCGAATTGTGTCATGCGATCGATCACTCCGTTCGGCGTTATTTCAACGATTCTATCGGCTATGGATTGAATGAATTCATGATCGTGGCTTGTAAAAAGTACAACGCCCGGAAATTGAATTAAAGCTTCATTCAAACTTTGTATAGCTTCAAGATCCAAATGATTTGTAGGATCGTCCATAATGAGAACGTTCGCGCCGGAAAGCATAAGTTTTGAAAGCATACACCTGACTTTTTCACCGCCGCTTAGAACTTTTACGGGCTTTAGAGATTCGTCGCCGGAAAAAAGCATTCGTCCCAAGAACCCGCGAACATAAGCATCGTCCTGCTCTTTGGAATATTGTTTCAACCATTCGGTGATATTCAAATCGTTTTCAAAATAACTTCCCGTATCGCGGGGAAGATATGCAGTGCTTGTAGTTTGTCCCCAGAAAAACTCGCCCGAAGAAGCATGCTTGATACCGGTAATTATATCGAAGAATGCAGAAATTGAATTATGCTCAATTCCGACAAATGCGATTTTATCCGTACGGTTAACTTTCAAGCTAAAATCCTTTAAAAGTTCAACGGAAACTTCCGAATAGCAAAGTTTTTTTACATCCAGTACGTTATTCCCGATGTCCCTATCGGCTTTAAAATTCACGTACGGAAATTTTCGGCTCGTAACCGGCAATTCTTCAAGCGCAAGTTTATCGTAAACTTTTTTACGGCTCGTAGCTTGCCGACTTTTGGAAGCATTCGACGCAAATCGTAAAATAAATTCTTTTAAATCTTTCATTTTTTCTTCGCGTTTTTTAGCTTGATCTTTTGCTTGACGCTGCAGAATTTGGCTCATCTGGAACCAAAAGTCGTAATTTCCCGTAAACTGAGTTATCTTTCCGTAATCTATGTCGCAAACATAGGTGCAAACGGTATTCAAAAAGTGGCGGTCGTGGCTCACAACTATGACCGTATTAGGAAAATCCATTAAAAAATTTTCAAGCCAGCTGATGGATTCTATATCAAGACCGTTCGTAGGTTCGTCAAGCAAAAGCAAATCAGGATTTCCGAAAATCGCTTGTGCAAGAAGAACGCGGACTTTTTGACTTTCATCAAGCTCGCTCATAATTTTATCGTGAAATTCCTCTTCAACTCCAAGTCCCGAAAGCATTTGTTCAATCTGATTTTCCGCTTCCCAACCGCCAAGCTCGCCGAATTCTCCTTCAAGCTCGCTTGCCTTGATTCCGTCTTCTTCATTAAAGTCCGGTTTTTCATAAATCGCTTCACGCGCTTTTGAAATTTCGTATAGCTTGGGATAACCCATAAGCACCGTATCCTTTACGGAATAAGAATCGAATGCAAAGTGATCCTGTTTTAAAACCGCCATACGCTCGCCGGTACCGATTGTTATCGTCCCGGAATCATGTTCTATTTCACCGGAAAGCACTTTAAGAAAGGTAGACTTTCCCGCTCCGTTTGCACCGATTATTCCGTAACAGTTTCCCGGTGTGAATTTTAAATTTACATCTTTAAATAACGGCTTTTCGCCGAATTTCACGCTTACATCGCTGACAGTAATCATATATAACCAACCGTATTTTATTTTTTTCCGAAGAACGCCTTTATGCGGGCAAACAATCCCTTCTTGTTTTCCGAACGCGCCGCATTTGCGGATAATTTTGCGGAATTAAAATTCTTTTTCCCGTTCCCGCCGTTCTTTAAAGTCTTGCCGTTCTTTTTATAATCTTTTTTATGCGAAGAAGATTTTCCCGAATATTTTCCGCCGGTTTCAAATGCCCGCTTGGAAGTTTTACGCAAATCTTTTTTGCCGGCATCGTTTGAAGCATCGAATGAAGAAGCGTATTTCTTTTTATAAATCTTCATGCGCTCTTCAAGAGGCAAAGCTTCCATTTTAGCAAGTTCTTCCGCACTTTCGCGTTTTTTATACTGTAAAGAAGATTTTTTATCTCCGCGCTTGCCGTATCCGCTTTGAGAAGCGGAGTCCGGACGAGACGAAAACTTTTCATGCTTGAAATGATTTTTCTTTTCGCCGGAAAATTTATCTTTTCTTTTACCGCTTCTTTCATGCCGGAAAGATTTTGCAGCGGAACCGTCATCATAATCCTGATGATATTCGGTTTTGATATAAATTCCCGCACTTTTATCTTCCTGCATCATGGAAGTATCGGCAACCCTTGAAGGAATCTGCATTTCTATAAAACGTTCAATCGGAGGCAGACTGTACACATCCTGTTCCGAGCAGAATGTATAAGATTTTCCCGTCTTACCGGCTCGCGCAGTACGTCCGATTCTGTGAACATAGTTTTCCGCTTCGTTAGGGAGATCAAAATTTATGACCGTTTCAAGATTGTTTACATCTATTCCGCGAGCGGCAACGTCCGTTGCAACAAGTACGGTCAATTTTCCGCTCTTAAAATCATTTAAAATCTTTAATCGTTTTGACTGCGGCAAATCTCCGATTATAAAATCCGCATTGATTCCGTTTATTTCAAGTCTTTTTGCAACGACTTCACAACTTCTTTTTGTGTTGCAAAAAATAATTACGCTCGAAGGATTTTCGTTTTTAAGAATTCCTATTAAGAGCCGCATCTTATCGTCGCTTGAAACGTGAATGAGTTCCTGACGTATCTCGGAAACCGTAATATTTTCCGCTTCAATTTCTATTTCTTTAGCATCAAGAGTGTATTCCCATGCAAGATTTTTTACGTAGGAATTCAGCGTCGCACTGAAAAGCATTGTCTGCCTGTTTTCGCTCGGGGGCAAGACTTTCAGCAATTTACGTAAATCGGGATAAAATCCCATATCGAACATCCTGTCCGCTTCATCTATAACAAGAAATTTTACTTCGGAAAAATCAATATTTTTACCCTCGCTCAAATCGATTAAACGTCCGGGCGTTCCGATTATAATATCGACTCCTTTTTTTACCGCTTCAATCTGCCTATCATAACCTACTCCGCCATAAAAACTGAACGCTTTTAAATCTGCGGAGGAAAGCAATGCTTTTGCTTCTTCTTCCACTTGAACGGCAAGCTCGCGAGTCGGTACCATAACAAGAGCTTTTGCGCCCTTATTTTCATCTTTAGAAAATATTTCCTGAATAATCGAAACAAGATAAGCTGCGGTTTTGCCCGTCCCCGTTTGGGATTGTACGTAAAGGTCGGAACCGTCCTGTGAAAGCTTTAAAACCTGCTCTTGAACCGCCGTGCATTCCGTATATGAGCAGGCTGCAAGACCGGAAAGCAATTTTTCGTCCAAATTAAAATCTTTAAAATTCATATTTGCGTAATATACCCCTTTTTCCTCTTAATGTATACATACGGTGAATTTAGTGCACGGAAATCAATTTTCAAAGTATTGACTTCCGTACGCTCATGAGTCCTAATTAGTTATTATTCTTAATTTCGAGTTTTATAAACTCAAAGTAAATATTTTCTAAGACAAGCCTTAAACCCTTTCCTCAAGGAAGGACGGCGGACGGAAGAAAGGGACTTGAAAGACGTAACAAGTTTACCGTCCGCTTCAAGTTTCGAGTACTCGAAACTTGTGAAATCTGTCGTAGCCTGTAGAGTTCTCAATAGAATACAATCTTCTGCAAAGATTTTTACCGCAGAAAATTGCACGGACACGCTATTTCAGATAACGGCAAACACGGAAACCGATGTGATTCGAAGCGTAACTGGGTACAAAATTGCCGCGAGAAGCTAATGAACTTTGCCATGCAGGAAGAGAGAACGCACCGCCGCGGACACATCGTCCGGTGTTGACGTTTGTAAGTCCTTTCGGATCTTCAACATAATCTCCTACGATATACTTAGAATCATGCAGCATCGGGGTTTGGAACATCCAGTCATAACACCATTCCAATACGTTGCCGCTCATATCGCATAGACCGAGCTTATTGGGATTCAATTTTCCGGATTCATGCGTTCCGAAAAGAGGACTTGTACCGCTGCCCGGAATCTTTTTATACCAGCCGTAACCGTCAAGTTTTGCATCGTCATAGGGCTCAGACTGAAAATTTTCCGGCGTTTTATCGGTGTTTACGCCTGCATACGAGTATTGCCATTCTTCGGCATTCGGGTCTCCGCCGCGCGCACCGAATTCCCACTCCGCTTCGGTCGGCAGCCGATAGCCGTATTTTGCTTCTGCCGCGTCGCTGATAGTCACTTTTGCACTCTCTATGGATTTCTCACTATAGCTGCGCTGAATATTCTCTATTTTATAATACGGCGTAAGTCCCGCTTTTTCGCTGAGTTTGTTACAAAAATAGACGGAATCATACCAGCTCACTGTTTCCACGGGACGGTTTTCCTGAGTTTCACCCACTATCGGAGCCGTATCATAAGTAGTATAGCCTGATTTTACGCCGGTATTATCGAAAAAGCTCGGCTTATTATTGCAGCTTGTATCTCCGTTCAATACGGCTTCATATAATTTTTGCGTAACCTCGTACCGTCCCATCGCATACGGACTCAGTTTTACCCTGCGACCTTTTAAGAAAACACCGTTGTAACGACCGTCGGGATCCGCTTTCGCATATCCGCTCCAGCTTAAATCGTCCGGCATCGTGATTGTCACCGCCTGCCCTGACGGAACAACGATAACTTCGCTCGTTTTCTCGATTGTATTTCCGTCAATTTTTATATTGCCGCTTGCTCCGTCCATGTAAGAGGCTTTTACGGTGTCCTTTTGTTTTTGAGACGCGTCGGCGGGCGTTCCAAGCATTTCTCCGGCACCTTTCCACGCATAAACGCTCACGCCGCCGCTCGCATTTCCTCCTGCATCGTAAGCTTTTACCGTAAATGTATGTCTGCCGTTCGTAATCCCCGTAATCCGCTTCATTTCGCCTTCCGCCTTGCTCGCTTCAACGCTTCTGCCTTCGTATGCAATAACGACTTTTACAAAGTCCTCATCGAGCGGATTTTTCCAGCTTAAAATTATTTCATTTCTACCGGACTCGGCTTTTAAATCCGCTACGTCGGTAGGAGGCGTATCAATCGTCCACTTTGCATAAAACTTTTTATCGCCCGTCGAACCTTTTCTAATCTTTTCGATTTTGCTGCCGCTAAAGTCCGATTTTTCATACCAGCCTCCGAAAACATAACCGGCTTTTTCAGGCGTCGGCAACGTTATATCTTCTGAAGCTGCCGTGAAAGTCGTCGGTACCTCAACGGGATTCGCGCCGCCGTTAAGCTCGTAAGAAACGGTATAAACGACAGAACTTTCATCCTGCGTAACTTCCACCTTGCACGAAGCAAACACGGCGGCAGCAAGCAACAGTGTCGCCTTTAGAAAAATAAGCATCTTTGTAATTTCGGATTTCATCGTGAATCTCCCGGTGTGTAAATTAAAAATATTGAGGAATTTAAAAGCAATTTTAATGCAGCGGTTTTGTAAAAATATACGGAACGACTGCAATTCAAAATATAACAAAATTTTAATAAATCTGCAAGCGAGCGATAAAAATGTAAAATTTTGCGCATATAAAAAATCCGCAGACTTCAAACACTCCGCGGATTTTTTACGTTATTCTACAAATCTTTATTTACGGGAACAAAACGCAGCGTTTTCAAGACGAGCCGTAAACGCTGGATATAGTGGTATCTCATATTTAGAATGAATATCGTATAAAAGAATATTATAAGCCAACAGTATATTCTGTTATGGTAGAAAACTCTGTTATATTATAATAAGGTAATTCATCCCTCCAATGCTGATGAAATCTAATTATAATATGATCTGTAAAATCACAATCTCAGAATCTCTAACTGCATAAAATTCCGGAAATATTACAAATTGAAACTGAATAAGAAAATCAAGATTAATCATATTAATACCCTAGAATTTCTAACCGGCTGAAAACACCGGATGTAGTGATTGCATATATTATTGCTCAAAAAGTAATTCTGTTCCGAAATTAGTTATCACCAATTCAGATTCACTTGGAACAGAAAAACTGTTAATTATAGAAACTCCTAATTCTTGTATGAATTGCTTATCATCTAAATCGATAGTTTGAAAACAAATTCTATTTACAAGATTATTTTCATAATCGCTATAAAAAAATCTGACAACTGGATTTAACATTATCTTTTGTTCTTGTCCATTTTCAGAAATTATAGCAACTTCTAGAGTTCCTAATTCAATACTATCTTTTAAAACTGGTTGTTTAAAATATACGCCAATAGCAAAAGCTTGTAAGTATGTCTCAACTTTATAGTGTTTCTTAAAACCAATAGTATTAAATAAAAATTCATCATCTGAGATTTCAAGTTTCTTTATTTGTCTTGAACAAGCAAAAACACAAATAAGCGTAGTAAAAATGAGAAAGAATAGCATTTTATTTTTCATTTTTAAGCTCCTTTTCACGTTCTTTACATTCAGTTTTTATTCTTTTTTGCTCATTTTCGGGAAGTTCTTTAAATAAACGATTGTATTCTTTTCTTACTCTACTTGCCCAATCTTGACAGTTATTTTTCTTTCCGCTGCCAACAAGCTTATCATCAAAATTTTTCCCGAATAATCTTGCTGCTTTTTGAATCAATTTTCCAAATTTACTTCCCAATACAGAATAGTCTCCTGTTTCAACATTTTTAACAGCCTTTCTCATTAAATCATCATCATATTGTTTTTTATCCATGTGATATTTTTCATAGGCTTCTTTAGGTTCTTCAAAAAGACCATCCCAACTAAAACCTAAATTTTCGCCTTTGTCATCATCAAAAAACAATTGCTCATGACTAAGTTCTGTGTTAGCTAAATTATCAATAAGATTAGATGCTCCAATTCCCCAATAATCGTGAAAAGCTTTCATAGGACGCTTGCCAAAATGAGCCCTTCCATCCGGGTCTATATAGCGTACCGGGTTATTGGCACCGTAGGCATACAAATTGCAATATGGTTGCCGAAGGTGCGTTTTACGCCGAATTTCCGCCGTATTTAACAGCAAAATCCATTTTTTTTGCGGAGAATAATAATTTTTATTAACGCAACAGCTCATTTTCGCTCCGAAATCCGCTTTTTACTCCGGAAAATGAGCGAAATTTGCACATTTTTCAAAGTACTCATACATATCCCTATTTGTGGTAAGAAAACATAGCGTTTTCAGGAGAGTTGAAAACGCTAGATATAGTGTTTTTATTTCTTCAATGATTTTAAAATACTTTGTTTAAAATTCTCATTAAATTCAGTCATTTTCTTTTTATTTAGTTCCTCATCATATAATTCTGTTACTCTTTTAAGCTCAGTATCATAATATTCATCAGAAGGTTCTATATGATTCCAAAGAAAATATACAGAATTTTCTTCATAGTCCAGATAAACATAAAAATCTTCTCCTTCTTCTTTATGAATATGAATGAGGTTATCGGATAAAACTGTTCCAATTTGGGATAAATCTAAAACATGGTCATTTGTATCTGTATATAATACAAAATATTTAGAATCAGAAATTCTTTCAATTGCTAAAGTTTCATATGTCTTCTTATAAGGATTTTCTTTTGACCAAATTCCGCACATTGTATCTATATTTTCATTTCCAAAGCATTGAAAATAAAACAATTGCAATAAAATAATTAATAATGCGCATCTATACTTTTCCATGTTTTACCTCCATCCAAGGTTCTCTGAAAGTTTGTGTTTGAAGATTTTAAAGTAAACGGATTTACAAAATTACTTCCATTTGATATTTCTATATGAAAATGTGGGGCTGTACTTGCATTTTGAAAATTATTTTTCTTTGGAAATGGCATTATCATTCCTCCAGGACTAAAGAAATCTCCAGTTTTTGAAACACTTCCTGCATCGCCATGTAAGACTTTCATTTGTAAATCAGTTCCTACAAGTTCCTACAATTGAGAAAATCTTTGTATTAGACCCTTTTTCATTTCCACCTGTAGCAATCATGAAAAATGGCGATTTTAAATCTCCGCCAACAACATCAATTCCATACTATTGTCGTCCAGAATAACAGTCTTTACTAAAAATAACACAGAAGTATAAATAAAGCCACAGAATCATAGATGACATAACATCCAACGGCATTATTAAATTCGGGATTTTAATCAATACTATATAACTTCCCATTAAAAGTATTATCTGTAATACCTTAGAAAATATTTCGTTATTCAAAAATAATTCACTTTTTCTTAATAATTTATGAACACCAGACACAGGTAAAATCATAATTAAGAAAAATAAATTTACTAAAAAATAACCTTCAATCACAGTTGATAGTTTTATTGAAGCATCGCTTTTTGCATATTTATAAATTAGTAATATGGAATATGCTATAAAATTTAACACAAAAAGCATTATATTTCTTTTATATTTATTATTCCACATATAATTTAGTCCTTTTTTCTAAAGAGACTAACAAAATCTCTAATATCGCCTTTTACTGTTCTTGTATAAGTCCATAAAGTTCCGCCACCGACACCTATACCACCAATTCCAGAAAATTTTCCTGATGGCATAGCATAATTTAACAAAGGACCCACTCCAATCTGCGTAGTAGAACCAGTTGAACGATGAATAGATTTTGCTCCAAAATCAGAATAGTTTGTTGAAAATGTAATATCACCTGTTATTCCGACTCCACAACCACCGCCAATAGTACGATATATATCAAAACCATCTTTTTCAGAATAACATATTCCAACCTCGAAACTTGCGGCGATGACTGCAAACACACCTATGCCCAAACCAATTTGATAGGTTTTATTTGTTAAAGTTGACACTTGTTCATTTGAATATTGAGTTGTCGCTCTATTAGTATAATCAGCAGCTCGTTTTTGAACATCTTCAGCTTTACCAAGATTCAAATGTTTTCCAGCATATATTTTATCTACATCACTTATTGTATCTGAATTCAATCCTTGTAAATCATCTGCCGTATAATTTGTTCCATATCGGGTATTACAATCCTGTGCAATCTGACTTAAAGTGTCTCCTGCTTCTATCGTGTTTGTATCCCAGTCAAAAGCACCCGTAGGGTCTATATAGCGTACCGGATTGTTTCCCGCGTAGTGGTACAAATTGCAATTGATGTGATTGAAGATCCCGCCCATACCAGGCAAATTTTGGTTATGTTTGCGTGCCTCGTCGCTTATAGGAGCCTGTGGAATATACTCACCCAACGCAGGATCTGTACTTATCCAGCGCGAGTATTTCGGGTCAAGGTAACGCGCTCCATAGTAGTACAGCCCAGTCTCTTCGTCCAGTTCCTTACCCGTGAACTTGTACGGTAAGTATTCGCTGCCCGTGTTGTTTGTCTTTTCTACCCACGTCTCTCCGTACGGAGCATATTCTATGCGTTGATACTCATCTCCCTTGTAGTCGGAAATAAGGCTCGCACTGCCTAAATGGTCTGAATGGTAATAATACTGCTTGTAATACTCCTCATGTATCGTCGTTTCATTCCTGCCGGACAATTTTGTTACGATTCGCGTCTCGCCGAGGTAAATGTTCTTTGCAAACTGTCCGCCGTAAATATTGTTTCCTCTGTCGGTGTGCAGCGTCCACATCTTGTTGAAGTAGAGCGTTTCGGAGGTCTGCGTGTATTTATTTGAACGCTGGCCGTCCTGTCCGTAAATATATGCAGTCGAGTAACTTGCATCAACAGAACTGACCAGTTGATTCCTCTCATTCCATGTATATGTTCGTCTGTATGCCGACGCAGACGAGCCGCCGCTTGCAGAATCTTCCTTGAACAGACCCCAGCCGTAACCGGTAGAATATACATCATCCCTCTCCTGCTTTATCTTACGGTAAGAGACATCCTCTTCCCCGTCAAAACTTCCGTCCTGCTCGCAAACAACATTGCCGTTTGCATCGTACTTATAGTACCGCTCCCCTGCCCTCTTTAATCTGTGCGCAAAATTTCCGTCGTATTCATAATCGAATCTGTAGTTCAGATTGTCCCCTATCGCTTTCTGCGGTTTCACCGTCTCCGTAGAGACCTTGCTTGTCATGTTCCCGAGTCCGTCGGAATCAAATTCAAACATCTGGCTGTAATTCGACATAAACTCAGGCACGCTTGACCTGTACGGATTATATACAGTCTCTCCGCTTACCTTTATCAGCTGGTAAAGGCTGTCATAACTGTAAGTCTGCTTTGTCTTGTAGTTCCCGCTTACGCTATCAAGGCAGTCGTTCTCATAGCCGAGCACGTTCCCTACAGCGTCGAAGCTGTATGAAATGTTCTGGAAGTTCTGCCCCCATTTGTTCTCGGTCTTTATTGAATCAAGCCATCTGCGGGCAGGGTCATAGCTGTATTCGGTAAATGTCCCGTTGCCGTAATCGATTCTTGTTCTCTGACCGTACTGGTCGTAGAGGATGTCTGTAACATAGTCAAAGTTATGCTCCAAATGCTTGCCTTTGACGGACACGACCTGTCCGCCGTTATCGTAACCATAAGTGATTTTTTCACCATCTGGATAAACAATCCACTGCATACGTCCGAGATAGTCCGAGCGGTATTCCATAACTGACGTTTCCGCTGAATATAACAGAAAAATCCGCCGAAAGTATAATTCTCCGGCGGATTTTTTTCAAACAGACTGTTTACAAATCTTTCGCGTCTTGAAAGTTTTCCACATATACTTGCAAACGGACAATATCTCCGCTTTTTTTTACTTTGACATAAAAATCGTATACATTTAAACTTCTCAACTTTGAAAACTCGTCGGGATCCGGTTGATTTTGAGTTCCATACGTATTTGCACGTAAATCGTCTTTATTCATTGAATCAACAATTTTTGAAAACAGAATTTTATTATCTTTTACTGATTTATTGATTTTTTTAATCGCATTCGGTTTTACATCAAATAATGTTGCCATCCATGCAAGCTCTTTATCATTTGAATCTAACGCTTGAACCATCGAAGTACATTTTATTTCCGTAAAACTAAATTCCATTTCATTTGCCGATGAAATTGTTATATCTTGATCGGGAATTATACCGGGCATCACATTTGTAGATACGGCAGTTACACCTAAACCTTTTTTAACATTTCCTAAAAAATACATGCCGACATCATCATTTGTTTCAGTTATGAGCTTTTCAGGCTCATATTCATTGGCAAACAGATAATTTAACCCGAAAATACAAGCAATCAATAATAAAATTCTTTTCATATTTTTATTCCAATCCCTTATACGACAACTCATTTATCAACTGTATACAAGAAGCGTACGAATGCAACAGTTTTCAAAGTTAACACATTTTCAACTGTCGCATTTTAAGGAAGTTTTATTTTATCAGCATTCCCGCGTATTCTTTCAGTGCGCCGTCCATGCTGCCGCTCAAAACGGATTTTGCAAGTTTTTTACCGAGCTGCACGCCTTCCTGGTCAAAGCTGTTGATATTCCACACAAAGCCTTGAAACATAACTTTGTTTTCAAAGTGAGAAAGCAGCGCGCCTAAAGTTTTCGGGGTAAGTTTATCTCCGTAAATAAGACTTGACGGGCGGCCTCCGGCAAAACTTTTGTTTGAATCTGAATCGGATTTACCGCAGGCGAACGCGACAATCTGTGCCGCAACGTTTGCGGAAAGTTTTGTCTGGCTCGTAGAATCTTCTATTACGATGTCTTTTCCGCTTTGATTTTCGCGAAATGCAATAAACTGCAGCGGAATAATATCCGTCCCCTGATGTAAAAGCTGATAAAAAGAATGCTGACCGTTCGTGCCCGGCTCTCCGAAAATCACCGGCCCCGTTGCATAATCGATTTTACCGCCCTCACGGTTTACGCTTTTGCCGTTCGACTCCATATCTAGCTGCTGTAAATGCGCCGGAAATCGGCTCAACGCCTGCGAGTACGGAAGAATCGCCGTAGCGGGGTACTCTTGAACATTGCGCTCGTAAATACCGATAAGCGCGTCCAAAAGCGCAGGATTTTTACGAATATCTTTGTTGAGAGCAGTTTTATCCGCTGCCGCCGCTCCGTCAAGGAAATCCGCAAAAACTTTTGCACCGAACGCAAGGCTTAAAACCGCGCCGCCCACGCCGGAAGTTGACGAATACCGTCCGCCGATATAATCGTCCATATAAAAGGCTTCAAGATAATCGGAATTATGAGCAAGCGGACTTGTTTCGCTGGTAACCGCAATCATACGCTTTGCAGGATCCAGTCCCGCTTTTTTGATAAAATCTTTTACAAATGATTCGTTAGTCAGCGTTTCAAGTGTTGTACCGGACTTTGAAACGAGAATAAAAATCGTCCGTGCAATATCAAGAGACGCGATAACGCCCGCACCGTCGTCCGGATCGACATTGGAAATAAAATGCGCTTCCATTTTGAATGTACCGTTTGCCTTCGCCCAATTTTCAAGCGCAAGATACATCGCGCGCGGCCCCAAGTCGGAACCGCCTATTCCAATCTGGCAGACTGACGTAAAAGTTTCGCCCTTTTCATTTACGATTTTTCCGTCATGAATTTTTTGTGCAAAATCCGCAATCCGCTTTTGTTCGTTCAAATAAAAATCACGCTTATTTACACCGTCCGCCTGCACGTCTTTTCCAAGTTGACCGCGCAGCAAATGGTGAAGGACTTTGCGTTTTTCACCGGTGTTTACAACTTCTCCGTTGTAAAGCGCTTCAAATTTTTCCAAAAGCTCCGCTTCCGCACTCAATTCGGAGAGAGCAGTCAAAATCTGCTCGTTTACCTGCTTTGCACCGTAATTGAATGTCAAGCCCTCTGCCATCGGAACAGAATATTCGCGGATACGTTTTGACGCACTCGCGCCCGAAAGTTCCGCCGCGACAGAAACCATTCCTTTAAGCGAAAGAAGTTTTTTCCATGCCGAAAGACTGTCCACATTTGACCACGTTATCATAAGTCCCCCATAATTTATTGATGTATTTGGCACATGATATTAAATCCGTATAAAATATACAACTTGAATGCTGTCTATAATTCTTAAAAGTCTGCATTCGACCTATTTATTTTTCCTGCCTTTTGAAAATCGTAATTCGGCTATTGCAATTGCTGAAAAAATCAAAATGCAGCCTAAGACAAGATTTACCGAAACGTTCTCACGTCTTCCGTTTATAGGAATCAATATGCTGAAAAGCATTCCGAATACGGATTCTAAAGAAAGAAGAAGAGATGCAATCGGAGAAGGTACATATTTGAGGCAGATATTTTGCAAAAGAAATGCAAGCATCGTGCTGAGTAAGCCTAAATATAAAAGCGAAAAAAATACGCGCGTATTTGTAAATGCGGAAAGAGGGAACGGTTCAATTTTAGGTAAAAAGGCATTTTGTGTTCCGTCGTAAAACGGAGCTGCAATCCAAGAAAATATTGCCGCAAAAATGAATGCAAGAATTGTCAAAATAATCGGATCGTTTGCATGAGTGCTTTTTACTGCATTTTTGTCCTGTTGACGGCAATATTTTTCCTGAAAAACAATCTGGAATGCGTAAAAAATTCCCGATATAAGCGTAAGTAAATCACCAAGTCCGATATAAAAAAGTTTTCCCGCTTCATTTCCCAGTGATAAAAATCCTATCCCAACCAGTTCAATTACGGCGGCAATAAAAATCCTAAAATGCGGGCGTTCGCGGTATAAAGCCCATGCAAAAAACGGTACAAGGATAACATAAGTCGTTGTAAGAAATGCATTTTTTCCGGCAGTAGTAAAATTGCAGCCTATTGTTTGAAACGCATATGCAATAAACATAAACGCACCCAATACAAGTCCGCGAAAAAGATATTGACGATTTATTAAGCGAAGTTTTTTTATAAAAACGAGAGAAAGCGCAAGAGCCGCCATTGTAAAACGAAACGCCATCATATAGACGGCGCTTACATAGTCAAGACTGTCTTTTACAACAACGAAAGCAAATCCCCAGATGCAGGCTGCAAGAAGACAACCCGCACCTCCAAAAAGAGATGCGGAATTTTTCGTCATAGTTATTTTTCTACCGGACGGGCAAGTTTTTTAAGATGCCAAATGTCTTTTACGTAATCTTCGATTGTGCGGTCGGAAGAGAATTTTCCGCTGTTTGCAATATTCTTGATGCACATTTTCGCCCATTTCATTTTATCGCGGTAAAGCGCATCAATTTGCTCCTGCGCTTTGCAATATGCATCAAAGTCGGCAAGAACATAGAATACATCGGCTCTCTGTCCTTCAACACCGTACACGAGAGAATCGTGAAGCTCTTTGAAAAGCTGATGAGTAGGATCGTAAGTTCCGTCCACAAGCTGTTCAACAACTTTTGCAAGCGCAGGATTGCGGTCAAGATATTCCTGCGCATTGTAAGAGTGATTCTGCTCAATGTTGATAATTTCATCTGCAGTAAGTCCGAATATTACCGTATTCTCTTTGCCCGCTTCTTCAACGATTTCGATATTGGCTCCGTCCATCGTGCCGAGAGTAAGTGCACCGTTTACCATAAACTTCATATTGGAAGTTCCGGACGCTTCAAGTCCCGCCGTAGAAATCTGTTCGGAAACATCGGCAGCAGGGAAAATACGTTCAGCAACGCTTACACGGTAATTTTCCACAAAAACAACGCGGATTTTACCTCTTACTCGGCGGTCGTTATTTACTCTGTCGGCAACCGTGTTGATAAGCTTGATAACCGACTTTGCACGGCGGTAACCGGATGCGGACTTCGCCCCGAAGATAAAGGTGCGTGGAACAGGATTGTAGGACGAATCTTCAAGAAGTCTGTTATAAACATGCATTACGTGAAGAATATTCATAAGCTGACGCTTATATTCATGAAGTCTCTTAACTTGAACATCAAAAATGCTTTCAGGATCAAGGAATTCATTCTGCGCGTGCTTAAGATACTCGGCAAGTTTTTGTTTATTGCTCTTTTTGATTTCAATAAACTCTTTAAGACTTTTTTCATCATCTGCAAATTTTTCAAGGTCTTTGAGTTTGGACAAATCTTTTTCCCAACCGTGCCCTATTCTTGCGGTGATAAAGTCGGAAAGCGCAGGGTTCGCGCACAAAAGCCAGCGACGCTGCGTAATTCCGTTCGTCTTATTATTGAATTTATCAGGATAAAGTTCGAACCAGTCCTTCAATTCTTTTGTTTTAAGCAGTTTTGTATGAAGCTCCGCAACACCGTTTACGCTGAAGCACGCATGAATTGCAAGCCATGCCATATAAATCTTACCATTGTTGATTATAGACATTCTTCCGTGCTTGTCGTAATCGTTCGGATAAGTCTGACGCAAATCAATCAAAAAGCGGCGGTTAATTTCTTCTACAATCTGATAAACGCGAGGCAAAAGTCCTTGGAATATGTCGATTGGCCATTTTTCAAGTGCTTCCGCCATAATAGTGTGATTTGTATACGCGAAAGTTTTTGTTACAACTTTCCATGCTTCTTCCCAGCCGATATTGTAATCGTCCATAAGAATGCGCATAAGCTCAGGGATTGCAACAACGGGATGCGTATCGTTGAGCTGTATTACGTGGAGCTCCGGAAACTTTGTAAAATCCGTTCCGTAATCGGCAACATAATGGCGAACCAAATCCTGAAGACTTGCAGACGAAAAGAAATACTGCTGTTTAAGGCGCAGAGCCTTTCCGCTCGGCCCCGAATCGTTAGGATAAAGGACACGGCTTATATTTTCCGCGCTGTTCTGACGCTCTACGGCACGGTTATATTCCATATTATTGAAAAGCTGCAAATCAAATCCGTCCGGAGAAGATGCCTGCCACAAACGAAGAGTATTGACCGTGCCGGTATCGTAACCGACTATAGGCATATCGTAAGGAGTTGCGGTAATTTCTTCCGCATTTTCGATATAAAAGCGCGGACGTCCGTCCGGAGTTTTTCCGTAGGCAATCGTACCGCCGAATTTTACGGTTACGGCAAGATCGCTGCGTTTCATCTCCCAAGGATCGCGGTGAGCAAGCCAGTTATCGGGATATTCAACTTGATAGCCGTTTTCAATGCGCTGCTCGAACATTCCGTATTGATAGCGGATTCCGTAACCGTGTCCCGGATAATCCAGAGTTGCAAGACTGTCCATAAAGCAGGCGGCAAGACGTCCAAGTCCTCCGTTGCCAAGTCCCGCGTCCGGTTCCTCATCTTCTATCATGTCGTAATCAATATTCATTTCTTTGAGAACATCTTTTACCTGCGAAGCGATTTCCGCGTTGATAAGATTATTGCTTAAAGCGCGTCCCATAAGAAATTCGGCAGACAAATAATAAAGCTGCTTTACGGATTTCTTTTCATATTCATGGCGCGTCTTAATCCAGTTCTCCATAATAAGCTCCATCGCTGAAGCGGAAACTGCATCAAAAAGATCGTGTTTGCTAGCCTGAGAAATATCTTTTCCGTACTGCCGTCTCAGACGTGCGGAAAGACTTTCTTTAAATTTTTCGGCGTCAAACTTCATTTAATACCTCCAAGGTAGATGTAAAAGTACACTACAAAACATTTTAATATTTTTCAACCGCGCACAAGCCAGTGCATCGGCATGAAATCGTTTTAAAGCACACATTACGAATACGGGCGCAACCGTATTTCGTAAACGGCTTTTCGGGGTTACGGCTTTCGCCTCATTCCTCAACCGAAGGTTTCGGAACGCGCAAAGCGCGCCCCTACAATCCGGCGCATACGTATCTTCCGCCGTTTGCGGATCTTCCGCATTTTTATCGCTCAACCGCAAACATTGCTGCTTCTCCGTCGGTGCTCCGGCGGTGCAGGGAAGTTTTTATACATGCACGCTTACGCGTGCCGTAAGTCCGGCGCATATATATCTTCCGTTGTTTGCGGGTTCTCCGCATTTTTATCGCTCAACCGCAAACCTTACAGCTTCTTCGCCCGAAAAACTCTCCGAATAAGCGTCAAATTATAAATCCGGTAAAAAATTTACAAGACATTTACCGCATAAAACAGCTTTGTAAAAAGTTAAACTCCGCAAACGGCATTAATTAAATCAGCTGCAGACCTTTCCCATTAGAATTAGAAAACCGTGAGCAGGAAGAACATAACGTTTTTGTTCCGAAAGCAGTTCTTCCGCGCCGGTAACACAGATTGAATCAAGTCCTTTGATTGAAGTATCCGCTACTCTGTGCCATTTTTTTCCTTTTGAAAGAGACGGAATCGTAACCGTAATGTCGTATATGTCAGTGTTCGCGGCAATATAAAAATCATTGTCGCATGAACCGTCGGCACACAAAACGGATTCACCGTTAAGCTTGAATGCAAGAAAGCGTTTTAAAGTATTCCAATCCGGAACTCTGCCGCTCAAGTCGAACCATTCGATTTCCGGATTATGTTCCGAAAAAAACTTGCTGCGCGTAAATACCGGATGATTTTTCCGAAGTGCAATAATCTGTTTTGTAAAATGCAGAATTTCCGCATTTTTTTCCGCAAAATCCCAGTTCAGCCATGCAAGTTCATTGTCTTGGCAATATACATTATTATTTCCGTTTTGAGTCCGCCTAAATTCATCTCCGGCAGTCATCATGGGAACACCTTGAGAAATCATAAGACAAAGCATGAAATTTTTTATCGATTGTATACGAAGCTGTTCGATTTTAGGATTATTTGCGGCTCCTTCAAAACCGTGATTATAGCTGTTATTATTATCCGAACCGTCGCGCCCGTTTTCTCCGTTTTCATCGTTGTGCTTTGTATTGTAGCTTACAAGGTCGTTAAGCGTAAAACCGTCATGCGAGGTTATAAAATTTACGGACGCGGTAGGAAGTCTTCCGCTGTGATTGTATAAATCGGAACTTCCTGCAATACGCGTTGCAGCCGCAGTTGCGACACCTTCATCACCGCGCACAAAACGGCGTATATCGTTTCGGAAACGATCGTTCCATTCGCTCCATCTTCCGCCCGGAAAATTTCCGACATGGTAGCCGCCGCCGGCATCCCACGCTTCTGCAATTATTTTTGTGTCCGCAAGAACGGGATCTTCTGCAATCGCATTTGTAAGAAACGGAAAACCTTGTATATTGCCGTGCCTGTCGCGCGTAAGTTCCGAAGCAAGGTCAAAGCGGAATCCGTCAACGTGCATTTCCGTTACCCAATAATGCAGACAATCAAGAATAAAGCGTGTTACAACCGGATGCGAAGCATTTATTGAATTTCCGCAGCCGGCATAATTCATATAATATTGTTTTTCATGGAACGGCAAAATGTAATACACGGAATTTTCAAATCCCTTGAATGAAAACGTATAGCCGTGCTCGTTGCCTTCTGCCGTGTGATTGAATACTACGTCGAGAATTACTTCCAGTCCGGCTTTGTGCATTTCGCGAACGAACTCTTTGAATTCGCGCACAGCACCGCCCGGACTTGAATCTGAAGCGAAAGAGGTTTTAGGAGCAAAAAAAGCTACCGTACTGTAGCCCCAATAATTCGTAAGTTTCTCACCGGTTTTCGGATTTATATTTCCGTTTTCATCATCGTCAAACTCAAACATAGGAAGCAATTCTACTGACGTAATGCCGAGTTCTTTTAAATACGGAATTTTTTCTATAAATCCCTTGTATGTTCCGGGTGCGGCAACTTTAGATGACGGAGATGCTGTAAAACCTTTTAAATGAGTTTCATAAATTACGGTTTTATCAAGCGGATAATTGAGCGGACGGTCATCGCCCCAGTCAAAATCATTGTCGTCAACAACTACGCACTTCGGGAAATCGGATAAATCGGACAGTTTTCCGTTTTCTATGCCGGCAAGTCCGCGAGCCATCTGCAAATTATATGAACGAAAAATCGAACCTTTCGTAAGAGCTTTTGCATACGGATCTAAAAGATATTTATTGAAATTAAAACGATTTCCGTGTGTGGGGTTATATTCACCGTCAACACGATAGAGATAAAGAGAACCGGGCTTTAAATCTTTTATAAAAATATGCCATACACTGCCCGTCCTGTTTTTTACAGAATCAAGTTCAATAGAAACGGAAGGCTGCTTATCATCCTCCGCTTCAAACAAATCTAAAAACACTCGCTCCGCGTTCTTACTGTAGACGGCAAAATTGACTCCGCCTGCAAGAGGAAGTGCACCGAGAATATCCGGCTTTCCTTTAAGAATCTGCAAAGATTTCATGCGCGGATATTAGCATAAACTGAATACAGTTTCTATATAACAAAGTGTAATTTTCATATGCACACAAATAAGTTCCGCTAAAAACGCAGTTCTAAAATCGAATAGCTAAGGTTGACGAAAAAATCGCGCTTATCCGAAGTTCCGAAAAAGTCAACTTTGCTCCCGTGTGAATAAAAATCGCAATATTGCAAAAGCTCTTGTTTCGGTGTATTCTAACAAACGTGATACTGTTTGATATGGAGGAAATATGGCTGCGGACGATTCACAGTTACAGTTGGTAAGTTTTAAGCTTGGAACGGAACTTTACGGAGTAAATATCATGGATGTGAAGGAAATCGTAAAGATTCAAAAGATACGTCCTATTCCGAATGCTCCTTATTATATGGTGGGAATTTTGAATCTTCGCGGTGAAATTATTCCTATTATTGATTTACACCGCCGCTTTCAAATTGCAACGGATTATTCCAAAGTGGAACTGAACGAACTTGAAAGCGGTTTTATAATTTTAAAAATCAGCGGTATGCAGATTGGAATAATTATCGACAGCGTTTCACGCGTTCTGTCCGTTCAGCAGAATGATATACAGGATCCGCCGCAGATGATGAACGGAATCGGAACCGAATACATAAACGGTGTCGTCAGAAACGATGACGGCTATCTTATCATTCTTGATACTAAGCGTCTGTTCGATCCGAAAGAACTTCAGAGGTTTATAACCGCCAACTAGAAATGATTCAGACATATAGCACGACAATCCGCAGAAAAGAAATGGATGCCGTCCTTACCTGCATGGTTGATGAAAGGATAGGTCCCGGCGAATTAAATTCTCGCCTTATACAATCCGTAAAAGAATTTACAGGCTGTGACGGTGCAATCGCTTTAAGAAGCCCGCTTTCCGCGCTGAAATACGCTCTTAGTGCACTTGGTGCCGAAAGCGGGACTGCGGTTATGATTTCCGCACTCGCCCCTGCATGGCATATTCAAGCCGTTGAATATGCAGGTTTTAAGCCGATTGTTCTTGATATAGATGAAACTACCGGTCTTGTTTCCGTTGATGCGGTTTCAGAAGGAACTAAAAACGGCGGTCGCATACTTTTGCTCCACGAATCAATGGGGATTCTGCCCGACATGAATCCGTTTATTGAACTCGGTATTCCCATCATAGAAGATATATCAAAGTCCGCAGGTTCTTTTTTTCCAGTAAATGCTGAAAATGTTTCGGAAAAACCGCGCAAAGCAGGTTCTTCAGGTATATTTTCAATTATGGCACTTGAAGAAAAAGATGTAATTACGGCAGGCGGCGGCGCGGTTCTTATGGCTCCCAACAGACGCGAATGGATTGTGCTTAAAAAACTTGCCGATTCGTTACCGTCTGCAGAACTTTTACCGGACATAAATGCAGCTCTTGCATGGATTCAGCTAAAAGAATTCGGACGCAACGAAATACGCCGCAAAGAAATATTTACGCTTTTCCGAAGGGCGATTATGAGCGGGCGGCACAAAACTTTTATCCGTCCCGAATACAATATTGAAATCTCGGAAGGAAAAAATGTCGATTACGGCTCTACAATGTGCTGTTTTCCGCTCGTATTAAACAGCGCATTCAAAGATGTAAAATCATACGCGGCAAAAAAAGATATTGAAATCCGCCCCGCTTATGAAGATTCCGTTATTGCTCTTAGAGAAGAGGAATTATCATCTTCATGCATAAAGGCAAAATCCTTATATCTGCGAACGGCATTATTTCCGCTGTATCCGCGTCTTTCCAATCCTCAAATTGCAAAAATCGTAAAAGTTTTGGGAACGCTTCCATAAAATTCGGATTGACTATGAAAAAATGCCTGATTGTCGTAAATACACATAAAGATTTATCCCGCAAATTCGGAAATTCCATTGCCGAATTTCTTACGGAGCGCGGAATCAAATCGTCTTTCTACAGTTTTAACGGATTCAGCAACGACAACCCGTTTGAGGGAAACGATTTTGTTATCACGCTTGGCGGCGACGGAACGGTTTTATTTGCCGCACGAGGTTGCGTAAAACACGGCATTCCGGTATTTCCTGTAAATTTCGGTGAATTCGGATTTATCGCAAGTATTCAAAAGCAAGAATGGCGGCAAAAACTGGAACTGTTTTTAGAAGGAAAATTACCGGTTGTTACTCGAAGCATGGTACAGGCGGCTTTAATACGTCCTGCGGAAAAAGGAGAAATTTTTTCTTCAATCGGTTTAAACGACGTTGTAATCTGTTCAAAATTTGCCACGCGGACTGTGCTGCTTGAAGTTTCATATAATCGTGTGCCGCTTGGAATATTTAAAGCAGACGGACTGATTGTAAGCACTGCGACCGGCTCAACCGCGTATTCCACTTCTGCAGGCGGACCAATCATTGACCCTGAACTAGACGCATTGCTTCTAACACCGATGAACGCTTTTTCGCTGTCTAGCCGCCCTCTTGTATTAAGCCCCGACGGGGAAATCGGTGTTACAGTAATGCGTTCACGAGAAAGCGAGAGCATTATCACTGTTGACGGACAAAAAACGTTTGAATTACAGGAAGGAGATTGTGTAAAAATCCGCAGAATCAGTGAAAAAGTAAAACTTGCCGGCTGCACGGTAGAAAAATTTTACGACGCATTGCGTTCAAAATTAAACTGGTCGGGAGGGCCTCATGCTTGAAGACCTTACTATAAAAGATTTTGCAATTATCGATCAAATTACTATAGAATTTTCCAAAGGCTTTACGGTTCTTTCCGGAGAAACAGGAGCGGGAAAATCAATTTTGATAGGTGCATTGTCCTTTCTGCTGGGAGGAAAAGCGGAAGTTTCGCAGATACGCTCCGGTTCAGGCGAAGCGTCGGTTTCGGGAACATTTTTACTCGACAACCCGGATCCGGAAATGAAAAGCTGGCTTACGGAACACGGAATCGAAGCGGAAAATAACAGAGTTCTTTTACGCCGATTTATTAGATTGAACGGAAAATCCGGTGCGTGGATAGGAAGTGTTCCTGCGACACGTTCTGATCTTGCAGAATTTTCCGCATTTTTAATCGACATTCACGGGCAACACGAACATCAATCTCTTATGAAAGTAAGCGAACACCGTAAATTTCTTGACTCCCGCGCAGGCATTACCGATGAAGTACGCGCTTTTACATCTTTATACACTTCCCTAATCGAAAAACGGCGGATTTTGGAACAGCTTAATTCCGATGACGGCGAAAGACTGCGCAAAATCGATATGTATACGTTTGCCGTAAAAGAAATTTCCGACGCAAATCTGAAAGACGGTGAAGATGAAAATCTTGCAGAAGAAGAAGCACGGCTTGCTTCTTATGAAAAACTTTATTCGGGAATTGAATCGGTACGCGAAATGCTTGACGGCTCGGAAGACTCCGCCGTACCGCTTTTAAAACGCATCCGCCGCGAAAATCAAACAATTGCCGCTCTTGATAAAACAATTACCGCTCTTGATACCCGTCTTGAAAACGCTTTTTACGAGCTTTCCGATATTGCGGAAGAATTCAACTCATATTCGCAAAAATTAGTCTACGATCCCGCCCGCCTTGCCGAAGTACAGGAGCGTTTGTCGCTTATTTACGATTTAAAGAAAAAATACGCATCTTCACAAAGTGCGCCGCTTTCCGAAATATTTGATTACCTTGAAAAAGCGCAGACGATGCTTGAACAGCTTGGAAGCGGGGCACAAAACAAAGAAGCCCTTGCAGAAGAAATTGCCGAACTTGAGAAACGTGTTTACATTGCGGCGAAAAAAATTTCCGAAAAGCGGCAAAATACCGGCAGCATCCTTTCAAACGAAGTTTCAAACATCTTAAAAACTCTTGGAATGGGCAATGCGCGCTTTTCCGTGAATATAACGGAAAAGGCGGGAAGTAATGTTGAACAGCGGTGCGGTCCGTTCGGAATGGACAATATTGAATTTTTGATAAGCGCAAATGCGGGTTCTCCTCTTTTGCCTCTTGCGCGGATTGCTTCAGGCGGTGAACTTTCACGCGTAATGCTTGCGCTGAAAACGATTTTTGCGCGGATTGACACCGTACCTACTCTCGTTTTTGATGAAATTGACACCGGAATCGGCGGAGAAGTCGCAGTCGCAGTCGGAAGCCACTTAAAAAAACTTGCCGCAAGCAGACAGATTTTCTGTATAACTCACCTTGCAAGTATTGCAGTTTATGCCGATAATCAAATCAAGATTGAAAAAGGCATAGAAGAGGGAAAAACTTCTTCCCATGTACGCGAAGTGCGCGGAGAAGAACGTGCGGCTGAAATTGCACGGATGCTTTCAGGTGATTCGGACAGCGAACAGTCTTTGGAACACGCGCGCTCCATGCTTGAAAAATTCGGAACAGCCGGTGATACATTGTTTTAGAGCCGCATTTTAAAACCGAATTTTTTGACGGTCGGAAAAATATTATTGGAGGTTGTATGGCAAAAATTTCAGAGGAAACAAGACTTGAGTTTGCAGAAGCGGTTAAACCCTATCAGTCTAAAATAACGGTCGTACTGAATACGGAAAAAAACGTACTGAACTTAATCGCTTCAAATAAAGAGAACGCACCGTATAAAAAAAATCAACTTTCCGAAGATATGATTTACGCAGCCTCGCTTTATATGGCTCAAAATACTCTTTCTCTTAAAATTCTGGAAGTCAAAAACAACGATGTATTAAACGAAGCTCGTAAAATTCTTTATAAAGCGATAATTTATCTTGAAGACATCGTTACTAACACAATCGACATTCCGTATTCAGATCTTGCAAAATATCATGAAGCACTCGTAAATATTCCTATTGAAAAACGTTATTATCTTGTCCGAAAACTCGGACTTACAATAAATCTCCTTGAGCTTGCTTTCGGCGACAACAGCAAATGGAAATGGTCTTTTGTCGAATTAAAAGGACGCTTTGCAGTTATAGCAAAGAATTTGATTGATATGCGTAACTCCGTAAAAGCGTATTTTGATCCGAACAACGAAGAATACGAAACTACCGTTCTTTACATTCGCCTTATTTCAAAGCTGCTTGATGCTTCGGCTGCAGGCTATCGGGACAAATATGAGCTTTCAACGCGCAGAATAGACGACATGAGAAACGGAATAAAATTCCTTCTTGCAAAACATAAATTATTGCTTGCAATAGGCGATAAAAACGGTGCCGAAGAGATTAAGAAAAAAGCTATCGTTTGGAAAGACAAGATGGATGCTGATCAAAAATCCGGTTCAAGTCGATAAAGAAAATATGATAGACAGAGCTTTTGCGCATAAAATTTTTGAAGGATTTTCCATACAAAGATGGAATGACCTTATACGCCCGTTCGATATTGTTGAAATGGACAAAGCGGGCGAAAAAATGGTTATTGCATATATAATCGGAAAATTCGAAGAAAACCGGGGCGTATTTGTCGACTGGAATTGGATAATTTACGCATCTTTATTCGACCTTTTAAAAAAAATTGCTCTTTGCGATATAAAAGCAACCGTTCAACAAATATTAAAAGCCGATTACGGTGAAGAATATCTTAAACTTAACGAATGGGTTCTGAATCAATATAAGCCGATTATCGACGATAAAGAACTTTTCGAAATTTTTGCGCAATATCTTGCACAAAAATCCGGTGCAGCCGAAATCCCTGAAAAATCTGTTTCCGCTTCCAGAATTCTTTCTGCAGCGCATAAATATGCGACAATGAGGGAACTGCAAATGCTCACTGTCGTAAACGAACCTGAACGCCTTGAAAACATAAACACGCAGATTTTATCGGAGCTGCAAAAATATTTGGATCTGCAAGGTCTGCAAATGCTGATGACGCGGCAGCGTTCTTTCGATTTTATTATGAAAATCGAGCAGCTTAGATTTCAAACGCGCTGGAATCAAACTCCGCGCATACCTAAAACGAGCGTTTTGGGACATTGCTATTTTGTTGCAGTGATGACGCTGCTTTTATGCCGCAAAAATCCTGTTCCGATGTGCCGCAAACGCGAGGTAAACAATTTTTTCAGCGCGCTTTTTCATGATTTGCCGGAAGCCGTAACACGCGACATAATTTCTCCGGTTAAGCAAGCAACCGACGAACTTCCTAAAATCGTAAAGCGCATAGAAGATGATGTTGTAAACCGTGAACTTGTTCCGCTTATGGAACCGTTTTTTATAGATGAAATTATGTATTTTATAAGCGAGGAATTTTCCAACCGCGTAGTAAAAGACGGTAAAACGGTGGAAGTATCTTGGGAAGAACTGAATTCCAAATACAATGAAGATAAATTTTCTCCTATCGACGGACGCACAGTCAGGATTGCCGACCATCTAAGCGCGCTTATGGAGGCGGATATTTCCATAAAGCACGGTATCACCTCCCCTCACCTTGAATTTGGACGAGACGGCATATTAAAAAATTATCCTGAAGATTCCGTCGTAAACGGAATATCCGTGGGGCAATTTTTCAGGCAGATTGTATAATTTTTTTTAGGCTATATATTTAGAATCAATCCGTCATAGGCAGGAGAAACAGAACCGCCTTCTTTTACAATCTTTGCAAGATTCGGAAATTCATTTAAATGCAGAGAAATATATTCTTTTATCTGCTCATGACTGTTCAAATGCGTAATGTGCGTAAGCCACGTATGCTCGGCACCTATTTTGTCCGCAACTGCGAAAGCTTCCAAAAACGAAAAATGCGTAGAATGCCCCGGAATACGCAAGCCGTCAATCACAAGATGCTCAAGAATGCCTGCGGACTTACGGATTTTTTTTAAGGATTTGTTTTTAATATTGTTGCAGTCGGTAAGATATGCGATTGAATGCCGGGCATTATCTTTACCGTCGCACGACAAAATCCATCCGGTAGTTTTTACCGCACCGTGCATCATTTTTACGGGTGTAACGCAAATTTCTCCGAATTCATCGGGCATGGCGTTCTTTTTAAGAGTCTTGCAGTCGATGAGATGCAGATTAGGTTTGCCACCCCCTTCCTGTGTTTCCCTAAACACGTAAGAAAAACGATCTGCAACGTCTTTTATCGTGTTTTTATTTGCATAAACGGGGAGTCCTTGAGATTTTGCAAGAGACGTTTCATCGGATGATTTTGTGTGACGGAATATGCGTAAATCATCAAGCCCGTGCAAGTGATCGGCATGACTGTGCGTCAGTAAAACCGCATCCACCGCTTTAATTTTATGACGTAATGCTTGAATTCTAAATTCCGGTCCCGCATCGATTAAAATGTGTGCAGTGCTTCCGTTTTTATTTTTATGAGTAACGTAAGCACTGCATCTTAATCGTTTGTCATGTCTGTCTTTTGAACGGCACACGGCACAGTCGCATCCTATACAGGGAATTCCCTGACTGGTTCCCGTGCCGAGTAAAATCATCTTCATCAGATTATGCCTTCATAAATCAATCCTTGTTCTCCGTCTATAGTAACGGAAAGATCGCTTTCCAAAACTTTTTGAGCGTCGGGAACATTCAGTACCCAAACTAAGGACGGATTTATAAGCGTAAGCTCCTCGGAACCGATGTCGCTGCCTGCCTCCGACACAACGCCGTCTACGGCACGCAAAGCGGGAATCATATCTTCCGTGATGCGGTGGCACACCAAAATCATGTGCCTATGTATACGAATTTTATCGTGGAATTCAAGCATATCTTCGTTGTGAATTATGCGTCCGCTTGCTCTGGTTTTCGCTTCGTCCGCAAAACCGAAAAGGGTGCCGCGGGCAAGTACGTTTCCTACAATTAAAATTTTGATTGTATTTATCATAAGCGGACTTGAAAGAGGAATTCCTGCGCACATTACGACTTTATCGGAAAGTTTAACGGCTCCCAAATCCAAGGCAAGTTTTACGGCGTTTTGTATCATCGTTTCCGAGTCGTCGGCAACACGGCATAAAACCGGAAAAACACCCCACTGCAGCATAAGCTGACGGAGAACTTTTTCATGCGGCGTTACGGCGATAACCATTTGCTCGGGACGGAACATTCCGATTATTCTCGCAGTATTTCCGTGCAGAGTAGGGACAATTATAGCCTTTGCGCCTATATCTTCCGCAACCAGATACGCATTGTGGGCGACAATATGACCAACTTCCATTTTAGCTTTATCATACGGATCCATTACGCTCATAGTCCGGCAGTATTCTTCCGATTCTTCCGTTGTAAGCGTAACGAGAGCCATCGTTTTGACGGCTTCAACGGGATAACGACCTCCAGCGGTTTCTCCGCTTAGCATGACCGCATCAGTTCCGTCAAAAACGGCATTTGAAACATCGGTAAGTTCCGCGCGCGTCGGACGAGGATTTACAATCATGGAATCCAGCATTTGTGTCGCCGTAATTACCGGTTTTCCGGCAAGACGGCAGCAGCGGATTATCGCTTTTTGTGCAAGCGGAATACGTTCGGTCGGGAGCTGCACACCCAAATCGCCGCGCGCAACCATAATTCCGTCCGCCTCTTTTACGATTCCTTTTATATTATTGAGACCTTCTTCGCTTTCAATTTTTGCAATAACGCGCGCATCCGCACCTATCTGCTTGAGATATTCTTTAATTTGAACGACTTCTTCCGGGAAACTTACAAAACTTGCAGCGACAAAATCAATATCCTGCTGTTTTCCGAAAAGCAAATCGCGTTTATCGATATCGGACATAATCGGAAGTCCGGCATGAACGCCGATTATATTTACGTTTTTACGGCTGCCGATAGAACCCGAGTTGGCGGCACGGCACATAATCTTTCCGCCCGCAATTTTTTCTACAAGCAATTCGATAAGACCATCCGCAAGAAGCACTTTATTGCCGACGGTCAGTTTTACAGCAGCCTCTTTCCATGAAATCGAAATATGGCATACGGCGGAGTCCGTTTTTTCCGTACAAAAAGAATCGTCGGAAACGACTTCAACAATTTCTCCGGAAGTTATATTGATTTTTTTATCGTCTTTTACAAGTCCCGTGCGGATTTCGGGTCCCTTAGTATCAAGAAGGATTGCCACAGGAATATTCAGCTCTGCGGAAATACGTCTGACTCTCGCCATCGCTTGAGCGTGCCACTCGTAAGTCCCGTGTGAAAAATTAAATCGGGCAATATTCATACCGGCAAGAATCATCTCGCGGATAATTTCATCTTTATCGCAAGCCGGTCCAATAGAACATACAATCTTAGTTTTTCGTGTTACCATGGAAACATTATAAAGCCATGAACACGCTTTTGCAATTGCCAAAAATCTTTTGACTTCCAAAGCCGGGAACATTCAGTCCGGAAATAAAAATCAAAAGTCGGTACGGCATTCAGTTCGGAGTGTTAAGGGAGCCTTCAATAATCGATATTACTTCCCGTGCAATTTTTTCCGTTTGAGAATTGTTTGAAGCTCTGCCGAAGCCGAGATACAAAGCAAGCATCGGATTTGTGATTTCAATGAGACCGAAGCCTTTTGTTTTATATTCCGAACAGTCGGTCAAACTTAAATATCCGCATATTTCGCTCCGATGCGCGGAATAAAAATCCGGCAACGTACGTTCCGCCATCCAGTCTCCGACTGCAAAAAGCGGCAAAAAATCTTGTTTCTCACGTTCCTTGATAAAATTCAATAAGTCTTCAAATTCGGAAGCGGAATTGAATGCAAAAAAATCTTGTTGCGCCTCAAATTGAGATTTTTTGAAAATATAATCCGAAATCATGGCAAATCTTCGGAATATTTTGATATTTGCAGCACCTTTATACCATTTAAGATCCCGCGCATAAAAATCTCCCGTATAAATTTTAAATCCGCGCTCAGCAAGTTCGTAAAAAAGCGGTTCATAGTTCAAAGTGTCCGCGCGCTTATCGGAAATAAAAATAACAGGGGGTCGTGCATCGGATTTTTCTTCCGCCGCTTGCGATGAAGGGCTGTAAACATAGACTTCTCCGCAAGGAATCGTAAAAAATCCGGATTGCTCAAATCCGAGAGTAAAACTTCCGCTTACGGGTATTTTTTCTTTTTTTACGTCCGATTTTATAATGCCGAAATCAAGAGGCCGGAAATAGATTAAAACCGCGCAAATTGCCGAAGAAATTATGATTATAAAAAACGCGCCGCTTTTAAAAGCAACGCTGTAATGGTCGACATATAAGCCCGATAAAAATCGTAGCAGCGCGCGGAAATTCGTAAAAAACGCAAATACGGAAACTGCAAAAACGGCGAGAGAAAAAATATCTGCGCCCCATGCGATAATTTGCAGAACGGAAAGTATCGTACACAGGGGCGCAAGAACGGTTAGAGAATCTATTTTTCCGTATTTTAAGAAAAATATGCGCGCGCTGTTTAATATCAGCAAAAAAAGAATTAATAATTCTCCAAAGATGGGATTCGGCATAATGCACTTTAGCTTAAAAAAACGAATTCTTCAACTTATGCGAAATCACGCGCACAAAATCAATGCTTTGGACATTGATTTCCGTAAACTTATGCAAAATCGCAAGTATTTATACGATTATGCGGCTTAAAACTTCAAAAGTTTTATTTACCGTAACTTCCCAGCTGAAATCCGCCGCACGCTCGATTCCTTTTTGCGATAAAGATATTCTCAATTCTTTATCGGAAACGATTTTTTCCATTGCAGATTCAATTTCTTCAATATTATCGGAATTAAAATACAATGCCGCATCTCCGCCCATTTCCGGCAGTGCACCGGCATTGGAACACAAAACAGGAACACCCATCGCCATTGCTTCAAGAACGGGCAGCCCTACGCCTTCATTGATTGACGGAAAAATACAGGCATCCGAACCTGCATAAAGCTGCGGAAAACTTTCATGCGGAAAATATCCCGTAAGAAATATATCCGAGGCGGCTGAAGATTCAAATGCCGCTTTGTGAATTTCGGAAGAATACGCTCCGTCCGCACCCGCCAGAACAAGTCTATGCGGAAGTCCGGTTTTCTCTTTAAATAGCGAAAAGGCTTTTATAAGTTCCGTATGTTTTTTTTCGGGGGAAGACAGCCGCGAGCCGTAAATAAAATACGGTCGTTTTATCGCAAACGGTTTTACATTCACCACATCGGAATCAAATTGGATTACAGGATAAAACACCTTATGGTCGATTCCGTTGTGAACGACTTCGATTTTTTCGGGCGAAATTCCGTGTTCGATTAAATCGCGGCGTATAAAATCGCTTGCGGCTATAATTTTTTGAATTCTATAAAGACCGCGTTTAATCTGCAATTTTTGAATCCAATCTGTATTCCCTTCTACACAAGAAGAAAGAATGCTGTTTGTAACGGCGACTCCGGGAACCTTAAAAGAAGTCGGCAAAACCCTGTCCGGAGCGGGATATAAAACCGCATCGTAATTTTGGGAAATGGCGAATTTATTGCACGCCGTAAAGTGCCAAAAACGTTCCGCACTCAAACTATCCGGTAAGGGAACGGACTTAAAAGTGATTTCCGTACCCGATGTATAAGTGAATTTGTCGATTTCCGAACCGAAAAGTTCAACTTTGTGAGGCAAGTCTTGACTTATATTTGCAGTAAATGCAAGAAGATAGCTTCCAAGTCCCGAACGCGCATGATCGCAGCCGAAAGTGTCTATTCCAAGTCTCATATTAGGGATTGTAGTATATTTTAAAATCCTATGCTATACTCGCCCCCATGTCGGAAAATAACGCTTTTTCACTCATTTCTCCCGAATTGACGAAAAAATTAAACGCGCAGAACATAAATCTGCCTACAAAAGTGCAGGAAACGGTGATTCCGCAAATTCTTGACGGTGAAAATATTGTATTTCAGAGCGAAACGGGAACCGGTAAAACTTTTGCGTATCTTTTGCCGCTTCTTACAAAATTATTTTCCGATTTTTCCGATGTATCGGAGCAAAAATCAGTCCGCATTTTAATAGTTGCTCCCACGTTTGAACTTGCTTCACAAATAAAACAAACGCTTTCTTCCGTAGCGGCTGTTAAATCCGCGCTTTTCATAGGAGGTTCTCCGATAAAGCGGCAGATTGAGGCATTAAAAGAAAAACCTGCAGTTGTAATAGGAACACCTGCGCGCCTTGTAGAATTGATTCATCTGAAGAAACTTAAAATTCAAGATATATTTGCCTCCGTGTTTGATGAAGCGGACAGACTTGTAAAAAAAGAGCTTACGGAAGAAACGTCCGCGCTCAAAAAAATGCTTCCGGCAAATACGCAGATAATCGCTTGTACTGCAACGGCGGATAAAAAAACCGGAAAGTTTTTTTCGGAAGCAAAAACCGTAATCATGCCTGAAGAAGATATTCTGACAAAAAAAATAGAACATTGGGCACTGTTTGCGGAAGCGCGGGATAAGATTGAAACGCTTAGAAAATTTTTACTTGCGGTAAATCCTGAAAAAGCTCTGGTTTTTACATCGCGTGCCGATCAAGTTGCAAACATATTTGCAAAACTGAATTACAAAAAAATAGACTGTGCCGCTCTTCATGCAAAATCCGACAATCAAGCGCGGAAAACCTGCATCGACCGTTTTAAAAGCGGAAAATGCAAACTTCTTATAACCAGTGATCTTGCCGCGCGCGGACTCGATATTCCGTATATAAGTCATATAATCCAGATGGATTTTCCTGCCGATACCGATTTTTTTATTCACCGCGCAGGACGTACGGCGCGTGCGGGCAAAAGCGGAGTCAACATAGTTATCGGCGATGAGTACGAATTAAGACAATATGCCGCGCTCGAAAAAAAGTTGGGATTCACAGTCTACCCTAAAATAGTAATCAACGGAAAAATAAGCACACCGTCTTACAAAAATTAACTTATACTGAGCCGCGTTCAAGTCTGTTCGGATTGAAGGTGAAGCTCCGACTACTTATTATAAAATACTGGAATTATTATTAAATTGAAGTTATAATACCTCATATTTTGAAAATTCGCTTTAGGAGTCTTACCTTTATGGATAAAAGAGTAAAACAGTGTGTGGAGATGCTTCGACAGCTTGTTTCCGATGTTCAAGGCGCACCTTACCCCGGAGATGATATTAAATCCGAGCTTTATACAATTTGGTACGAACACGCTCAAAGAGCCGCCGTTTCCTGTTTTGAATTTCTTGACGAGAATTTTCCGGAGGACATAAAAGAAGTCGATAAAAAAATCGATAAACTGTTTGACTGAAGTTATACAGCCGGTTTTACCGGTCTTTAAGTATTAACAGCAGCAAAAAAAACGAGGGGATTTTTAATAATGTCCGTTTCAAAAAAAGCGATAGGAATTAACCGCCGCAGACTTAACGGCTCTTTAAAAAAGAACGGCTATAATTTGTGGCGGTTCGTTTTCAATGGAATAGAAAATGTTACGGGACTTGAAAAAAAGTTTTTCGTAGAACTTGCGTATATAAATCCGATACTTTCACCCGCAGAAGCCGTTCTGGGTTTTAAATCCCGCAGAAAGATTTCCGAAGAAGACTTGCAGAATGTTCTTGCCGGTACAAGTTCCGCTCATTCCATTCAAAGCGAATCGATAGCGGTTCCGTCTTACGCGGTTGTGCGTGCCGGAATATTCGGCGATTGCGCAAAGCAAATATGCGGATATTTTCCATATAACGATGTAAAAGAATCTTCGCGTTTTTTCGATGTGGAAGTCGGTTTATGCCGATTTTCCGAGCAAAAACTTTCCGGGAAGCTCGAATATTCCGCCTTGACGCTGCGCGAACATCCTGAGTTTTTATGTAATTCCGGCTTTATAAAATGGGATTTACAATACGAAATACGCTTCGACTTCACGGAAGGGTTTAATTCAAAAAGCAGCGCATGGTACGCAACCGGCGCACGCACCGTTTTTGCAGGCTCGATAACCGTTGACGGAAAAGAATATACCGTCGTTCCTAAAAAATCTTTAGGTTATATAGACAGAAACTGGGGAAAAACATTCCCTGAAGACTGGCTGCATATTTCATCGTCGAATCTTACAAGTCTTATAACGGGAAAAACATTGCAGGAATCCTGCTGTATCTTACAAGGCGTTTATAAAGACCGTGTTTCGTTTTTACTTGATTTTGAAAATAAAGTTTTAAAATTCACTGCGGATTCCTCCAAACGCTCTTATTCTTCAATGTGGGAATGCACGCAAATGCCTGCCGATGGGGACGGAGAAAAACTGCACTGGTCGGTCAGTATTACCGACAAAAAATATGTCATCGATATAGATGTGTACTGTCCGGTTTCACTGCTTTTTTTGAGAAGTCTGGAACTTCCCGAGGGAAAACGCAAAGTCTTAAAGCTGCTTTGCGGAGGAAACGGTACCGGAGAAATTCGACTTTATAAAAAAATCAAAAAGAATATAGAACTTATCGAACACGCGCATATTGCAAATGCTTTGTGTGAGTTCGGAAAACACGAAACGCCGGAACTGTAACCTCTTATATAAACAAATCGGATTATAAACAGACGCTAAAACGCCCTAGTCAATAGAATTTGAATTCTCTAATTTTCATGATTATCTTAGAATCATGGATTACGAAAAATTTACGATTAAAACACAGGACGCTTTGCAGGAAGCAAGTGCCCTCGCTCAAAAAAATGATCATAGTGAAATAGGACTTGAACATCTGTTGACTGCCATGCTTACGCAGGAAGACGGAATTGTTCCGCCGGTTGTCGAACGTATAGGAGTATCGCCCGACAGTCTTTTACATCAGACGGCGGATCTTTTATCTTCATACCCGAAAGTAACCGGCAATACGCAGATGCACCTTTCTTCGGAAGCGCAAAAGACGCTTGCAAAAGCGGAAATTCAAATGTCGAAGCTCAAGGATTCGTATCTTTCGACGGAGCATATTCTCCTTGCGATGACGGAATCCGAGAGCGCGGCGGGAGAACTTTTGCGCAAAAACGGCATAACGCATGAGGCAGTGCTGGAAGCCTTAAAATCCGTTCGCGGAAATGCGCAGGTCGACTCTCAAGACCCGGAAAGTTCAATGCGCGCATTGGAAAAATATACGCGCGATTTAACGGCGGCAGCTCGGCAGGATAAAATTGATCCCGTTATCGGGCGCGATGAAGAAATCCGCCGCGTTATGCAGGTGCTTTGCCGCCGGACAAAAAATAACCCCGTGCTCATCGGCGAGCCGGGCGTCGGAAAAACCGCCGTTGTTGAAGGACTTGCGCGGCGCATTGCCTCGGGCGACGTGCCTGAAAGCCTTAAAAACAAACGGCTTCTGTCTCTTGATTTAGGTTCGCTTGTTGCAGGCGCAAAATTCCGAGGCGAGTTTGAAGAGCGGCTGAAAGCGGTCGTAACGGAAATAGAAAAGTCGGAAGGACACATTATTTTATTCATCGACGAACTGCACACGATTGTCGGCGCGGGTGCCACCGAAGGCGCGATGGATGCGTCCAATCTTTTGAAACCCGCTTTGGCACGCGGCTCGCTCCGTGCGATAGGCGCTACAACGCTCGACGAATACCGCAAATATATAGAAAAAGACGCGGCTCTTGAGCGGCGGTTCCAGCAGGTTTACTGCGGAGAGCCGTCCGTTGACGATACGATTGCGATTTTGCGCGGACTTCGTGAAAAGTATGAGATTCATCACGGTGTGCGCATAAATGACGAGGCGCTCGTTGCGGCGGCGGTTTTAAGCAGCCGCTATATCACGAACCGTTTTATGCCGGACAAGGCGATTGACCTTGTGGACGAAGCGGCAAGCCGCCTGAAAATGGAAATCGAAAGCCAGCCGACGGAACTTGACCAGCTTGAGCGCAAGATTTTGCAGTTGTCGATTGAAAAGCAGTCGCTTGCAAAAGAAACGGACGCGGCTTCTGTCGAACGGCTTAAAAAACTTGAAAAAGAGCTTGCGGATATTTCTTCCGAACGGGATGCGATGAAACTCCAATGGCAAAACGAAAAGTCCGACATCGACAAGAGCCGAAGCATTAAGGCGGAGCTTGAACAGTGCCGCTTTGATGTGGAAAAGTTTACGCGCGAAGGCAATCTTGAAAAAGCGGCGGAGTTGAAATACAGCAAAATCCCCGCTCTTGAAAAGGAGCTTACTGCGGCGGAAGCGCGGCAGAAAAATCTTGATTCCGAAAGCGAGCGCAATTCACTTTTGCGGCAGGAAGTTACGGAAGAAGATGTTGCGCGCGTCGTCAGCTCGTGGACGGGAATTCCGGTGGCTAAAATGCTTTCGAGCGAAAAGCAAAAATATCTTGAACTTGAAAACGTGCTGCATAAGCGCGTCATCGGACAAAACGAAGCGGTGCAGGTTGTTTCCGACGCAATCAGGCGTAACCGATCCGGCTTGAGCGACCCGAGTAAGCCTTTGGGAAGTTTTTTGTTTATCGGGCCTACGGGCGTCGGAAAAACGGAGCTTGCAAAAACGCTTGCAGACTTTTTGTTCAACGACGAAAAATCACTCACCAGAATCGATATGTCGGAATACATGGAAAAATTCAGCGTGAGCCGCCTGATTGGTGCTCCTCCGGGATATGTCGGCTACGACGAGGGAGGTCAGCTTACCGAAGCCGTAAGGCGAAGACCGTACAGCGTCGTTTTGTTCGATGAAATCGAAAAAGCGCATCCCGACGTGTTCAATGTGCTTTTGCAGGTGCTTGACGACGGCAGACTTACCGACGGACAAGGGCGCGCAGTAGACTTTAAAAACACGATTATCATCATGACGAGCAATATCGGAAGTGCGGAAATTCTTGAAGCCGATACCGACGAAAAAATGGCGGCGGCAAAAGATAAAGTCGATGCGCTCTTAAAAGCGTCGTTCCGCCCTGAGTTTTTAAACCGCATTGACGAGACGGTTTTGTTCCGCCATCTGGATAAAAGCTGCATAGCGGACATCGTGCGCATTCAGCTTGAGCGGGTCGCCTCTCGCTTAAAAGACCGCAGAATTACGCTTGAGTTCGATGAGTCCGCAGTGGAATTCATCGCCGAAAAAGGCTACGATCCCGCGTTCGGTGCACGCCCCGTAAAGCGCGCGGTGCAAACCTACGTCGAAAACCCGCTTGCAAAAGAATTGCTTGCAGGAAAATACGCTGACGGTGTAACTATAAAAGCTGAACGCGCGGCAGACGGTTCGGGCATCGAATTCTGCAAAGCGCAGGTAAATTAAACCGAAAAAGCAAGCGGCATTTAAACCGGACGGAAATTGTTTATTACGGGCATAAGACAAAGCTGTCCGTCCCGCTCGGAGTGTGATGTACCCTCCGAGCGGGGTGCGGTGTACCCTCCGAGCGGAGTGTGATATTCACCCCGCCCGAAGCGTGTTACTCGCCCCGCTAGAAGCGTGTTGCTCGCCCTGCCCGACATTCGACCTCATATTTTCAATTACTGTACTTTTGAATCAATTCTTCTCTGTCGTTTACGCTTAGTTTGTCGTAAAGAAGGCTGATATAATTTTCAACTGTGTGCGGACTTATAAAAAGCTCGTTGCAAATCTCACGGTTGTTTTTTCTCTGCAAAATAAACTCAAAAACTTTTCGTTCCTGCTTTGAAAGCATTGTAACAATTGATTCAATCTTATTTTGAGCCTTGACCATACGCTCTTCAAGATATGTACCGCCTTGCCGGACGGTTTCAAGGCAAAGCGCAAGCTCATCTTCCTTTGCGATTTTAGAAATGTATGCCTTCGCACCGGAATCTTTTGCCTGCAATATAAAACCTGCCGTATCATACATCGAATACATGACCGATTTTATCTGCGGATATTTTTTCGATATTAACCTGACGAATTTAAATCCGGTTTCGCCGGATAACTGCACATCAACAATTATAATTTCAGGAAAAATATCACTGTCGGAAGAAATCGACTCAAGAAAAGCAAGACATTCCTCACTGCTGCAAAAATCCTTTGCGACCTGCCAGACAGTATGACTTTCAAGCCAGCTTTTCAGCCCGTTTCTAACCATGTTATGATCGTCAATAATATACAGAATGTTTTTCATCAGCAAAGCCCCAATTCAATCCTGACTTCCATTCCATTGTCATGACCGGAAATAAATTTAATGTCGCCGCCTATTAAATCGATTCTCTCTTTCATTGAACGAAATCCGAAGTGTTCAGAGCTTTCCAGGCTTTTTTCAATTACATCGTTCGTGCATCCGATTCCGTCGTCGGTTATGAAGATAATAATTTTATCATCTTCGCGTTTTATTAGAATTGAAGTTTCGGTCGCGTATGAATGTTTTTCTATGTTGTTTAAAACTTCCTGCACTACTCTGAATAAATTTTGAGTAACTTCTTTTTTCAATACGGGATATTCAAAGTTGTCTTGAATTCCGACGGAGCAGTGTATATGAGTTCTTGCAGAAAACTGTTCCGCAAGTGAATTTATAATCGACACAAGCTCGATTTCTGAAGAATCGCCTTCACAATGATTTGCAAGTTCCGCAGGCGTAAGGTTGTAGCAGATGTTTCGAAGTTTTATTATACATTCCGTCGCAATATCTTCTATCCGACTTTGAAGCGGTTTTGATTCATCGCAAACTTTAAGATTTTCGGTTTCAAGTCGAATTACACGAATATCCTGAACGACAGAATCGTGAATATCCCTGCTGATTTTTGCACGTTCTTTTTCCTGAATCGAAAAGATAAATTTATTCCTTTCTTTTGTATTTGCCGAAACAATCGAGCAAGTCCGCTTTTTCAGCATATTCATTTTGACGGCGGCAAAAACAAAGACAAATATAACTGAACCGACAAAAAAAGAAATCAAAAAACTTAAAAGTTTTATTTTTGACTTGTAATTTTCATCAAAAAGATTGCTTGTATAAAGTTTTTTGTCATACACAAGAGCCGCCCGCTTTGATTCGCACTTTGTTACTTTTTCCGAAACGCTGTCAAAATACCACCAGTCGGTTTTATTTGCATCCAAAAGAATTATTCCTGTTTTTGTCGGAAAAACAACATTGTTGTACCAATCAGGATTCTCAGTTCGTTCATTATAGCGTTTACAGATATGATAAAATTCCAATCCTTTTAGACTTTCAATTTCCACAGGTTTTAATTTATCCCCGTCGCGTTCTACTTTATAAAGAGTGCAGTTTCGTATATCGGAATCCCAGTCGCCTTCTTTTAATAAAACTATGTCGCCGTAAATTGCGTAGAGATATACGCCGACATCATTTGAATATAATTTACCCGTTTCCGATGTTTTGTAACTTGAAAATTTATAATTATCCACACTGTATTCGCCATTCACATAGAAAAATTCATAGAATCCTTGCTGGATAGGGTTATCCCATGACCTATGATAGATAATGAATGATTTTGTGCTGCGGTCAAAGCAAATAGTCGGAACCGACCACCATCCGTGATTTTCAAAAGAAATTGCCTTTTTGAAGTCGTAATACTGTCTTTCCGCAGCGTAAAACCAAATGCTTTCTTCTTCGGAATTATTAAAATCTAAAACACTCAAAAAAGTCCATTTTCCGTCATCCGACGTTGCAGCTGAATGAACGAGGACTCCGGGGTTAAAAGTTTCAGCATAAAGAGTAAGTGCGGCGCATAAAATTGTAAAAACAGATAATAATTTTTTCATAACACAAATATACACTAATAAGATTGTTCGGAAACCTCTGTTTCAGGACGGGCTTATTTAAAACCCTATGATTTAAGCCATGTTTTATATGGATTAAAACTCGCAAATCAAAGCGATAACAGAATTCTCGAACAAGCTCTAATATTTTTAGATACCGGTATCTAATGGCTTTAGACAGCCCTATCTATTATCTTTAGATAACGGTATCTAAAGGTCTTAGATCGTCTTATCTAAGATGTTTAGATACAGCACTCTAAGCTGATTATAAGATTCAATTTCGACGGGATTACAAAAATACGTTTTACGGAAAGATAAAATTGCCGAAAACGTATTTTGCCGTGCATAAAATATTTTATCCAACGGTTTTATTTTCAGCCGTACAACCTTAGCAGCTGAAAATAAATAGCCTAAATGTCGAGTTTTGGGAATAGCAGTTAAATAAAGCTGTGCTTTCGGCAAGGTTCCATCCGCTTAGCCGCAGTCGAGCTTTTCGCTCGAAGCGGCACGCAGACGTAACCTCACCTGCGCACAAAGGATGCTTATTTCAAAACTCTTCATTTTGTTGAAGCCGGAAAAGTTGGAAAATTTCGAGTTTTTTCAAAACTCGAAATTGAGCCTAAATAAAGTTTAATTTTGATATTTATTCACGTTCCGCATATATCCATACTTTCGAAGAAGAAACATCAAAAAGTGCTATGTCATTACCCAATGCTTCCAGCTTTGCAATTTCCGCATCTGCCTTAGTTTTTGTAAAACCCAGTTCACCTAAAGTATCACGAATTTGATCTATAGTAACACCCGTATCAGTCTTGTGATTTGATGTATTTTTATACAAATAGTCTCTAATCGTTTTGATATTGGCAGAAGTGATATTACTACCGTAACTTGAAATCATACTTGCTGCGGCATTATAGTGTGTATCTGAAACGGCACCGGATTCAATTCTGTAGGTTGTTGCAGAAGTTGAATTCGATGAATTGCTGCATCCCGATACGATTGCTGCAAGACAAATACTTAAACCCACTACTTTAAGCAATGAGTTACCAATTGTGAAAAAAATTCCTTTTTTCATTTTGTACCTTCCTTGTTTATCGGATTTACACGTAAATCCTCATTTTTTTCGATTATAAATTCCCGATTGATAAAAAAATATGGAGTTTGACTCCTTTTTTTTACGAGGAACATGAAGCATTATCCAAAATCCGTAATTTCCGCCGCAAGAAAAAGTATTTGCATTTTGATATAATAAAACTGTTCGGAAATTTCCGTAGAAAAAATGTGAGGAAAGTAAAATGCCTTTGAATCGTGATATTCGTAAAGTGATGGTTATCGGCTCAGGTCCGATTGTGATTGGGCAGGCGGCGGAATTCGATTATGCCGGAAGCCAGGCGTGCAAGGCGCTCAAGGAGCAGGGGCTGGAAGTCGTCCTTGTAAACTCGAATCCTGCAACGCTTATGACCGACCGCTCAATGGCGGACGCGATTTATATTGAGCCGCTGAATCTTGAAATCATCAAACGTATAATCGAAAAGGAAAAGCCGGACGGTATTCTTTCTTCTCTTGGCGGACAGACGGGACTTACGCTTTGCATGGAACTTGCAAAATCCGGATTTTTAGAAAAGCACGGTGTCCGCCTGCTCGGCGCAAAGCCTGAAACAATCGACAAAGCGGAAGACCGCCAGCTTTTTAAGGATACGATGGAATCAATCGGCGAGCCGTGCATTCCGTCAAAGGTTGTTACGACGCTTAAAGACGCGCTGGATTTTGCAGAAAACGACATCGGCTACCCCGTTATTGTGCGTCCGGCGTTTACGCTCGGCGGGACGGGCGGCGGCATTGCAGAAAACCGCGAGCAAATGGAAGAAATTGCGAGCAACGGGCTGCACCGCTCTCCCATTCACCAGATTCTTGTTGAAAAATGTATTTCCGGCTGGAAAGAAATTGAATTTGAAGTTATACGCGACAGTTACGGCAATGTTTTGACCGTCTGTTCAATGGAAAACTTTGACCCCGTCGGCGTTCATACCGGAGATTCGATTGTCATTGCGCCTGCCGTAACGCTCAGCGACAAAGAATACCAAATGCTTCGCTCTGCAGCGTTGAACATCATTTCGTCTCTCCAAATGGAAGGCGGCTGCAACTGCCAGTTTGCGCTCAATCCCGAAAGTTTTGAATACGCCGTCATCGAAGTAAACCCGCGCGTTTCCCGTTCGTCGGCTCTTGCGTCAAAGGCGACCGGCTATCCGATTGCAAAAGTAGCGACTTTAATTGCGATCGGTTACGCGCTCGATGAAATTCCGAATGCGGTTACGAAAAAGACTGCCGCGTGCTTTGAGCCGGTACTCGATTACGTTGTCGTAAAAATGCCGAAATTCCCGTTCGATAAGTTTGTATACGCAAAGCGCACGCTCGGCACGCAGATGAAAGCGACCGGCGAAGTTATGGCGATTGCGCATAGTTTTGAAGAAGCGATTATGAAAGCGGCTCGCGGAGCGGAAATCGGCGTACAAAGTTTGAATCTTCCGTCTTTTGCCGCCGAAAGCGATGAACAGATTAAAAAAAGAGTCGGCGAATGTACTGATCAGCGGATTTTTGCAATTTTCCAGGCATTAAAGCGCGGCATTATGACAAGGGAAGAGATTAACGCCGTTACAAAAATCGACATTTGGTTTTTGGCGCACCTTGAAAATCTTGCGGCAGCGGAAAAAGTATTTGCTTCCATTAAAGCCGGCAATGCGGAACTTACGCAGGACTTGTATATAGAAGCAAAACGCTTAGGCTATCCCGATACGGTTATCGAAGACTTGAGCGGCGTAAAAATTGCGGAAGCGCAAGGCTCGCTTAAAGAGGCGGACACGGCAGCTCCCTCGAAAAACGGAAAACTTATTCACCGCGCCGCCTCATACAAGATGGTCGATACGTGCGCAGGCGAATTCAATGCGGAAACGCCGTATTTTTATGCCTCCTACGACGATGAAAACGAAGCGGAAGAATTTTTATCCGCACGCAAAAATAAGTCCGCCAAAGGAACCGTCATCGTACTCGGCTCAGGGCCAATCCGTATCGGGCAGGGAATTGAGTTCGACTACGCGTCGGTGCAGTGCGTCCGCGCGCTCAAAAACTTGGGCTATGAAGTCGTAACGATAAACAACAATCCGGAAACCGTCTCCACCGACTTCGACACGTCCGACCGGCTCTACTTTGAACCGCTGACGCCGGAAGACGTTATGAACGTCATTCATACGGAAAAGCCTGTCGGCGTTGTCGTTGCGTTCGGCGGACAGACTGCGATTAAGCTGACCAAATTTTTAGACGGACAGGGAATTAAAATTCTTGGGACAAGCGCGGATTCAATCGACCTTGCAGAAGACCGCGAGCGATTTGAACAGCTCTGCGAAAAACTGAAAATCAGCCGCCCGAAAGGCGAAACCGTTTTTACCGAAGAGCAAGCGCTCCATGCAGCGGAAAAAATCGGCTATCCGATTCTCCTGCGTCCGTCTTACGTTCTTGGCGGGCAAAACATGATTATCGCGTTCAACGAAGCGGACGTAAAAGAATATATGCGTATCATTCTGTCGCAGGGAATCGAAAATCCCGTCCTCATCGACAAATACATGATGGGCGTAGAACTTGAAGTTGACGCAATCTGCGACGGCGAAGACATTTTGATTCCCGGCATCATGGAACACATCGAGCGCACCGGCATTCATTCAGGGGATTCGATTGCAATCTACCCTGCGTGGAACTTAAACGATATCCTGCGCGAAAAAATCACGGCGCAGAGTCAAAAAATCGCGCTTGCGCTCGGCACAAAAGGGCTCGTAAACATTCAATATCTGGTTTACAACAACGAACTGTACATTATCGAGGTAAATCCGCGCTCAAGCCGCACCGTACCGTACATCAGCAAAGTTACCGGCGTTCCGATGGTAGAGCTTGCCGTCCGCGCCATGCTCGGCGAGCACGTAAAAGATTTCGGATTCGGCACGGGACTCTATCGCATTCCGCCCTACTTTGCAGCAAAGGTTCCCGTCTTCAGCTTTGAAAAGCTCATGGACGTCGACACGCACTTAGGGCCTGAGATGAAATCGACCGGCGAAGTGTTAGGCATTGCGTCCACGATGGAAGAAGCGGTTTTTAAAGGACTGATTGCGGCGGGCTACAACATGAAGCGGACGGGCGCCGTGCTGATAACCGTGCGGAAAAGCGACCAGTACGAAGTCCCCGACCTTGCAAAAAAATTCTTCGACATGGGATTTACGCTCTACGCGACGGAAGGCACGGCGGAAGTGATCCGCGATTTCGGCATGGACGTTACGGTCGTCAACAAAATCCACGAAAATCCCGACGACAATCTGCTCACGCTCCTTGATTCGGGAAAAATCGACTATGTAATTTCGACTTCCGCGAAAGGCAGAAACCCGCGCGCCGACTCCGTGCGTATGCGCCGCCACGCCGTTGAGCGCGATATTCCGTGTTTGACCGCGCTCGATACGGCGAACGCTATCGCAAACTGCCTTAAAAGCAAATATTCCGCCGAAAACGTTGAGCTTATCGACATAAACCGCCTGCGGGAGACCAAACAGCGCGTGCAGTTCAGCAAAATGGAATCGACCGGCAACGACTTTATCGTGATTAACGCGATGACGCAAAAAATCAACAATCCGGCGGGACTTGCGGTGCGCCTCTGCGACAGACAAAACGGCGGCATCGGTGCGGATTCGCTTGTGATTATCGAAGAAAGCAAAACTGCCGACGCAAAAATGCGCTTTTTCAATCTTGACGGCTCTGAAGGCATGATGGCGGGAAACGCAATTCGCTGCGTCGGTAAATACTTATACGACAACGACATAAACGGTATTTCGCAAAAGCACGGAAGAAAAACCGATGCGACCGAAACGATTACGATAGAAACGGCAAGCGGAATAAAAACGCTCGTGCTTTACAAACAAAACGGAAAAGTTACGTCCGTTACCGTCGATATGGGAATGCCGACTTTTGCGCCGGAAACGCTTCCGACGACGCTTAAAGCAAGTGCGCTTTCCAAAGACGGGCGCAGCGCAGCGGAAGCGAAAGCCCTTCCCGACAGCGCAATTATCGGCGTACCGATTGTTGCAGCCGGCACAGAGTACAAAGCAACCTGCCTTGCAGTCGGCAATCCGCACTGCGTTATATTCAGCAAATTCGTGGATAAAGAGCCGGTTGCAAAAGCCGGTGCGGAAATCGAATGCAACGCGGCGTTTCCTCAGCGCACAAATGTGGAATTCGTGCGCGCAGTCGGTACAAACGAACTTAAAATGCGGACATGGGAGCGCGGCAACGGCGAAACGCTTGCCTGCGGAACCGGAGCCTCTGCAGCAGTTGTTGCAGCCGTATTAAACGGATACTGCCGTTTGGGCGAAGATATCACCGTAAAAGTGCGCGGAGGCGTTTTGACAGTCAAATACACCGGCGATACCGTTTACCTGACCGGCGGCGCAAGTTTGAGCTTTGAAGGCGAAGTGGAGATATAAAACAATAGACCTGTTCCGAAACCGAAGTTTTCGAACAGGTCTAAATATAATTTTAGAGAAAACGGCAAATGTGTCTGCAATTATCCTAAAATGTTATGATTTCTTCATAAATTCTTATCGCAAAGGTGTCCGTCATGCCTGAAATATATTCGATTACGCATTTGCGGTAAGAAGAAATGTCTTCTACGCTGAAAATCTTTTCCGTATTGCTGCGCATAATACTTCGGCGGTCAATACGTCCGCTTGCACAGAGCGGCATATAATACGCATAGCGGACCAGCCAATCTTCAAAAGTGCGACACAACTCAGGATAATACCGCAGAGCTTGTGCGATTCTCCCGTTTTCCGCGTAAACTTGAACGCGCATAAGCGTTCTGAATATGGTTTGAAGAATATTTGTTGCATAATGTTGAAATTCTTTAAGCCGCCAATGATTATAAATATGCGCAATATTGAATTTTTTAAGCTCCAGAATAAATTTAAAATATTCATCACTGAAACAAAGTCCCTTTTCAGGAGAACTTTGACGGCACAAATCGACAATCAAATCGTTTATTAAAACGGTAGTGTTCACAGCTTTTCCGCTTCTAAGTGCATGTGCTCCTTTGCCGTCTTTTAATCCCAATGTTTCTGCAACAATCTCTCTGATTTGCCTGTACGCACCCATGTCGAGAATGTGATATTGCCGCGCATCTTCAATATCGCGTCCAAGATATGCGATTTTATCCGCGATTTTTACTACACAGCCTTCCCACGTAAAAGGTTCTATTATTCCGGGACGTTTTATCGAATACAAATCAATTGCTTTGGCACGCGGCTTAATCCCCTGTCTGTCAATTTCCCCGCAATGGCATATAAGTCCGTCGCGCACTGCGTAAGAAAGATTCAAAGGCTGACTTATTCCGTCAGGATCGGGCAAGGTTTCTATATAATCCGCAAAAAATAAACTGTTGCGTTCATGCCAAAATTTTTTCGGTTTCCCGCTGCCCTCTTCAGATTCGAGAATCGAATTGAGACAATCTTCCCCATGATGCCCGAAAGGTGCATGACCTATATCATGCCCGACGGCAATTGAAGCGGCAAGTTCTTCGTTAAGTCCGAGTTCCCGTGAAATCGTCGTCGCAACGCTTTCCACGTGTAAAACGTGTTCCATTCGCGTGCAGATATGGTCATTATGCGGAGAGAAAAAAACTTGAGTTTTGTGCTTTAAACGTCTGAATGCAAGCGAATGCAAAAGTCTGGTGTAATCCCGTTCAAAATCGGAGCGAATATCGTTATTACGCGCATAAATGGGCTTTAATCGCTTTGTTCCAAGCTCCCATTTTTCGTTTTCAGGAGAAAAACGCACATTAAAAAAAGTTTTATTGCTCATGCGCGTATAATAATCATGCGGAAAGATATGCGCAAGGTTTTGAAAACGTTAGAACTTGCGGCAAGCCCGATAACGCTCAATACCGCTTTTTGCCCGCCGCAAGATTAGTAGGTTCAATTTCGAGTTTCTCTATTTTTATAAATATCGTGTATGGATACCTAAAAAATTAAAATGTATGAATGAATTGGGATTCCAAAGGGCGCAAGTCCTTTGGCCGTGCCCAAGGAAGGTGGGTCAAGGGAGGAAAACTGCGGGCGGCGGACGGGAGAACTGGATATGAAAGACATAA
>CAUUVZ010000007.1:0-58891 GCA_963548875.1 uncultured Treponema sp. | reverse complement strand
AATATAATTTACCGAAGTATCGGATGCTTTTATCGTAAGAGTATTATTTTGTGCAATCAAAAGAATATTCGAAAGAATGGAAATAGGACTTTTGTTTGTAATAATTTCCTGAGCAATCGTAATTTCTTTAATCATTGCATCTTTATCAAAGTTGAATTTCATAAAATTCTCCTTAAAAATTTTATTTTTTAACACATTATAAATTTATTAAATTTATAAATTTAGTAGTAGTAATAATAGAGCTGTGAATAAAGTTGAAAAACAGTTTAATTACATAATTTACAAAAAATTACAAAGTTTATAAAACGTGATTTTAAATCCACTTTTACAAACTTATCCACTGATTTAAAATTAAATAACCGGCTTTTTACAACTTGTCCACATTATTTTATCATAATATTCACAATTTTGGGAATATATCGATTTTCAAGAAACTCTTTAAGCCGGTTATTTGTAAGTTTTATAAGTATCCGATTATTTTTATCCGAATCAGTTTTTATGTTCTTTTATTTCTTTTATGAGCGAATTTATTCTTTGTGCAAAAGAAGAATCCGTTTTGATTTTGTCTTTGATATTATCGCAGGCGTGCATTACTGTAGAATGGTCTTTTCCCCCAAATTCATTGCCAAGCTCCGTAAAAGTATATTCGGTAAGTTCTTTTGCAATATACAAAGCTATATGTCGCGGAATTACATATTTTTGAGCACGGCTTTTACTCCGCAATTCTTGTAAGGAAATTTGGTAATTGTCCGCAATTACTTTTTGAATATTTTCGATGGAGATGTTTCCTACATTAGGTAAAGTATAAATATCTTTAAGCTGCTGACGTGCAATATCGACCGTCATTTTATTGTCTATAAATTCCGAGTAGCCCAAAATTTTATTTAAAGCCGCTTCAAGATCTCTTATGTTTGTTTCCACCGTTTCGGCAATATAGTCGACAACTTCATCCGGCAATGTTTTTTTTAGAATCTCCAGTTTTTTATAAAGAATGGCTTTACGGGTTTCGTAGTTCGGAGGCTGCAAATCAAGAGTCATTCCGCTTGTTAGGCGGCTTACAAGACGATCCGCCATTTCTCTTATTTCGCGTAAAGGACGGTCGCAAGTAAATACCATCTGCGAATTGTTTTTGTGTAAGGCTTCAAATGTATAAAAAAGCTCGTTTTGCACGCCTTCTTTTTTTTGCAGAAAGTGAATGTCATCAAGCAAAAGAACATCAAGTTTTCTGTATTTCGATTGAAATTTTGCGGGAGTTTTATTTCGCAAGTTATTTGTAAATTCGTTTGTAAAGGATTCCGCTTGAATATAGCATATTTTTAGTTTTTCACCTTTTTCCGCAAATATTTTATTTCCTATCGCCTGCATTAAGTGAGTCTTTCCAAGTCCTACTCCTCCGTAAAGAAGAATCGGATTTGCTTTTAACCCCGGATTTTCAGCTACTCCGAGAGAAATATTATATGCAAATTGTAAATCCGTTCCCGGTATAAAAGAATCGAAAGTATATTTTTCGTTTAATGCCGTATTTTTGTATTGTACTGAAGATGTCGATAGCGGTTCCGTTTTATTTTCTTTTTCCGACGGTTTTAAATCGTTTTTTTTCTTTTCGCCGTCCGTAGTTTTTTCCGCAGGTTTTTGCTCGGTCAATGTGTTAAATGAATTTTTAATTACGGGATTCAATACGATATTTTCTTGACCCGTAAGCTGTTCCAGTTTTTCCTGAATTTTGCGTATGTTTCCCTTTTTTACCATTTGCTGCCACAAAAAGTCGGAAGGAACAGAAACATTGATAGTATTTATCGTGTCTTCGATGTATTCGATGTTAAACCAAAGTTTGAATTCGTTTTCCTGACCGTTTTTTTTGTATTCTTCTGCAAGCTCTTTCATGGAAAATTGCCAGAATTCTTTATAAATATTTTCAGACATGGACGAATTATAACCTGCCTTTACTTTTTGTTGCAATATAAGTATACTCCGGCAAAACGAAATGACCGTTTAATCTACTTATTTAAGTGATTTCTAAAATCTGCTGAAATAGTAATTGCGATTTTAATCTTTAATAAATTTCAAGGAAAAATAATGTCTGCAACTTACGACGCCGGTAATATTCAAGTATTAAAGGGTTTGGAAGCGGTTCGGAAACGTCCGGGAATGTACATCGGTTCTACAGGACCTAAGGGACTTCATCATCTTGTATATGAGGTAATCGACAACAGTATCGACGAAGCTATGGCGGGTTTTTGCGATACGGTTACAATTGCTCTTGAAAAAAACGATATTGTGCGCGTTGAAGATAACGGACGCGGAATTCCCGTTGATATCCACCCGACGGAGCATATCAGTGCGCTTGAACTTGTTTTGACGCGTCTCCATGCCGGCGGAAAATTCGATAAAGGCTCGTATAAAGTCTCAGGCGGTCTTCATGGTGTCGGCGTAAGCTGTGTCAACGCGCTTTCGACGTGGATGGAAGCGTTTGTTTTCCGTGACGGATATAAATATTGTCAAAAATATGAAACGGGTATTGCAAAAACGAAAGTCGAAAAAGTCGGAGAAGCGGACGGACACGGAACGATGATTCGGTGGAAAGCCGACAAAACGATTTTTACGGAAACGACTACTTACGATTTTGATGTTCTTGCGCAGCGTTTACGCGAACTTGCTTTTTTGAACAGCGGAATAAAAATCGTTTTCCGAGACGAGAGACTCGAAGTACCTAAAGAAGTCGTTTATAAATTCGACGGCGGTATAAAAGAATACGTTTTATACCTAAACGAGGGAAAGCCCGTTGTGCCTGCCGAGCCTATTTACATTACAGGCGAGCAAAACGACGTTATCACCGAGCTTTCGATGCAGTATAACGATTCGTATAATGAAAATATTCACACCTTCGTAAACGACATCAATACGCGGGACGGCGGCACGCACCTTGAAGGATTTAAGTCCGCTTTGACCTCAGTTTTGAATAAGTCTCTCGATGCAAACGATAAACTTAAAAAGAAACTTGATAAAGATGAAAAATTGACAGGCGAAGACGTCCGTGCGGGACTTACGGCTATTCTTTCGATGAAAGTTCCGGAGCCGGAGTTTGAAGGTCAGACGAAAGAAAAACTCGGCAACACGGAAGTTCGCACAATTGTCGATTCGCTGGTAAAAGAAAAGCTCGTCATATTTTTCGAGCAAAATCCGGACGTTCTTGAAAAGGTTTTGGAAAAAGCCATCGGAGAAGCGAGTGCGCGTATTGCGGCACGAAAAGCAAAAGAGGCGACCCGTAAAAAGACTATAGGCGACAGCTTCGGATTGCCGGCAAAGTTGTCGGATTGTTCGTGGAAAGATCCCGAAAAATGCGAATTGTATATCGTCGAGGGAGACTCTGCCGGCGGTTCGGCAAAGAAAGGCAGGGACAGCCACACGCAGGCGATTTTGCCGCTTTGGGGAAAAATGCTCAACGTTGAAAAAGTACGCCCCGATAAAGTTATGAATAACGATAAACTTGAGCCGGTTATTGCGACGCTCGGAGCGGGTTTCGGTAAAGATTTTAATATCGAAAAGCTCCGCTATCATAAAATCATAATTATGGCGGATGCCGACGTTGACGGCTCGCATATCCGCACACTGCTTTTGACGTTCTTTTTCCGCTATATGCCGGAAATTATCGAAAAAGGCTACGTGTACCTTGCGATGCCGCCGCTTTTTAAAGTCCAGCTTGGAAAGCAAAAGCCGGTTTACGTCTACACGGAAGAAGAGCGCGAGGCGGAGCTGCAAAAACTTGGCGACAACAGAGGAAAGGCGAGCGTTCAGCGGTACAAAGGTTTGGGTGAAATGGACGGCACGCAGCTTTGGGAGACGACGATGGATCCTTCTACGCGGAAAATGAAAGTAGTAACTGTCCCCGATGCAGTCGCCGCCGACAGGATTTTTACCGTCTGCATGGGAGAAGACGTTGAACCGCGCAGAAAGTTCATCGAAGAAAACGCCGTCTACGCAAATCTCGACGTTTAGAAACTTTGAGAGAACGTAATGGCTGGTAAAGTGCGAACGAAAAAATTACACGTCGGAGAAAGCGTGACAGGCGTAAGTATAGCCTGCGCCGGATTGAAGCGGCGTGCGTAAGCGCGTTCCGAAATGAGCGGTAAGCGAATGGAGGAATGGAGGCGAAAGCCGAAACCGCGCAAAGCCGGTTACAAACTCCGTTTGCGCCCAATGCTTTGAAGTTATTGAGATAGGAAAGATAAAATGGACGAAATTCAGACGCCGGAAGGCGGGACTTTGATAAAAATTCCGATTGAAGCGGAAGTAAAGCAGGCATATATCGACTATTCGATGTCCGTTATCGTGCAGCGCGCGTTGCCGGATGTGCGGGACGGATTAAAGCCGGTTCACCGACGCATATTGTACGCGATGGATGAACTGCATTTGGGGAACGGCGGACCGACGCGTAAATGCGCAAAAATCGTCGGCGACGTGCTCGGAAAATATCACCCGCACGGAGATGCGTCCGTTTACGATGCGCTTGTCCGTCTCGGGCAGGATTTTGCGCAGCGGTATACGGTTATCACTCCGCAGGGAAATTTCGGAACGATTGCGGGAGATCCTGCGGCGGCGTACCGTTATACCGAAGCGAAGATGGCAAAACTTGCCGAAGAGATGGTTTCCGACATCGATAAAGAAACCGTCGACATGATTGCCAACTTTGACGAAACGACAAAAGAGCCAACCGTGCTTCCGGCAAAATTTCCATTTTTGCTCTGCAACGGAACGACGGGAATCGCAGTCGGTATGGCGACGAATATGCCGCCGCACAATTTGCGGGAAGTCGCAGCGGCTGTCGGCGCCTATATCGATAATCCTGATATTTCGATTGACGAACTGTGCAATTACATAAAGGGACCGGACTTTCCGACCGGCGGTATGATTTACGGAAAGGCGGGAATTAAAAAAGCGTATAAAACCGGGCGTGGAAAAATTACGATTCGCGGAAAGTTTTCGATTGAAACGGCGAAAGGCGGAAAAGAATCGATTGTTTTTACCGAAGTTCCTTACGGCGTAAACACGACGAACCTCGTAAACCGCATAAAAGACCTTGCGCGCGACAAAGTCGTTGACGGCATTGTCGGCGTGAACGACGAAACTTCCGACAGAACCGGAATGCGGCTTGTCATCGACTTAAAACGCGGCGCAATAACGAAAGTGGTTTTGAATACGCTGTTTGCAAAGACTGATTTGCAGTCGAACTTCGGTGTTATAAATCTTGCACTTGTAAAAGGTCGTCCGGAAGTTCTTACGCTCAAGCATATCATTCAATATTTTGTGGAACACCGTGACGACGTAATCACGCGGCGCACGCAATTCGACCTTCGTAAGGCACTTGAACGCGCTCACATTCTTGAAGCTCTGATTGTCGCGATAAACAATATCGATGAAGTTATAAAAATCATCCGCGGAAGCCGCGATACCGAAAGCGCAAAACTTGCCCTCCGCGAGCGTTTCGACTTTGACGACGTGCAGGCGCAGGCGATTGTCGATATGCAGCTCAAACGTTTGACGCATCTTCAAATCGAAGATTTGAAAAAGGAAATGGCGGAATTGCAGGCTTTGATTGCGCATTTGAAAGATTTGCTTGAGCACCATGAAAAAATTCTTGCGCTGGTAAAGGCAGAAACGAATGCGCTGGCGGAAAAATACGGCGACGATCGCAGAACGGATATAATCACCGATGAAGTTGAAGAAATAAATGTTGAAGATATGATAAAAGAAGAAGAAATGGTGATTATGATTTCCAAACTCGGTTATCTTAAACGAATTGCCGTTACTTCGTACAAAAAGCAAGATAGGGGAGGCAAGGGCAGCAACAGCGCATCCCTTGTCGAAGACGACTATATCAATCAGCTTTTTATCGCGTCGACGCACGATCATATTTTGTTTATAACGAATGCGGGACGGGCTTACTGGGTGAAAGTGCATGAGATTCCCGAAGCATCGAAGGCGAGCAGGGGAGCGCACATAAAAAGTTTGATTTCAATCGGCGCGGACGAAGAAATAACGACCGTCGTTGCGATAAAAGAGTTTTCCGAAAAGGAATATTTGTTTATGGCGACGGCGAACGGCGTTATCAAAAAAGTGCAGACAAGCGAATTTTCAAACGCGAAGATACGCGGAATTATTGCGCTTAAACTCGACGCCGGAGATAAACTTATCAGCGCGATTCCGACTGACGGTACTTCGGAAGTCATACTTGTTTCACGGCGCGGAAAAGCGCTCCGTTTTTCTGAAGAAGACGTTCGTCCGATGGGACGTGCCAGCCGCGGTATAAAGGGGCTGAAACTTTCCGAAGGCGATGAAGTTGCCGGCGCAATAAAAGTTACGAAAGACGAAGCGATTTTGCTGCTTACGGAAAAAGGCTACGGCAAGCGCGTCGACTTTGACGATTACAGACCGCATGGGCGCGGTACCGGCGGACAAAAGATTTTCGGCAATATAGAAGAGCGCGGTGAAATTATCGGATTGCTTTCCGTTGGTGAAGCGGATGAAATCGTTTGTATGACCGGACAAGGAAAAACGCTTAGAGTTATTGCCGGAGAAATAAACAAACAAGGTTCGGGCTCTATGGGTGTAAAAATTGTTAATATTTCCGAGCCGGATACTCTTATCGGAGTAGATAAGGTACAAAATGATAAATCCGATAAATAAAATATTGTATAATTCTTTGTATTATAAGGAATTATACAATATTTGCAGGATTGTTTGAATTTCAATATTTTTATAATGACAAAAAAACTTTAATAATATATATTACTTAAGTGGGTAGCCTTATTTAGGCAGGGAATGATAATACATCAGGCAAAGCCGGTCAAAACAGACCGGCTTTTTTTATTTGGAATACCGTTTCACGTGAAACTTATCCACAATTTGTGAATTATTTGTGGATAAACCTGTCTTTTGATGTTTGCAATAAATGGATTTTTCAAAATGTTTCATGTGAAACATTTTGCTCTTGTTTATAAAAAAGTTTATTTGTACGAAAGATGTAATATCTATGCGTTATAAATCGTAAAAAACGATTATAAAGCAGATAAACTTATTGTGATAAGATTTTCCGCAGATTATCATATTTCTCGATGTTATGTGTAATATTTATTTTGAAAAATGATAGTTTTATTAAAAGTGCTTCAGTTTCACGTGAAACATTGAATTTACTATGTAAAAATATATATTAACTAACGAAAGTAAGTTTAAATAAACATACGACTGTTAATTAAATTATTTTTTACTTTTGAAAAAATCATTCAAATCGGTGTTTTAAGAGCTGCGGATTGAAAAAACTTTAGGGCGGATATTCAAGCGAATTCGATTGAAGTGATATTTTATAAATGTTTATGTTTTCAAAGATGACGGAAATTCTTTTGGCGTGCAAATAATTTTATTCATGTAATAATAGGTTTCGTATCGATAGGATTTTTATTCGTGTGGAATATCTTCCCTTACGCTGCGTCGAAATTTTTCTTGTTTTCTCGCAGTATGAATATCTTTCGCAAAATTGATATTTTTAAAATTTAAAGATATAATCCATTCATGCAAATTTTACCTATAGCCAGCGGAAAAGGCGGTGTTGGAAAAAGCCTTTTATCTGCAAACTTAGCAATTGCTCTCGGACAGGCGGGAAAAAAAGTCGTTCTTGCCGATCTTGATTTGGGAGCGTCGAATCTTCACCTTGCAATAGGGCAGACAATAAAAAATAACAGTATCGGAACATACTTGACCGATAAAACTCAATTTAAAGATATAATCGAACCGACGGAATATGAGAATGTAAGTTTTATTGCCGGAGACAGTCAAATACCGGGTCTTACTTCATTAAAAGCCGCTCAAAAAGAAAAACTTGTACGCAATTTTAGAAATATCGATGCGGATTTTTTAGTTCTTGATTTGGGTGCGGGAACACATCAGATCATACTCGATATGTTCTTGCAGTCTCCTCAGGGAATTCTTGTTACTTCTCCTACCGTAACTGCAACGCTTGACGGTTATCTGTTCTTAAAGAACAGCGTTTTCCGCCTCATGTATACGACTTTTAAACGCGGCAGTCCCGGTTACGAATATCTTGAAAATCTGAAAAAGTCTTCCGAATCTATGAAAAATCTTTATGTTCCGAAAATTACGGAGGAGCTTGCTAAAGTCGATCCCGATAATACTGCCGTTTTCAAAGCGAGGATGCGACAGTTCCGTCCGCGTTTGGTGTTGAATATGATTGACGATCCGAAAGATGCAGACCGCGCACAGCGTATAAGAAATTCCTGCGCACAATATCTCGGAATGGAAATGGAATATCTAGGTCTTATGTATAGGGATCAACTGCAAGACAAGGCTCTTTCATCGCGCTTGCCGCTTATAATTTACAAGCCTCATTCCGTTCTTGCACAAGCGATATACAGGATTGCGGAAAAAGTCATTGCTGCAGAGCCTCGCGAATTCGATAAAGAATTTACCGAAACGATAGATTCCGCATCCACTTTTAATTTTGCGGAAGATGATGCGAACAATGATTATCAATTCAAACTTTCCGGGATAGATGATTTGATTGCCGGCGGAGAGCTTAAAACAAGCGAACTTATCGAAATGATTAAAAATCAGCAATATGAGCTTACGCAAATAAAAAAAGAGAATTTGCTTTTAAAATCAAAAATTGTGAGAGCCGTAAAGCAAGGCTTCAAACTGTAATATTCGAAACTTTTATTGTTTCACCGCGTAAAATTCCGGAGGTCTTATGTTTTTATATATAAATTATCCGTCATGGATTCATCCAGAAATATTTCCGAATATCCCCATACTTGGGCTTCTTCGTTGGTATGGATTGATGTATGTTTTTGCTTTCGGAACGGCATTTCTTATTCTAAAAAAAGTAATGAAAGAAGGAATGCTGAATACCGATTCATTTACAGCTGCAGAAGATGATATATTCAGTTTTATTGCAACCGGAATAGTTTTTTTATTGATTGGTGCGCGTGTTTTTTCAGCCTTTGTTTATGATACAAGCGGTATATATAAGCGTATGCCGTGGTTAATATTTTGGCCTTTCGATTCACGGGGGCATTTTACGGGACTTGCCGGAATGTCCTATCACGGCGGATTTATCGGCGGGCTTTTAGGGATGATTCTATGGTGTATCCGCAGAAAGCAGCCCGTATTCAAATGGATTGATGCTATGGTTACGGCAATCCCGCTGGGTTATACGTTCGGGAGGCTGGGGAATTTTTTGAACGGGGAATTATTCGGGCGTATAACAACCGCCCCGTGGGGTATCGTATTTCCGAATGCGGAACGTTTTTCTTTATCTCTTGAATGGGTACGTTTGTTTGCCGAAAAGGTCGGTATTCCTGTCGGCAATGCGGCTCTCGTAAATCTGCCGCGTCATCCGAGTCAGCTTTACGAAGCTTTTTTTGAAGGGATTGTACTTTGGGTGATAATATGGGCTCTTCGCCGCCGTAAAAAATGGGACGGACTTTTATCGGGTGTGTACATGACCGGTTACGGACTTTTCCGTTTCGTAATTGAATATTTTCGCGAGCCGGATGCGGAGTTGGGTTACCGCATTGCAAAAGATTCCGCCGCGCCTATTTATACCAACACTTCGCTTTTAAATTTTTCTACGGGTCAGGTGCTTTGTTTTATAATGATTGTCGGCGGAATTGTTATGGCTCTTGCTACTTATGGTTATAGTAGAAAGCGCAAGAAATCCCGTTGAACCGTTTTCCGTATATTGCCAATCATTTTTAATGTCGCGGATCTTCGTTGCGGTTCCCGAAATTTTTAAGCCGGGAATCGGAGAAAGGTCGCGATAGATTTTGAGTGATTTGTGCCGCTGCCGTATACGTTTTTTTCCGCTTATAGTGCTTATTTATAAAATAATTTTGCTTTACGTATTATCGATTATTTGTTGATTTTATTAAAAAAATCGAATTGTGTTTTGCTAATATGTTGACACGGATTCTCTCTTTCTTTATATTAACGCAACGCATTATCGTCTGCGTGGGCGGACTATTTATGCCCTTGTAGCTCAGCTGGTAGAGCGCAGCCATGGTAAGGCTGAGGTCTGCGGTTCAATCCCGCACGGGGGCTGAGTAGAAGATTTTATTTAAAATTTATTAGGAGTAATAAATATGAGCAGCAAGAAAAAGGGTGCGGTAGAAATTATTGCGTTGCAGTGTTCGGAATGTAAGAGAAAGAATTACACCACTACTAAGAACCGCAAAAATATTCAGGGCAAATTGGAACTTAGCAAATATTGTCCGTTTGACCATAAACACACTTTGCACAAAGAAACGAAAGTAAAATAATTTTGATATATTTTCCGCCGTATAAAGGCGGTTCATATATAGGCCAGTAGTTCAGTTGGTAGAGCAGCGGTCTCCAAAACCGCCTGTCGTGGGTTCGAATCCTGCCTGGCCTGTTTTAATAAATATCACCATGGGGGAATTATGTCTAAAGTAGGGCAATTTTTACGTGAGAGTAAAGCGGAACTTAAAAAAGTTGTATGGCCGTCACGCGACGATGTTGTATCTTCCGTAAAAGTTGTAATTATCTCCACAATTTTGATTGCAATTATTCTCGGACTTTTGGATTTCGGTTTTACACAAGCGTTCCGCGCGGTTATGCGCTAATTCGGATAGGTTTATGTCAAAAAGCTGGTATATTCTTCATACTTATACGGGATATGAGGGCAAAATAGAGCGTACCATACGTACTTTGTTGGAAAAGAAAGAGCTTGATCCTGCCGTTGTTACAGATGTAAAAGTTCCCGTTGAGGAAACCGTTGAAGTAAAAGACGGAAAGAAAAAGACTAGGAACGACAAATTTTTACCCGGCTACGTTATGATTGAACTTGATCTTCCGGAAATCGGGTGGAAAGCTACGTGTTCTACAATCAGAAGAATACAAGGTGTTACCGGTTTTGTCGGTACCGATCCGAATGTGCGCCCTCGTCCTATAACCGCCGATGAAGCGAAAAATCTTTTGATGAAAGCCGGTGCAATAAAGGGTGAAAAACAGGTTAAAATCAAGCAGTCTTTTGCGGTCGGCGATCAAGTTAAAATTATTGACGGTCCGTTTGCAACTTTCAGCGGTTCGATTGAAGAAGTCAGCGACGAAAAAGAGCGGCTTCGCGTAAACGTACAGATTTTCGGACGCGCAACGCCGGTTGAAGTCAACGTGCTTCAAGTGGAAAAAATTTAATTGAAACAAATCAGGGTCCGTTTGCCGAAACGGACATAACCTGTTTTTGGGAGAAACACACATCCGTCGGATAAAGGCGTTTCGTTAGGAGCGGTATTTACCGTTTCATACCAATTTTAGGAGAATCAAAATGGCAACAAAAAAGGTAACAGCCGTAATTAAATTGCAGTGTCCCGCGGGAGCTGCAACACCGGCTCCGCCGATTGGGCCTGCACTTGGACCTCACGGCGTTTCTGCGCCGAAGTTCGTTCAGGAATTCAACGACAGAACGAGTAAAATGGAGCGGGGATTGATTATTCCCGTTGTCCTTACCGTTTATCAGGATAAATCCTACACATTTATTCTTAAAACGCCGCCTGCTGCGGTTCTTATCAAAAAAGCTTTAAAGCTTGAGAAAGGTTCGGGAAATCCGCTCCGCGACAAAGTCGGAACCCTTTCCAAAAAAGATTTGGAAGAAATTGCAAAGACGAAAATGCCGGATGTCAATGCAAATGACCTTGAAGCGGCTAAAAAAATCATTGCCGGTACTGCGCGCAGTATGGGCGTAGAGGTGGAGCAGTAATATGAAACATGGAAAAAAATACCGCGCATCCGCTGCAAAATATGATCTTACTAAAAAATACAATGTATCAACTGCTTGCGGAATGGTACAAGATATGAAGGTTGCGAAATTCGACGAAACCGTAGAAGCACACGTTGCGCTACGCCTCGAAAAATCCGCAACAGTTCGCGACACGCTTGTCTTTCCGAATCAGTTCAAGGGTGAAAAGAAAGTTTTGGTATTCTGCAAGGACGACCGCGTAAAGGAAGCTCTTGATGCCGGCGCGACGTTTGCAGGTTCGGACGAGTACATTGAAAAGGTAAAGGGCGGCTGGCTCGATTTCGATATTGCAGTTGCTACACCCGATATGATGAAAGACGTCGGTCGTCTCGGTATGGTTCTCGGCCGCAAAGGACTTATGCCGAACCCGAAAACGGGAACCGTAACGAATGATATTGTAAGTGCGATTTCCGAATTGAAAAAAGGACGCACCGAATACCGTGCCGACAAAACCGGTATCGTACATATTGCCGTCGGAAAAGTTTCTATGGACACCGGCAAAGTTGCGGAAAACGTCAACGTATTGCTTTCTGAGCTCGGTAAAAAAGCTCCGAACGGCGTTGTAGCGGGCTTTATCAATTCCGTATCGTTGAGTTCTACGATGGGACCCGGTGTTTGGGTCGATATAAAGGAAGGTGAATAATATGGCGATGCTTGCGAAAAAAGTGCAGTCTGCAAAAGCGGCTGCGATTGAAGAAGCGAAAAAGACCTTTTCGGAATACAACGATTTTATTTTTGCCGATTACCGCGGAATGACGGTTGAGCAGATTTCCGGTTTGCGCAAAAAACTTCGCGAACAGGATGCTGCGCTTAAAGTCGTAAAAAACAATTTTGCGCGCATCGCTTTTGCCGATATGAAAATCGACAATGTGGGCGATTACTTAAAAGGTCCGACCGTTGTTGCCATGTCAAAGGAAGATTCCAATGTCGTTGCGAAAATTCTTTTTGATGTTGCAAAAGACAGTCAAAAACTTGCTGTAAAAGGTGCTTTTGTCGGTAACGAAGTATTCGATGCTGCAAAGATTGAAGCATTTTCGAAAGTTCCGGGCAGAAAGGAACTTATTGCTATGCTTATGAGTGCGATGAACGGACCTGCGCGTAAACTTGCCGCAACTCTTAAAGCATATGCGGAAAAGAAAGCGGCGGAAGGAGACGCTCCGGCTGCAAAAGCTGAGGCTGCAAAGCCCGCCGAAACTCCGGCAGCAGAGGCACCTGCAGCTAACTAATTTTTGTTTGAAAATGTGCGGTCAGGCTTCATACGCTGTCGACTGTCCGTACGAATTGCGGTGCGCTCCGTATGGAGATGATGCCGCGCGCCTAAAGTTTAGGCGGAGATATTTTATTCATATTATGGAGAAGATAATATGGCAGCATTAACAACAGATCAGATTCTTGATGCGGTTGCGAACATGACGGTTCTTGAGGTTTCGGAGCTTGTAAAGGCGATGGAAGAAAAATTCGGTGTAACGGCGGCGGTTGCCGTTGCTCCGACACCGGGAACGGCTCCCGGCGGAGCGGCTGCGGAAGAGCAGACCGAGTTCACCGTTACTCTCGACAAAATCGATCCTGCTAAGAAAATTCCGGTTATCAAAGCTGTACGCACAATTACCGGTCTCGGTCTCGGCGAAGCAAAGGCTCTTGTCGAAGGCGCACCGAAAGTGCTTAAAGAGGGCGTAAGCAAAGCTGATGCCGACAAGATGATTGCCGACATTAAAGAAGCCGGTGGAGAAGCATCCAAGAAATAATTAAACGGGGATGACTCAAAAGTTCGTTACTTTTTTGCCGTCCCCCAACGAGTTTAAAATTTAAGTCTTTGTACGGTAACGGCTTAATTTTAAACATCGCATCAAAATTAAGGAAAGCGTCCGAAAGCCGAAATTTTTGGACGGCTCTTTGATATTTGAAGAATTGCTGCCCGTTTTGGACGGGCGGCTTTTCTTGCCTATAGTGCTCGGTCGGTTATAAGCGGCTGAGCACGGATAAATGCCCTCTGCGGAATGTTCTGCTGATCGGGTTTTGAAGAAAAGGCGATGATACTGCATCTCCGCCGGATTTTGCGGATGAACGCATATTAAAGCGGAAGGGCCGCAATCGACGGCGAAGCCGTTTGCGGTTTACCGCGAATGCAACCGCACAAAGCCGGTTACAAAATAAGGTTGCGCCCGAAAAATTCGGGTTTGTATTACGCCTGATAAAAAGTTTTGTTCTTTGTAAAATTAAATCGTCTTACACCCGGTAAGGCGTGTCGGGAGTTTCTGTGCTGTACGCGGTCGGCGTATGTAGCAGTTTTTTCCGAACTCAATAAATAGGGGGAACCGATGTTCGCAAAAACACGGACAATAAACCGTCAGTATATCGGTAAAGACATTCAGAATTTTATGGATGTGCCGGATCTGATTGATATTCAAACTTCTTCTTATGAAAGTTTTCTTCAAGCGCAAAAATTAAAAGCCGGTGAAGCACCGGAAAATCAGGGATTGCAGGAAGTTTTTACTTCTACGTTTCCGATTGAAAGTCCGAACGGTGATATGTCGCTTGAATTTGAATACTATGAACTTGATTATCCCAATATTAAATTTACCGAACTTGAATGTAAGCAAAAGGGGTTGACGTATTCCGTTCCGCTTAAAGCGAGAATTGATTTAACGTTTTTAAACGACGGACACATCATTCAAAAAGACATATATATGGGCGACATTCCGCTGATGACGGAACGCGGAACTTTTATCATAAACGGAGCTGAGCGTGTAGTCGTTTCGCAGATCCACCGCTCGCCTGGCGTTATTTTTCAGCATGAAAAGGGCGTTTATTCAAGCCGCATCATTCCGTATCGCGGTTCGTGGCTGGAATTCGAAATCGACCAGAAAAAGGATTTGATTTACGCAAAAATCGATCGCAAAAAGAAGATTTTGGGTACGCTGTTTTTGCGCGCGCTCGGTTATAATACCCGCGAAGAAATTATCCGCTGTTTTTACGCGGTCGAAAAAGCGACCGTCAGTGATAATGCCGAAGTGCGCGAAGGTCTTGTAGACCGCGTACTTGCGAGTGCGGTTATCGTTACCGATGAAAACGGAAATGAAAAACGCCTGTTCAATGCCGGTTCCCGTTTGCATCCGCACGATATCGACGATTTACTTGCGAACAACATTTCGGAAATCGACGTTATAAACTTCAACACCAAGACGAATCCGAACGATAAGGACGAAAAAAATACTTCGCTCGATTCTCAGATTATAATCAACTGCTTTGAACGCGAAGAAGTCCGCTATGTAAAAGAAGGTTCCGTCGATATGGAACCTCTTAAAGAGGATGCGCTTGCCGCCGTTTATGCGGTGTTGCTGCCCGGAGAGCCGATTACCGTTGACGCAGCGGAAAAAGACTTGCATTCAATGTTTTTCTCCGAGCGTCGCTACGACTTGGGACGCGTCGGTCGCTATAAGCTCAACAAAAAATTCGACTATAAAGACGATATTCAAGATTTTACGCTGATAAACGACGACATCATCAATACTATGAAAGTGCTTATCAACGTGTATATCGACGAAGACGTTATCGACGATATCGACCATTTGGGAAATCGTCGTATCCGCTGTGTCGGCGAACTTATGACGAATCAGCTCAAAACTGCGTTCAGCCGCATGGAGCGCATTGTAAAAGAGCGCATGGGCTTAAAAGAAACGGAAACGATTAAACCGCAGGATTTAATTTCTATAAAACCGATTGTCGCTTCCATAAAAGAATTTTTCGGCTCGTCGCAGCTTTCTCAGTTTATGGATCAGGTTAATCCGCTTGCGGAACTTACTCATAAACGCCGTTTGAATGCGCTCGGACCCGGAGGTCTTTCTCGCGACAGAGCGGGTTTTGAAGTCCGCGACGTTCACTATTCGCATTACGGGCGTATGTGTCCGATTGAAACGCCTGAAGGTCCGAATATCGGTCTTATTGTGTCGCTTGCGATGTTTACGAAAATCAACGAGTACGGATTTCTTGAAGCTCCTTACCGTAAGATTGTAGACGGATGTGCGACCGATGAAATCGAATATCTTTCCGCAATGGACGAAGATAAATTTTATATCGGAACGGTTGTCGAAGGTTTAAAAGACGACGGTACATTCCCGACGGATATGATTTCGTGCCGCAACCGCGGAAATTATACGCAGCGCAATCCTAAAGACGTTCAATATATGGATGTTTCTCCGCGTCAGGTTATTTCCGTGTCTGCGTCCCTCGTTCCGTTCTTGGAACATGACGACGCAAACCGCGCGCTCATGGGCTGTAACATGCAGCGACAGGCTGTTCCGCTTTTGTTCCCGGAGCCGCCGTATGTAGGTACCGGTATGGAACGGAAAGCCGCTTATGATTCCGGCGTTTTGGTAAAAGCCGTACGCACAGGTGAAGTCGTTTTCGTTTCAAGTGAAGTGATAAAAGTCAAACCGGATAACGGAAATGAAGGCGAGCTTGACGAATATCCGCTTTTGAAATATCAGCGTACGAACAACGATACGTGTAATCACCAGCGTCCGACGGTTTCCGTAGGCGAGCGGGTGGAAAAAGGCGGCGTTCTTGCCGACGGGCCTGCAACATTCAATGGAGAACTTGCGCTTGGCCGCAATATTTTAGTCGGCTTTGTGCCTTGGAACGGTTACAACTACGAAGATGCTGTTTTGATTTCTCAGCGCGTCGTCAGCGAAGATATGTACACTTCGATTCACATAAAGGAATTCCAGATTGAAGTGCGCGAAACCAAGCTCGGGCCGGAAAAAATTACGCGTGATGTTCCGAATATGGCGGAAAAAGCACTGGATAATCTTGATGCGGAAGGTATTGTCCGCGTCGGTGCAAAAGTGCGTTCCGGCGATATTCTTGTGGGAAAAGTAACGCCGAAAAGCGAAACGGAAACGACTCCCGAATTCAAACTTTTGAATTCGATATTCGGTGAAAAAGCGAAAGAGGTCCGCGATTCTTCCCTGCACGTGCCGCACGGCGTTGAAGGCGTCGTTATCGACGTTCAGCGCATGAAGCGATTGGAAGGGGACGATTTAAGTCCCGGTGTGGATGAAGTTGTAAAAGTCCTCATCGCAAACAAACGCAAATTATGTGAGGGCGACAAAATGGCGGGACGGCATGGAAACAAGGGCGTTGTAGCCCGCATTCTGCCGGTTGAGGATATGCCCTATCTTGAAGACGGTACGCCGCTTGACGTGTGCTTGAATCCGCTCGGCGTTCCGTCTCGTATGAATATCGGGCAGATTATGGAATCGGAATTGGGAATTGCCGGACGCTACTTGAACCAGTTTTACGAATCGCCGGCATTCCAGACGCCGTCTCAAGAGCAGATTGCTGAAAAACTTGCCGAAGCAGGGCTTTCTACCGACTGTAAACAGATTGTACGCGACGGACGCACCGGTGAACCGTTTGTAAATCCGATTTTTGTCGGCGTTATCTACTTTATGAAGCTGCATCACCTTGTAGACGACAAAATGCACGCCCGTTCAACGGGGCCGTACTCGCTCGTAACGCAGCAGCCGCTCGGCGGTAAAGCGCAGTTCGGCGGTCAGCGTCTCGGTGAAATGGAAGTTTGGGCGCTTGAAGCATACGGTGCGGCAAATACTTTGCAGGAAATGATGACGATTAAGTCCGACGACATGAACGGACGTTCAAAGATTTATGAATCAATCGTAAAGGGCGACCCCTCATCGCCTGCGGGTGTGCCTGAATCATTCAATGTTTTGGTACAGGAACTGCGCGGTTTAGCGTTGGATTTTACGATTTATGATGATAAAGGCAAACAAATTGCCCTTACGGAGCGCGATCAGGAATTGATAGACAAAGCCGCCTCCGGTTTTGATAAGGAGAATGCGAATGCGTGATATTCAAGATTTTGCCAGTCTGAAAATAAAACTTGCCTCCCCGGAAACAATTCGCGCGTGGTCTTACGGCGAAGTAAAAAAGCCGGAAACGATAAATTACCGCACGCTGCGTCCTGAGAAAGAAGGTCTTTTTTGCGAACGCATTTTCGGAACAACAAAGGAATGGGAATGCTATTGCGGAAAGTTTAAGTCAATCCGCTATAAAGGCGTTATCTGCGATCGCTGCGGAGTTGAAGTTACGCACTTTAAAGTCCGTCGCGAGCGCACGGGACACATCGAACTTGCCGCTCCCGTAAGCCACATCTGGTATTACCGCTCTGTGCCGAGCCGCATGGGACTTTTGCTTGACTTACCGGTCGGTGCATTGCGTTCCGTCTTGTACTACGAAAAATATATTGTCATCGATCCGGGCGACACCGACCTTAAAAAAATGCAGCTTCTTACGGAAGATGAATATCTTGAGGCTCGCGAACGGTACGGCGAAACTTTTACTGCTGATATGGGCGCAGAAGCGATTAAAACGCTTCTTGAAAACATCGACCTTGATTCGCTTGCCGCAGAGCTCCGTATAAAAATGGTTGAAAAAGGAAAAAAGAGCGACAAGCGGCTTTTAAAGCGCATTGAAATCGTGGAAAATTTCCGCACGTCCGGCAATAAGGCATCATGGATGATTTTGGACGTTATTCCGGTTATTCCGCCGGAACTGCGCCCGATGGTTCAACTTGACGGCGGACGGTTTGCAACATCGGACTTAAACGATTTGTATCGCCGCGTCATAAACCGCAACAACCGCTTAAAGAGGTTGCAGCAGCTTAACGCGCCGGACATCATTATCCGCAACGAAAAACGGATGCTGCAGGAAGCCGTCGACGCTTTGTTCGACAACAGTAAACGCAAGCGCGTCGTCAAAGGCGCGTCAAACCGTCCGCTCAAATCCATCAGCGATATGCTCAAAGGAAAGCAGGGACGCTTCCGTCAAAACTTACTCGGTAAGCGCGTAGACTATTCCGGACGCTCGGTTATCGTTGTTGGCCCCGAATTAAAACTTTGGCAGTGCGGACTTCCGACAAAAATGGCGATGGAGTTGTTCAAGCCCTTTATAATGAAGAAACTTGTCGACAAGGGCGTTGTGTTCAACATCAAAAAGGCGAAACTTCTTGTAGAATCGGAAGCTCCGGAAGTATTCGGCATTCTCGATGAAGTTGTGCGTGAACATCCGGTTATGCTCAACCGTGCTCCGACGCTCCACCGCCTCGGTATTCTTGCCTTTGAGCCGGTTCTCGTCGAAGGAAAGGCACTTAAACTTCATCCGCTTGCCTGTAAGTCCTTCAATGCCGACTTTGACGGCGACCAGATGGCAATTCACGTTCCGTTGACGCAGGCGGCGCAGATGGAATGCTGGACTCTCATGCTTTCAACACGCAATTTGCTTGACCCCGCGAACGGCAACACGATTGTAGCTCCGTCGCAGGACATGGTTTTGGGAATCTACTATATGACATCCGTAAAGCCGAACGCAAAGGGGACGGGAAAACGCTTTTCCTCTCCTGAAGAAGTGCGTCTTGCTGCAGAAAACGGCAGCATTGAGTGGCAGGCAAAAATAAAAGTTCCCGCGCCGAAAGATTCTTTTAAGGAAGGCGACTTTAAACAGGGCGACTTGATTGAAACGACGGCAGGAACGCTTGCATTCAATGAAGCGATGCCAGAGGGAGTCGATTACGTCAACGAGCAGATGGGCGACAAAAAATTAAAGTCGATGATTGAGCACGTCTACCATGTCAAAGGTCCGTGGCTTACGGTTCAAATGCTCGATGCGATTAAGTCCGTAGGATACAAAAATGCGACGTTCTACGGAGCAACGCTTTCCATGGACGATATTCTCGTGCCGGAAGAAAAAATCCCGATGGTCGAGAAGGCGAATAAAGAAGTCGAAAAAATTGTCAACGACTACAGCAAGGGCGTTATTACGGCGGAAGAGCGGTACAATCGCGTAACCGATATTTGGTCCCGCACGAACGACGAGCTGACTAAAATTATGATGGATAATCTTTCCAAAGATAAGGACGGATTCAACACGATTTACATGATGGCGACATCCGGCGCGCGCGGTTCAAAAAAGCAGATTTCACAGCTTGCGGCTATGCGCGGTCTTATGGCAAAGCCGAGCGGAGAAATTATCGAACTTCCGATACGCTCCAACTTTAAAGAGGGGCTTTCGGTTATCGAATATTTTATTTCGACAAACGGTGCGCGAAAAGGTCTTTCTGACACCGCGCTCAAAACTGCCGACGCCGGTTATATGACGCGTCGCCTTGTTGATGTTGCGCAGGACGTTGTCGTCAATCAGGAAGACTGCGGAACTATTAACGGTATTGAATACGCGGCGGTAAAAGACGGCGATGACATTATCGTTCATCTTGCCGACCGCATTGTCGGGCATTATTCAATTGAGCGCATCGTTCACCCGATTACCGGTGAGTTGATTTGCGACGTCAATTCTTATATTGATGAAGATTTGGCAAAGAAAATCGAAGCGGACGGCGTAGAAAAAGTAAAAGTCCGCACGGTTTTGACCTGCGAAGCCCAACACGGGATTTGTATCAAGTGTTACGGACAAAATCTTGCGCGCAACAAAATCGTTGAAATCGGAGAAGCGGTCGGTATTATCGCGGCGCAGTCAATCGGACAGCCGGGTACGCAGTTGACGCTCCGTACATTCCATTCCGGAGGTACGGCGGATAAGACGACGGAAGACAACCGCATCGTTTTGCATTATGACGTTCTCATAAATGAGATTAACGGTACGCACGTTGAAACTGCTGACGGAAGCTGGCTTTTTACGCGCAAAGGTTTTATGAACGTGCTGCGTATCCTTGCCGAACAGGAAATCAAAGACGGCGACGAAGTTTTGGTTGAAGACGGCGTAAGCCTTTTGAAAGACAGCACGGTTATGAAGCGCGGTTCAAAAAATATCGCCGCTGCAGCGAGCGGAAAGGTTCGTATCGTCGGAAACAAACTGTACATTACGACGAAGGAAATTAAAGTCGAAATAAGTAACGGCTCGAATATCCATGCAAAGGCGGGGGATGTGATTCCGGCAGGAAAGGCTGTCGGAACGTTCGACCAATACAGTGATCCTATTATCGCCGAAAGCGACGGATACGTTCACTTTGAAGATATCATTCCGGGGTCAACTCTGGCCGAAAAGACCGACCCGCAGTCCGATATGGTTGAGCGCACGATTACCGACTTGCACCTTGACGTAAAACAGCCGCGCATTCTCATCACCGATGAGGCGGGAAACCAGCAGGGAAGTTATTATCTTCCGGCGGGTGCGGTTTTACAGGTCGAAGACAAACAGCAGATTAAGGCGGGCAATACACTTGCAAAAATGCCTAAAGAAGCGGCGAAGACCAACGATATTACCGGCGGTATTCCGCGTGTTACCGAATTGTTCGAGGCGCGGAAGCCCAAAGTCCCGACTGTACTTGCAAAGATTTCCGGTACCGTTAAATTCAAAGGAATTACGAAGGCAAAACGCGTCATTAAGATTGAAGACGAATTCGGAATTGAGTATGAACACCTCGTGCCGACAAACAAGCACATGCTTGTACGCGACGGCGACCGCATAGAAGCTGGTGAACAACTTTGTGACGGTTCTCCGGATCCGAGCGACATTCTTGCCATACTTGGTGAAAACGCGCTTCAAAATTATTTGATGGACGAGATTCAGGCGGTTTACCGTGCGCAGGGCGTATCAATCAACGATAAGCACATCGGTGTTATCGTGCGTCAGATGCTCCGCAAAGTTGAAATTGTTGCCGTCGGCGATACGAAATTTATCTACGGACAACAGGTTGATAAGTACAAGTTCCACGAGGAAAATCGGCGCGTTGCGGGAGAAGGCGGACAGCCTGCCGTCGCCCGTCCGATGTTCCAAGGAATTACGAAAGCGGCTCTTAATGTCGATTCGTTTATTTCGGCGGCTTCGTTCCAAGAAACGACGCGCGTTTTGACGAATGCGGCGATTTCCGGCGCAACCGACGGTTTGCACGGCATCAAGGAAAACGTTGCCATCGGACACATAATTCCGGCGGGAACGGGAATCCGCGATTACCGGAATATCAAGCTCTTCGACGAGCGGGATAAAGACCTCGATGCGCAGATGGAAGAAATTCTTGAAAAACGCCGCATCGAAAGCGAGCAGGAAATGAACCGCGTCGAAGAACCGGTTTTTGAAAACGAAGAAGCGGATTAGTCTGCGAGCAGGCGGCGCATAATAAAATAATTTATGTGTGTCCGCCGCTTGCAAAAGTATTTAATGCGTTTATATGCGCTTGAATTCGTCGATTGAATTCAGTATTATTTTCAAACCTTATATACAATTAAGGTTTAATTTGTATTTTTTTTCCGGAGTGCTGCCGGAACTATAAATAGGAGAAGGCGATGCCTACAATTAATCAGTTGATTCATCAGGGGCGTCATACTGCAGCTAACAGGACTAAAGCTCCCGCGCTTGAGTCTTGCCCGCAGAAACGCGGTGTTTGTACACGTGTTATGACGGTTACCCCTAAAAAGCCGAACTCGGCACTCCGAAAGGTTGCCCGTGTCCGCTTGAGTAATGGAATCGAAGTTACTGCGTATATTCCTGGAATCGGTCATAATCTTCAGGAGCACTCGGTAGTTCTTATCAGAGGCGGACGTGTTAAGGATCTTCCTGGCGTTCGGTACCATATTATTCGCGGTACGAAAGATACGCTCGGTGTTGAGGATCGTAAACGCGGTCGCTCAAAATACGGTGCCAAACGACCTAAGGCATAACGGAGGATTACAATGGGAAGACATAAGAAATCTATTGATCGTCCGCTTACGCCGGATGCAAAGTACAACAGCAAAGTTGTTACGAAATTTGTCGGTCGTATGATGCTCGACGGAAAAAGAGCGACTTGTACGAAAATCGTATACGAGGCTATGGATAAACTTAAAGCGAAAACCGATAAAGATCCGCTTGAAGTTCTTTTAAAAGCTCTTGAAAACGTAAAGCCGGTTGTTGAAGTAAAATCACGCCGCGTCGGAGGAGCTACATATCAAGTTCCCGTAGAAATTCGTGATACACGCCGCGAAGCACTTGCAATGCGCTGGATTATTGATGCGGCTCGTTCAAGAAGCGGACACGGTATGGCGGATACTCTTTCTTCCGAACTGCTTGATGCTTTTAACAGCACGGGTTCAGCTTTCAAAAAGAAAGAAGATACGCATAAAATGGCTGAAGCTAACAAAGCTTTTGCGCATTATCGCTGGTAAAATCTTTTCGAGTATTGGAAAACGGGCTGCCGAAAAAGTATTGCACTTTTAAGGCAGCCCTTTTTTATGTCTTGTTTAATCCCTAACAATAAGAGAAACGCGTCCTGCCGCAAGTCCCCAATTATCATACGCGTAAGTATCCAGCACACGCGCCGCATCTTCAAATGTTTTGCCTTCCGTTTGCCGGACATATTTGCAAAGCTCGGGCTGAGCTGCCGTTACGGATCCCCGTCCGGCTATTTGAAGAAAATATGAAGCGGTTTTTGAAAGCGGCTGCTGCATGAGATACGCCATGAATTCGTTTTTCATAAGATAGTCATCGTTTATATCGTAACCGAGCGACGGTTGCGACTTCCAAAATCCTTGTATAAATGCGAGCGATTGCGGATCAATCGTATAATAAACCGCCGAAACGGCATTTCTAAAAGCTTCATCCGTAAAAAATATCGAATGCCAAACTTCGTGAGCCGCAAAAGAGCGGCGCATCCATCTTTGCGATTCTTGCGCAATTGAAATTACCGCACCGTTTCCCGCCTTATAAAAGTCTTCGTCCGGAATAATTATTGAGTTTGCAAGAAGAATTTCTTTAAACAATTCCTCCTTTTCATTAAGCGGGAATTGCATTTTTTTTGCAGCCGTAAAAAATCGGGCAAGAGAATCCGCGCTGTAATCGTGGGCGTTATAACTATGTTGACCCGAAAGTTCTTCATCGCTTAAAAGCCGGTTTCTAAATCCCGCTTTTTCCGTAAAAAACGAAAGGCGCAGAAAAAAATCCGACTGTACTTTATAATTTTTAAAGTCAAAGAAAAGAATGTGCGGAAATCTATCCCATTCGTAAAGTTCGTAATCCGCACACCGCCAATTATCCCGTTTTCCGCCCAAAATCAATTCAATATCGGTTTTAAGCGGAAAAATCGTTTTTATGCCGTCACGGGTGATAAGTTCTGCAGTGTTCGATTCCATAATGACGCTGCTTACAAGTTCCGCATTATTTTCCAGCGAAAAATAATTGAACGGTGCTTTTAAAAGCGCGGTTTGCAATATTGTTTTTAAAGAAGACGGAGTTTGCAGTCTTGAGAAAACCTCTCCGCCCGCATTGATTTTTACGGCAGTCGGCGGATTTTGTGCAGCGTAATTCTTTGCAGGCTCAAAAAAGGACATCCGTATTTGCGGCATTACGGAATATTTTGAATTTGTGGCAGGGAACACCGAAGCACATCCTGCAAAATCCAGAGAAACGGGGCGGGCTGTAAAATTTCCGCCGTTAGAAGCAAGTCCGTAAAAGGGAATCAACAAATTCAAATCGAATCCGACGCGTGCATTTCCGGCGTTTATTGCGTATACGCGTACCGGGCAAGCGGCGGATACGAAAAATCCTTTGGGAAGATTTTGCTCTTCCGTGCCCTTTTTGATTGCAAGCGAAAGGTCTATGATGTGTTCTCCCGACTTTTTTTGTATAAAGTTGCGTAAATCCGTTCCTGCAGATACCGATTTTTTTACCGAGCCGGAAAATTTTCCCGCTTGCCCGAAATCATCCGAGTAAATAAAACCGTAGTAAAACGGTTGGGCGGATTCAAAAATTCTGTCATAACGTTTGCCCTTCGCATTTTTTATTCCGATTCTTACGGTTAATGATGAAGACGGAGAATCTTTATAAATCTTATTAAGCAAGGCGATTTGATTATCAGTGAATTTGTAAAATACGTATTTTGATTTTGAAACTTTATTCCGGTTCGAAATACCGTTTAGCGAAATTACTTTTCCCGAACTTTCGGAAAATTCATTTGAATAAAAAAATACATTAGCATAGCGAACGGAAAAGATTCTTACACAAATCAGTGAAACGCCGACTAAAAACAAAATTGCGGAAGCAAAAATCGTATATTGTTTTTGGGAAAAAGAGATTTTCATACATCGATACTACACCGTTTTCTTTGAAAATACTATAATTCGACAAAATGACACCGGCAATTATTCTTCATCAGACGCAAGAACTTCTTTTAATAAATGAACAAAAGCGCATTTTAAAAGAACTGAACGATACGCATATCGATTTTTATCCCGTTTTTCCTTTATGGTGTTTCATCAAATCCGATTTACCGCTTGTCTCTTCGGCAAAAGAATTGAAGCGTCTTATCGGTAAAGTTGAAATAAATTCTCCTGCTGTAAATAAAGAAAAAAATCTTGTGTTTCCGGTCGGAATAGAATTCAAAGACGGGCGCACCGTCGAAGAATATATAATTTTTGCCGTTAGCGCACATAAAAGCGCGGAAGAAAAAATGATGCCGGCTGCTGCGAAACTATCGTCGGCGGATATAAAATATCCTATTCTATGCAGAGTCTTCCGTACTGCGGACATAAAAATAAACGGCGCAAGTTTTGAAGTTTTCAATTCCGCATGGGTAAAGCCGGATAGGCTCGTGTAAATTTTTTTCATATTCGTATGAGTTTTATAAAAGCGCAGCGATAAAAGTCAAATTACTTAAAATGCGTGCTTTTTAATGCGATGGAACGCCTGTATACTAAAACACCCGGAACTGATATACTCTCGATATGGGAAAGACAATCGTTTTTGTAAATCAGAAAGGGGGAGTCGGTAAAACAACGTCCTGCATAAATATAGGTGCATACATTGCGCTTTCCGGAAAGAAAGTTCTTCTGGTTGATTTCGATTCGCAGGGAAATATGTCCAGCGGTATCGGAGTTTCAAAAGATAAGCCTACTATTTATGAATTGATTGCAGGACACGTTACTCCCGAGCAAGCCGTAAAACATTCTTCCGTAAAAGGCTTGGATGCAATCAGTGCGTCAATTGATTTGTCTGGAGCTGCCATTGAATTGGTTGAACAGCAAAACCGCGAATTCTTTCTTAAAAACGCTCTTTTGCCTCTTAAAAATGAATACGATTATATTCTGATAGATTGTCCGCCGTCTCTCGGCATTCTTACGCTAAACGGACTTGCCGCAGCGGATTCCGTGCTTGTTCCGATGCAATGCGAATATTTTGCGCTTGAGGGAATTACTCTTTTGTTGAAATCCGTTGATAAGGTTCAAAAAAGCATAAATCCCGGTTTGGTTATCGGCGGCGTTTTCTTTACAATGTACGATTCGAGAACCCGACTTGCACAGGATGTTGTCATGCAAGTCAAAACGTATTTTAAAGAAGTTGTATTCAGTACGATAATTCCGCGCAATGTACGTCTTTCGGAAGCACCTTCGCGCGGACTTCCTATTTGCAGTTATGATCCGCAATGCGCAGGTGCGCTCAGTTATCAAAAACTTGCGGACGAGGTAATGAAGCGTGGCTAAAACCGGCGGACTGGGGCGCGGACTTGATGCTCTTATGGGCAGTGTCTCCGATGTTTCAAGCGAAATACACCGGACTGCTCACGGAGATACGGGAGAGGTTTCTGCAAATCTTCCTGCCGGCGTTACGATGGATGAAAACGGCAGTTTGTGGGTTGAAACTGCGCTTCTAAAGCCGAATCCGCATCAGCCGCGTTCGGAATTCGATGCAAAATCTCTCGACGAGCTTGCGGATTCGATACGTGAGCACGGAATCCTTGAGCCGATTGTTATTGAACAAGCGGATGAGGGATTTTACATAATAATGGGAGAACGCCGTACACGCGCGGCAAGAATTGCGGGTCTTGAAAAGGTTCCCGTTCGGCTCGGCAAATATGATGAGCAAAAGCGGCTTGAGCTTGCTCTAATAGAAAATATTCAGCGCGCGGACTTAAATCCCATAGAAGAGGCTCTTGCTTATTACAATCTTATGCAGATGGGTGATTTAAGCCAAGATGAAGTTGCGCGGCGCGTAGGAAAAAAGCGTCCGACTGTTGCAAATTCTCTTAGATTGCTGAAACTTCCCGAAGATATGCAAAAATCTTTAATTGACTCTCAGATTACAGCCGGTCATGCAAGGGCACTGCTTTCCGTAAACAATCCTGCAGATCAGCGTATTTTGTTCGGAAAAATTGTCGGAAGCGCGTTGAGCGTGCGAGAGGCTGAAGCTCTTGCCGCCGACTACAATAACGGCGGACGCGCTTCCGGAAAAAAAGTAAAAAAAGTCAATATGCGTAAAGATCCCGACATTGCGGAAATCGAACAAAAGTTTATTGAGATTTTCGGTACGAAAGTCGTATTGAAGGGCAATGTTGATAAAGGTACGATTCAGATCGACTATTTTAGCAGACAAGATTTGGATCGTTTGTATAACGTAATTGCACGGGAAAAATAATCGGCAGGTTTTCTGCGGATTTGATTTTACGGATTTTAGGAGAGGTGAATAAAATGACCTTAAATGAGCTTGATGAATATTTTAGAAGTTTTTTAAAAATCAATGATTTTTTAGACGATCCGTCGATGAACGGTGTTCAAATTTCAAATTCTTTGCCGGATACAAAGCAAATTAAAAAAGCGGCTTTTGCGGTTGACGCTTGTGAAGCTACGGCTTTATCTGCGGCAAAAGAAGGAGCCGATTTGCTTTTTGTTCATCACGGAATATTGTGGGATAATTGCGAAAGAATTACACGGCATACTTATAAAAGAATAAGCGCGTTTATAAAAAACGATATTGCTTTGTATGCGTGTCATCTGCCCTTGGACGCAAATAATCCGTACGGAAATAATTACGGACTTGCCGCACGTCTGCCGCTTTCGGATGTTACGCCGTTCGGAGAGTGGCGCGGTATGAAAATCGGCGTAAAAGGAAAGCTTGAAGCTCCGCAATCTTTGGACTGGCTTGCAAGTAAAATCTTAAAGCCCGGTGAAAAACCGTGCCGTGTATTGGATTTCGGAAAAAAAGAAATACGCACGGTGGGAATTATTTCCGGCGGCGGTGGCGGAGATGTTTATCAGGCGGCAGCTGCCGGACTTGATGCTTATGTTACCGGAGAAATATCTCATGATAATTTTCATCTTATAAAAGAACTTCAAATAAACGTGATTGCCGGCGGTCATTATCAAACGGAAACGGTAGGCGTTCAGTCGGTAATGGAAAAATTAAAACGCGAAACCGGCATGGAAACCGTTTTTATCGATTTCCCAACCGGAATGTAAAAAAAATAAGTTAGATGGATTTTTCTTATATTTTGTATACCGCCGTTTTAAAGCCCGAAGCTCTTGTTCGATTCGGGTTTGAAAGGTCGTGCGCATCTTATCTTTTTAATAAGTCTCTTGAACCTGAATTTTCGGGCTTTTATGTGAAGATTTTGCTTTCAGCCGAAAAAATTACCGCAGAGGTTTTTGAAAAATCCGTTGAAGCCGGGGGAAAAAATACCGATGAAAAATATGCGCTCTTTGATGTTCCGGGCGCAAAAGGAGATTTTATCGGTGCCCTGAGGCGTAAAGTTTCGGATATAATGGATGAAATCAAAATCGCTTGCTTTGAATCCGCCGATATAAAAGAAAAATATTTTGAATATATTGAAAATCGCTTCGGTGTTAAACCGGATTTTCCTTGGGATAATCTTTCCGACTATGCGGTCTTTAGGTGCAAGGATAAAAAATGGTTTTCGCTTGTGATGAAAATCGAATTTAAAAAATTGGGAATCGAAAGCGGAGAATATGTCCGGGTGGCGAATCTTAAAGCTCCGAGAGAAAAAATTGCGGACATAGTTGACGGAAAAACGATTTTTCCGGCCTATCACATGAACAAAAAATACTGGATTACGGTTTTACTGACTTCCGCTGCGGATTTTGAAAAAATTTGCTTTCTTACGGAACAAAGTTATCGGCTTGTAGAAAAATAAAGCCTCGGCGAAAACTTGTTCTCGCCCTTTGTAAAATCGATACTCACAAAAAAGCCCGTCGAATTAATCGACGGGCTTTTTTAATAAAGTCGGGTTTTAATCCGAATTATTTTTTTGCAGCTTTGATTACAGCTTGTGCTCCGGCGAGGCGCGCAATAGGTACGCGGAACGGAGAGCAGGAAACGTAATCCAAACCGATATTGTAGCAGAACTCGATAGAGGCAGGATCTCCTCCGTGTTCACCGCAGATACCGAGATGAAGCTCCGGATTTACAGAGCGACCTTTTTGCGCCGCAATTTCCATAAGCGCGCCGGGTCCTTCCGGATCAAGCGTCTTAAACGGATCATTTTCAAGAATATTCTGGTGAAGATAAGAATCAATGAACTTACCGTAATCGTCGCGGCTGAACCCGAATGATGTCTGTGAAAGGTCATTTGTTCCGAAACTGAAGAATTCCGCTCCACCCAAGTTTTTATCTGCAATCTTGTCGGCAGTAAGAGCCGCACGCGGGAATTCAATCATCGTTCCGATTACGAATGAAAGATTTGTTCCTTCCTGTGCATTTACCTTTTCAATAACTGCAAATGCCTGCTTACGAATCTGGGCAACTTCGCGATAAGTTACAACATTCGGAATCATAATCTGAACATCATGTTTGATGCCGGATTTTTCCGCTTCCGCAGTTGCAAGAGCAATCGCTTCTACCTGCATTTCGTAGATTTCAGGATAAGTGATTGCAAGACGGCATCCGCGATGACCGAGCATCGGGTTTGCTTCCTGCAAAGATTGAATCTTGAGCGTCAATTTTGCTTCATCCATACCAAGTTCTTTTGCAAGAGATGCAATTTCAGCTTTTGCTTCCGGCTTCGGAACAAATTCGTTTAACGGAGGATCAAGAAGACGGATTGTTACCGGTTTACCCTGCATTGCTTTGATAATTCCGGCAAAGTCTGCTTTCTGCAAAGGAAGAATCTTTGCAAGTGCAGCTTTGCGCGTATCCGTATCTTCTGCAACAATCATAGCGCGGAAAGAGGGAAGTTTTGCAGGATCAAAGAACATATGCTCAGTGCGGCAAAGTCCTACGCCGTCAGCACCGAATTTAAATGCGTTTTCCGCCTGATCCGGCTGGTCTGCATTTGCACGAATTCCGAAACCTGCAAGTTTGGCATTACCGATTTTGCGAACGGAATTGGAACGAATTTCATCTGCCCATGAAAGGAATGTTTCAAGGTCGCCTGAAATTGTAGCCGGAACAACAGGAAGAACTCCGCCGTAAATATTGCCGGAAGTTCCGTCAATAGTAATGCTGTCGCCCTTATTGAATTTTTCGCCGCCGATTGAAACTTCGTTATCATTAAGCAATTTAACATCCGCGCAACCGGAAACGCAGGGTTTACCCATACCGCGTGCAACAACAGCCGCGTGAGATGTGCGTCCGCCTGTAGAAGTAAGAATACCTTGCGCGGCAACCATACCGGCAATATCTTCCGGAGAAGTTTCTTTGCGTACAAGGATGACTTTCTTGCCTTCTTTTGTCCATGCTTCCGCTTCATCGGCAGTAAATACAATCTGTCCTGAACCTGCTCCCGGAGAAGCGTTAAGTCCCTGCGCAATGGCTTTTGCGGATTTAACGGCTTTAGGATCAAGAGCCGGGTGCAAAAGCTGGTCAAGCTGGTTAGGTTCAACACGAAGAAGAGCTTCTTCTTTTGTGATGAGTTTTTCTGCAACCATGTCTACAGCCATTTTTACTGCAGCAGGTCCGGTGCGCTTTCCGTTGCGGCACTGAAGCATGAAAAGCTTTCCTTCTTCAACCGTAAATTCCATATCCTGCATATCGCGATAATGTTTTTCAAGTTTTGCTCTGATGTCGCAAAGCTGCTTATAAACATCCGGATTTTCTTTTTCAAGTTGGGAAAGTTTTTCAGGGGTGCGGATACCTGCAACAACGTCTTCGCCCTGTGCATTCATAAGATATTCACCCATGAATTCGTTTACACCGTTAGACGGATCGCGGCTGAAACATACGCCGGTTCCGGATGTATCACCCTTGTTTCCGAATACCATTGCCATTACGGTAACGGCTGTTCCTTTCAGACCCTTAATTTCATTCAATTCGCGGTATTTGATTGCACGGCTGTTCATCCAAGAACCGAAAACCGCATCAATCGCACCCCACATCTGCTTTTTAGCATCCTGCGGGAATTCGCTGCCGGTATGCTTTTTGTAGATTTCCTTGTACTTTGCAACCAGATTTTTAAGGTCGTCGGAAGTCATGTCGGTATCTTTAGAGATTCCCTTAGCGGCTTTTACTTCGTCGATTGCGTGTTCGAATTCATCTCCGGGAACGCCCATTGCAACATCGCCGAACATCTGAATAAAGCGGCGATATGAATCCCATGCAAAACGCTCGTTTTGTGTTTTTTTTGCAAGTCCTTCGACGGACTTGTCATTAAGACCGAGGTTGAGGATCGTGTCCATCATACCGGGCATGGAAACCGCAGCACCGGAACGGACGGAAACCAAAAGCGGATCATCCGCATCGCCGAGCTTTTTGCCCATAGCTTTTTCAAGTTTTCCGAGATATTCATCAACATCACCCGTTAATTCTTTCGGATAATTCTTGTTGTTCTTCCAGAAATAATCACAAACATCTGTGGAAATTGTAAATCCCGGTGGGACGGGGAGTCCGATAGAAGCCATCTCGGCAAGGTTTGCACCCTTACCGCCAAGCTCGCCTTTCATAGAGGCGTTGCCTTCACCTTTTCCGTTTCCGAAAAAGTAAACAAATTTTGTCTTTGACATTAAATTACTCCGTAATTAAGGAATATATTATAGTGGAAAAATATTACATTCTATTATAAGTAGTGTCAATCATTGGAAAATATTACCGTACGGGACTTTATTTAAGAGCTCGAATTTAGAGTTTTTCCAAAATTCTAAATTAAATCTATATGTTATACGACTCGCCGTATTTTACAATGGAAACGTTATTGTAGCCGTTTTGATTTAGATATTCTTTGAAAAAACTTTGCGCTTCCGTTTCTCCGTGCACCAAAAATATATTTTTCAGGCGGCCGGTATCTATTTCATTAAGCCATTCCGTCATTTCGGTATAATCCGCATGAGCACTGAACGCATCGATTTGCTCGATATTTGCACCTACTTGATACGTATCGCCGAGTATGTGTACTTCCTTTTCACCGTCAAGCAGTTTCCGTCCAAGCGTATTCTCCGCCATATAACCTACAATCAAAATCGTATTACGGGGATCGCCTATATTATTTGCAAGATGATAAAGAACCCGTCCCGCCTCGCACATTCCGTCCGCGCTTATGATAATCATCGGACCGGTTTTGTCGTTGAGTGCTTTCGATTCTTCTACGCTGGAAGTAAAGGAAAGCGAACCGAATCCGAATGGATTTTTATGATGCTTTAAGAATGCTTCATTGACCGAGGCATCGTAGCATTCGGGATGCACGCGGAATACGCTTGTTACGTTTGTTGCCATAGGAGAATCGACATAAATCGGTATGGAAGGAATGCGTTTTTTATCGGTAAGCAGATGGAGATAGAATACAAGTTCCTGCGCCCTTTCAACGGCAAAAGACGGAATTATAATTTTTCCTTTGCGCGCACAAGCTGAACGCACAACACGTTCAAGTTCTTTTACCGCAAATTCTACGGTTTCATGTTTGCGGTTACCGTAAGTGCTTTCCATGAAAATATAATCGGGCGGCGGCATATTAACGGCGGGATCGCGTATAATCGGTTTTTGTTTTCTGCCGATGTCTCCGGTGTATAATATTCGTGTTTCGCCGCCTTTGGATTGCGCACCGACTCCTCTGTGAGGATCTTTTATCGTAACGTATGCGAACGCGGACCCTAAAATGTGTCCTGCATCAAAAAATTCCAGCTGAACGTTGGATCCGATATACATTTTTCTGTTGTAAGAAAGAGAAACTATTTGATCTACGGTTTTTATACAGTCTTCTTCCGTAAATAACGGTTTCCATGAAAATCTTTCACCTTTTTTTGCAGCCTGTTTTGCAAGAAATTCCGCATCCCTCGCTTGAATTCTTGCGCTGTCCATCATTATAAGATTTGCAATATCGCGGGTTGCAGGAGTCGCATAAATGTTTCCGGTAAAACCTTTTTTATTGAGAATCGGTAAAAGTCCGCAATGATCGTAATGTCCGTGAGTGAGTATTACAGATTCAAGTTTGTCCGCAACTATGTCGAAATTACGGTTTTTTTCATCGGATTCACGGCGTTTTCCTTGAAAGGCACCGCAATCGACCATAAATTGCTGTCCGTCAACTTCAAAAATGTGTTTTGAGCCCGTAACTTCTTCCGCAGCACCCAAAGAATACAATGTAATACCCATTTTTCCCCCATAAAGACTTTTGCGGCAAGTTGAAAGTTGCAAGTTCCGAAAAAGTTTTTAGTCTAATCCGTGCAAATTCATTATAAAAAGCGATGCCGGCATTTTAGACGGCACTTTTTATAACCTCTCCGTAGGCACGTATGTTTCGATTTTACTCCGCAAAAGCGCAATTAACAATAAGAAAGAGCGGCAGAATTTTTGTACGTCTTATGCCGACTGCGGAAAACCGGTTTTCCGTGCGCTGCCTTTATCTGCGAAAATTGAATTTTTATCGTTCGGCAATTGTTTTAAGGCGTGCAAGTTTGTCTAAAATTTTTGCCGTTATGACAAAACTTTCCGGAGTAAGAGACGATGCGCAATCTCCGGTTGTGTGAAAAAGTCTCCATGTTTCCGGGAGCAGCGCGGTTAAATCTTCTTTTGTATAGCCCGGAGATATCGTTCTGTTTACCACGAATTGACGCAAGGCGGGATTCTTTAAAAGATTCAGCATATATTGTTCCGCTTCATTATCGGGAAGCATTGTAACTGCGACGGCGGGAATGCCGGCTGCAAGAAATCCCGCATTATCACTGTACGCAACAGGAAGCCGCAAAAATTTTCCGCCTGCAGAATCTTTCAGCAAATTTGCAGTTTTTTCTTTAAGATTTACAAAATTGCGTTTAAGAGCTTCCGGTGCGGCTTTTGTTATAGTTCCGTCGCTCATGACGGGAACGTTTCCCCGCCCCATACAGTCGAATGCATAAACGTCTTCGCCCGTAATACCCAATCTTCTAAATACGGAAGCCAATGCAAACGCGCCCTGCTTTGATACGCCTTCATGAACGTCCGTAAGCTCTTCTCCGTCGGTAAAAATCATGCGTATATTATGCTGCCCTTCAAAATTCATAAGACGCTCGGCAAAATCCATAAGACAAAATACGGAAGAACTGTTGTCGTTTGCGCCGGGACTTCCTTCAAATCTGTCGTAGTGGGCAATAACCGTTTTTATTCTAAACATAGAATTGTACATTTCCTGCGGGAAGACGACATAGATGTGTTCTTTTCCGTCAATAGGCATGACTACGGTTTTTACCCCGCGGCGTTCAAGGTATTGGACTATAAAATCGCGTCTGTTGCAGTTTGCAGATGTAAAGTTTAGAAAAGATTCCGATTCGTTGATTGCTTTCATTTTTTAGTCTGATTGAGATAACAAGGCAGCCGTTTAATTTATCCTTGCGTTTTAGAAGAACTGTTTGATGTACGGATTTTATTTTGTGGAGATGATCGGACTTGAACCGACTACCTCTTGCATGCCATGCAAGCGCTCTAGCCAGGTGAGCTACACCCCCAAAGTTAACGGTAATATATCAAAAACAAAAAGACGATGTCAATATTGCGGCAATGTGAAAAATTGATTGTGAGGTTCAATTTCGAGTTTTATAAACTGGGGAAATCCGACATCGGTTTTTTAATTACTGATTGGCGCAAATTCGGATTCCCAATATAGAGGCGGGCATCCTGTCGAATTTCATTAACATCCGTTTTTGTTTGATACACATTTGTGAAGACGAACCGCCGTCAAATTCCATTGCACTATATGCTCCGGCGGATTTGAGTATAACGGCGCAATCATAAAACGATAGATTTTTTCCCACAAGCAAGAACAGCGCTTTACCGCCGTTTGCAAGACCCGCTGCGCTCCTATAATCTTTGTATTTTTTAAACGGAAGAATCTCGCCGTCTTTCAGTATCACCCAAAATCCGCCGAATGCGTAATCGGGAGCGGGCGAATTGTTTATGCATTCTTCCTGCGTATCGAATATTTTTCCGTAAAAACTTCCGCCGGCGGAAAATAAAGCGAAAGCGCAATAATTTGCTCGAGCCTCCGAAATCTTGTTTTTATTGATTATAACAAGTCCTGCCGGTTTTACTTTTGAAAAAGGCAGACGATTTAATGCGTAAAACGGAGTGGTATTTATCGCAACAAGAGAATCCGTATGTTTTGCAAACATCTTTACGCTTTCCGCCTTTTGCCATTCTCCGTTGTCGGGAGAAGCTGTAATTCTAATATTCGGATTTGACAAATCGATTTTTACTATACGGTATTGATTTTTAGAATCGGACGAATATAAATAAACACCTTCATCAATGCGTTGCCATTCAAAGTTTTCCGCAAAAGAATCTGCGTTGAAAGAGTCGGATAAAGACGAAAAGTCTGCGGATTTACAGGAAAATAGAAAGAATGCAAAAAAATATGCACATAAAAAGAACAGCCCCGGATTTCTTACCGGAGCCGTCTTCGCATTTTTAATATGCGGATTTGGAGTCATGAGTCTTTCTGGTCTTTTTCATCAGCTTGCGCTGAAGAGTCTTATTCTTACGGTTAAGAATTGTAGACGGCTTTTCATAATATTCGCGTTTTTTGAACTCGCGTATTATGCCTTCTTTTTCAACCATTCTCTTAAAGCGTTTAATCGCTTTTTCAAGATTCTCCGAATCTTCCACAACAATAGTTGCCATCTGTATTTCACCTCCTTTCCAACGGAGTTCCGTAAAGTACGGGTAATATAACAAAAGCAAGTGCGAAGTTCAAGCGGGATTGCAGCGGCACGCGGAATTTTACGTGCCTGTCTGCCGGTGCATTGTCCGTTAATTTATAAATCCGTTTCATATTGATTTTAACATATCCGTATTATACATTTCGTTTTATGCACAAAATTAAAATTTTGGCGGTAGTGCCGATTTTGTTATGTTCTTTTTATTCTTCTTGGGCAAAGAGCGTAGAAATTCCTTTGTGGAAAGATATCCCTTCGATGCGCAGACATAAGTCCGTGATGTATTATCATTCTCCGAAAAAAAATGCGAATGCGGAGGTAAAAAATGCCGCCGTAATAATATGTCCCGGAGGAAGTTATCATCATCTCGGGCTTTACAATGAAGGTTATACTTCTGCAGAATGGTTTTCGCAAAAAGGGCTTTCCGCATTCACTTTACGCTATAGAACGGCTGAAAACGGCTATCATGAGCCTGCGATGTTGCAGGACATACAGCGCGCAATTCAACTTGTACGTGAAAACTCGGAATCTTACGGTATAGATAAAAATAAAATCGGACTTATCGGATATTCTGCAGGCGGACATCTTGTTACTATGGCGGCTGCATTTTCCGATTCGGATGATGAATTGGCAAAACTTAATATTGAGCATAAAGACTCTCTTAAACCGAATTTCGTAATTCCCGTTTATCCGGTAGTAACGATGCAAGATGAGTTTGGACATAAATGGTCTAGGAAAAGTCTACTTGGCAAAAATTACGATTCTGCAAAAGCCGATGATTTTTCAATGGAAATGCGGGTTTTTTCGGGGCTGCCGCCTTTTTATATTGTTGTTTGCAAAGATGACAATGTTGTAGACTGGCAAAACAGTTGTCTTCTTTATAATGCGCTTCAATCCAAAGGCGTGAATGCGGAGTTGAAAGTCTATGATTGGGGCGGGCACGGCTTTGGAATGAGCAATACGAAATTCATGCGAAAATTTCACTGGAACGAAGAAATGTGGCTGTGGCTTAAAAATGTGCTTGGCTGACTTTGAATATCCGGGTGCGCGTAGATTTAAGCGTTCCGCGTTCGACTGTAGCCGTTTTATTTTATTGTCCAAAATCGAAATTATTGCGTCCGTCAATCCGGCTTTTTATATTGACTCATGACATTTTCATTTATAGAATTGAACAAATTAAATGAAATCGATCCAAAGGGGTTCTAAAAGATGAAAAACGTAAAGAGATATTTTATAGTGTCGGTGATTTTTATGTCGGTGCTGACTTCCTGCGCAAAAAAAGAAGGACAGGGGACGCAATCCGCTGCGGGAGGCGATTCGCAGTCGGCTGCAAAAACGTCAGCCTTTTCTTCGCGGAATGCTTCTAAGGCGGATTCAACCGGCGTTATCTATGTGAACGGAGCCGGTCTTTATACGGAAACCGATGAAGGCAAAATGAAGTGGGCTGCGGAAGCTGCGCTGGGAGATATCGCCGCATATTTGGGAGAAACAAAAGAGGCCTCCAGAACTGACGACCAAAAGCGTACTTTTTTTCATATCGAATTGAACGGCAAGGATTATTGGGTGCAAGACTATTCCTTTGAGCCGGATACGGTTCCCGGTTTTATTTCCCTCAAAGATACCGTTTTGTATAAGTCCGAATCGCTTGCGGCGATGACCGACGAAATCATTCCGCAATATTTAATTGTTGCCGTGTACAAAAAAAGCCTCGAAAATGCCGGCAATCGTTTTTTGGAAATCGCGGCATACAGTTCCGAATTCGTTACGACATGGTCGGTTAAAGAAAAATTCGTAAAGCGCGAAGCCGTAGAAACGGACAAAAAGAGTGTCGATGCGATGATTCTTGCGCAGGTTGCAATGGAATCGAAAAACGACACGATCCGTGCGGAACTTTTTCAAAACGCAATCGAAATAGATTCTTCATACACTGATGCTATCGCCGACCTTCAGTCTCTTGCCGAAATCATAGCTAAAGAAGAAAGTTTCCTTAAAAATATTTCTGCGGAAAAAATTAACGAAAAAGTAACCGTTGCCGAAGATATAGACCTTTTGAGTATTCCCGATGCGTATAAAGCTCGTAGCCTGAGTACGCTTAAAGCCGATTCGTCTGCCGTTGCAACGCGGAAATATATAGGACAAAACGACTTCGGCGAGGAAAAGGAATGGCTGTATATCCAAAGCAAGCAAAAAAAAGGCTGGGTACAGGCTGAATTTATAAAGATGTAATTTTTGACGTATAATCGGTCAAATGATTCAACTCGGCGGCATTTTTAATTTTGCCGCCGTTTTTTTATATTTAGAGTTCTTTTTGTATATTACGGGGGTTCCGGTGTGTGCTATAATACGCGGTATACCTAAATAGCAGGAGTAGACGATGTCCATTAAGGCAAAAGATATGACGCAGGCTGAACGCAAGGAGCGTGTGGCTCAGCTGGTAAAACAATTTAAGGAAAATGAGGCTTTTTATCTTTCCAAAGATTTTGTGGAAAGCGAGGTGCGTAATAAATTTATCGATCCGCTGCTGGAATGTCTGAAATGGGATGTTTAACTTCGGCTGCTAATATAGCGCATCCGAAGTTAAACGTCGAGTTTTACTTACGTAAAACATCGCAAAATTAATTATGCTTTTTCACTGCGTTGTAAAAGCATAACAATTCAGCAGCCTCGAAATTTGAAAATTTCTTCGTTGCCGAATTGATAAGGATGTTAAAAATGAGAAAGGGGCGCGGCATGACCGGCAGGAGGTTATTACCGAAGACCGCGTAGTGATGAACGGGCAGGTGAAGCATCCCGACTATACGCTCTGTTACGGCGGCGAGCGGAAGATGTATGTGGAAGCAAAGCAGCCGAGTGTTGACCTTAAAACAAATCCCGAACCGGCGCTGCAGGTGCGGCGGTATGCGTATACCTCAAAGATGCCGATTGCGGTGCTGACGGACTTCCAGGAATTGGCGATTTACGATACGCGGATTAAGCCGTCCGAAAAAGACACTGCCGCTACTGCCCGCATTGAGTATCTGACTTACGATCAGCTCTCTGAAAATTTTGAATCGCTGTATGATAAAATCAGTTGGGATGCCGTCGATCTTGGAAAGTTCGATACCTATTACGAAGGGACAAAAGATAAGCGGGGGACGGCAACTGTCGATGATGATATTTTAAATATGATCGAAAAATGGCGGATGGTACTTGCCGAAGATATTGCGCTGCATAATGATGGGATCGATGCATTTAATTTGACGGGCGCTGTGCAGAAAATTATTGACCGGCTGCTCTTCTTACGGATTTGTGAAGATAAAGAAATTGAAGAAGGAAATCAGCTTAAAAAAATCGCGGAGCAAAAAACGGCTATTTATAAAAATGTGCAGCGGCTTTTTGAAAATGCGAATGCTAAATTCAATGCAGGGTTGTTTGCTTCCGACCAATGGCTTGACGAACTTGCTGTTGCGGATAAAACGCTTATCAGTATTATCAATGCGCTCTATTATCCTGAATGTCAGTATGAGTTCAGTGTGCTGCCAGTTGAAATACTCGGTTCCATTTATGAACGCTTTTTGGGAAAGATTATCCGCTTTACGCGCAAAACGAAGAACGGGCACAGCATAGAAATTCTTGAAAAGCCGGAAGTACAAAAAGCTGGGGGTGTGTATTATACGCCGCCTTATATCGTTAAATACATCGTTGAAAACACAATCGGTAAAAAGCTTGCAGGCAGAACGCCTGATGAGGTAAGCCGTTTGCGTTTTGTTGATCCTGCATGCGGTTCGGGGAGTTTTCTTGTCGGGGCGTATCAGTATTTGCTGGACTGGCACCTGGATTGGTATTATGCGGAAGCGCGGCGTGCGCAGGCAGAGAAGAAGGGGCTTATTTACAAGGATGCAGCAACGCAAGGGTATAAGCTGAGCATTGAAGAGAAAAAACGTATTTTACTAAACAATATCTACGGTGTGGATATCGACGCACAGGCGGTGGAGGTAACAAAGCTTTCGCTCTTTTTGAAGCTCTTGGAAAATGAGGGCAAGGCGCTTTCCGCAACGGGACAGGCTGCACTGTTCAGAACGAGCGACATACAGGCAAAAATTTTACCGGATATGTCGCACAATATTAAATGCGGGAACAGCCTTATCGGAACAGATTACTACACGGGTAAGGATTTAACACTGTTCGGCATCGAAGAACAACGCAAGGTGAACGCCTTTGACTGGGATGCTCAGTTCCCGGGCATATTTGCAGGCGGCGGTTTTGATTGCGTGATTGGGAATCCGCCGTATGTAAAAGAATATACCGATACGGGTTGCTTTAAAGGTTTACATAATCATCCTTGCTATCAAGGAAAAATGGATTTGTGGTATTTTTTCGGATATCAAGCGATTCGGTTTGCAAAAGAAAACGGATTAGTCGGATTTATCGCACCGAATAATTGGATAACAAATGCGGGAGCTTCTTTGTTTAGGGATTTTGTATTGGATAATGCAAAGGTAGTAACGTATACGGACTTCGGCAATTACAAGGTATTTGAAACCGCCTCAATTCAAACAATGATATACATTATGCAAAAAACGAAAATGAATGAGTGTTATTCGGTTGAATATTCGCGGCTTAATAATGCCCACGCCGAACTGTCTGAAGTGCTTGATTTTTTAGCGGGGAACGGAGAAGAAAATATAACCCGGTTTGAAGCAGAAATTGTAAAAAATGTCTGTAAAGATACATATATTCTCTTTTTGAATAAGAAAAATTCTGTCATTCTTAATCATATAAAAAGAAACAGTAATGCAGGGCTTACAGAAGGCGAAATTGCACAAGGGATTGTAGCGCCTCAAGATTTTTGTAATAGAGCCTCTGCTTTAACATTAGGTAATGAAAATCTGCAAGGTACAGGCATATTCAATCTTTCGATGGATGAATATAATGCACTCAATTTATCGTCCGAAGAAAAGGAATTGGTAAAACCTTTTTACACTTCGACAGAGTTGTATAGATATTACGGCAACGCAAACAATAAACTATGGGTGATATATACAACGTCAAAGTTTAAAAATAAAAGCGAAATGAAGGCATATCCAAATCTCAAAGCGCATCTTGACAAATTTATCCAAGTGATTACATCTGATAATAAACCGTATGGGTTGCACCGTGCGCGGGATGAGAAATTTTTCAGAGGAGAAAAGATCGTTTCATTACGGAAAACAGCGGAACCGTGCTTTACCTACACTGATTTTGATTGCTATGTTTCACAGAGTTATAATGTTATTAAAACCGAACGGTTCAATCTTAAATTCTTAACCGCCATATTAAATTCCAATGTGATTAAGTTCTGGCTGCGCTATAAGGGAAAAATGCAAGGGGATAACTTTCAGGTAGATAAAGAACCCCTGCTTGAGTTACCCTTGATTGTCCCAACAGAATCGGAGCAGGCACATTTAAGTGTGTTGGCTGACCAGATGATTACTGCACAGGAACAGCTGAACAGTGCAATATCCGATTCTGATAAGAAATTCTTACAACAGCGGGTTGATATTTTGGATAAGCAGATAAATACTGTTGTATATGGGCTGTATGGCCTGACGGCGGATGAGGTGAAGGTTGTGGAGGGGGAGTAGCTATTTGAAATTTTAATTGATAATGGTTAATGTGTAATGGGTGCCGATATAGCATCTATTACAGAAGCCCTGGCGGTCGTGTGATTAATAAACAGAGCTGCAGAAGGTGCAGAAAAAATGAAGAAGTTGAGGCTTACACAAAAATTTTTTGACGGTCTAATGGTAAAGAGAGAGGTGATAGGATGTCAAATAAAGATTCATTAAAAGAACAATTTTTGATGGTGTTTTCAAATGACGGACACTATCAATGGGCGAACGATTATAAAAAGCAATATATATTTGCTTTAAAGAATTTGAATGATAACGAAATTAAAAATTTACCTGAGAAAATAATTGATAAATCGGCAGACGAGATTTTTAAAGTAGTAGTAGAGTATGATAAAGATTTAAAATTATTTTCTTTTTTCAATAAAAATTACGAAATTTATTCAAAAAAAACAATTGAATTATATACGATAGATTTTAACAATGAAGATTTAACGGGCTTAAAGGCTCTTTCAGAAAAAAATTATTCTTTTGATATTTCAGATGATTGGAAAAATATTGGTATAATTAAAGATAAAGAAGATAATAAGATTTCGTATATCTATGCTCAAAGTTCATATGTAACTTCCAGTACGAAGATAGAATCTGCTTCATTTAATGAAGATATTTGGAAAACTATTGGTAGTATTGCAAGTAAAAAAACAAAACTTTCTTTTGGTAAACTTCTATATATAAATGCAAAAGTTGTGTCACCTAAGAGGAAAATTTTGAAAGTTACATTTGATATAGATAAGAAACTTGTATCTATAAGCTATGATAAGTCTGAAGTAGATGAACAAGGTAAGAAAATAAATGTTTCAGATTCAAATAGAAATGCATTAAATAAAATTATTCCAACATTGCCATTATCACAGGCTACAAAAAAGGAAATTATTGATTCTGTGTCACAAGGTAAGAATCCTTTAATAACTCAAAAATCCTTAGATGGAATATCATTCTGTGCTGATGAAGAAATTCTCGTGATTCCTACAATTCAGAAAATTGATTTGGAAGATAGGCAAACAACCGAGCACAGTGAAAGAATTACTTCTGAAATGTACAACCAAAGGAATTTAGAAATTGAAAGTTCTGCAAAAAAAGAATATGAGCAATACGGAACATTAAAAGAATTCTTTATTCATAACCCTAAGCACAATACGAAAAATAACCAGATAAAACAAATTGAAAAGATGCAGCCAAATTCAGAAAGACTTTCTTTTCATGCATATGTTGTCGTTATAAGAATTGCAAAGGATACTGAAAAGCCTGTAAGCAACGCCGAAAATTTTAAAGGTAAAGTCTTGGACTTGCTCTCAGTTAATTTTGATTATGGTAATAATGAAATGACCATTAAAAACAGTAATTATTCAGGAGAGGCGCAAGATGCTCTCATTTATAAAATTCTTGAATTATCTAAATGAGAATCCGAACAACCTGGCAAATATTCAGAAGGACTCTTTACATACACTTTTATTCTGCAATGCACATGATAGATTCATAACTCCGCAGCTAATTTCAAAAGAACTTTATATACGAAAATCTTTTGCAAAAGGAATCTTTATTTCCTTAGCAAAGGATACTGATTTAAATGTAAAGATCAAATGCAGTAATTGCAATTGTGATAATGATTTTTCATCTTCTTCATGTAAAGAATGCGGAGAATTATTAGAGATTACAGAAGATAATTTATTTGCGAAAATTGAAGGGGTATTATCAGACAAACGAAAGCTTTATGATAATGAAGAAAGTGTGCGCGAAGAACAGTTGTCACAGATGATAACAATTTGGGACAAACAAAAATTTATAGTTTATATGTTAATTGATGTTTCGAATTCTGAGATGATTCAAAATAAAAACAATGAAAACTATAAAAAATATTTAGATTGCTTGCGGGAAGCCGTTAAACAGAGTTTTCTTATTTTAAGAGGAAACTATCTTTGTTTTGGAGAAATCGGCGATTGCTTTAAACTTGGTTTTTCGGATATTAATGATGTAAGAGTTTTTTTAGAGGAAATTGCAAAAATTCATTATGAGAATTTTGAAAGCAACAATTATCCTCCGGCGATTGAGGGGCTTAAACCATATCCATGCTTAAAAATATCAGCCCAATTGCTTGAATTAGGATATTCCAAAAATCCCAAAGATTTATTATCTAAAACGCTTAATGGTGCTTTGGATTTTAATTCGGATTTACTTACAAAATTATTTAGGCTGGATGGAGCAATAAAACTTAATTACGACAATGCTTTTAATGAAAATAATAAAATCTGTGCTTTTATTTTTGATCAGTTAGCAGATAAAATGGGGCTTAAAGGTAAGAAGCAAACAATTGAAGCCGGAAAGCATATCCCTCATAAAGCAGATGTCATAGCAATTACATTTCCTAATGGAAAATTAGAAATCTCGGATAATCCTAAAAGATTTTTAAGAAATGAATAATGATGGAATGTCTCAAAAGTTGGATGGTTTTTAAAAATCCCCGAAGAGCATGAAATGAAGCAAGCTGTCAAAAAGAATAAGTTTTTGGCAGCCTCAATAAATTATACTTACACACAAGTCCTTTATGCCTTACGAAACAGTTATTGCACAAGTAAAAATGTTGCCGGAAGCGCCTTTAGCATCAGTATCAGCCTGTATCAAACTGTTTGAATCTGTGCAAGGTGATTTTACTGAAAATTATGCCGATCTCGCAAAGCCTAAAAAGAAACAAGCTTTTTTGCATGAGCCGGAGAGCTGCACCTTGACCAGAACGCAGTTACCGAGTTACGCGAGGTAAGCTTGATATGATTTTGATCTACTGAATGAATCTTTTAACCCACGTATCTAAAAAATTCATTTGCTCTTCCGTATGAAACCAATGTTCGCCCCTATCAAAAACCGTTAAGCTCGCGTTTATTGTATGTGCAAAATTCGTCATTGTTTCCAAAGAAGTCATATCGTCTTTTTTACCGTAAAGAATGCCGGTAGGAATGTTCCATACTATAGAATTGTTCCTGACAAAGGAAAGATATTCCCACGATAAGGGTTTGCCGAAAGAAGTACTGATTATCTTTTTTGCCCTCAGTTCTTCTTCGGATACCTTTGCCTTTTTCATCATAGTTAAGATTAGATTTTCCATATCGACAATGGGCGAAATAAGCAGAGCTTTTGTGATTTGCTTTTCCGATAAAGAAATCAGAGAAAAATAAGCTCCTATACTGTTTGCGATTAATAAAATTTCACTGTACTTTGGAGCGATAAAATCAAAATAGTTTTGAAATTCTTCTTTAGCCTGCCACGGTAATTCCGCTTTATAATCGAAGCCTATAATTTCATAATCGTCATTAAAAAGTTTTTTATAATGATCGGCTTCGTCTGCGGAACCGCCTTTTCCGTGCACATATATAACAGCGTTTTTCATTTAAAATAGTTCCTCTTCTGCATGTATATAAATCCGAAACAATAAATTATTTTAAGAAATCTTCCCAATCCTGCCAACCGGCATAGGCAAATTCTAAAGTCAGTACACGGGAATTTCCAGAGTAATCGCCGCTTCCCACCTGTTGCCTTTCCGTTCAAAAATCGTGATGTTATCAACCGGAAAGTCTTCCGCAAGGTTTAGTTCGTTCATAACCTGAAGCGCCTTCGTCATTATTCCGGTAGGAATATCCCGATTTGCAACAGTTGCGTGAGGATGGAAAGGCTTTTTGTCTTTTTTAGTACAGCCCGGGCAGGTGTTTATAATTGCTTGTACCGTTTTATCACGGAGCTTTGTCCACGCATCACCTGCAATGACATTTGCAAAAAGCGTTCTATCTCCAAACGCATCAAAGTTATCAATATGGGCAGTAAAATCTAAGCCTTTGGGCAAGACTTCTTTTTCAATCGCGCTGATTAAATCAGCTGTTGAATATTCTTCTTGCAATCTGAACGGAGGGACGAGTGTCACATGGATGGGAGTGCCATGCCCTGACTTGCAGCCGTAAACCTCGTTCATATAGCGGCGGCAATCTTCAAGGGTAAGGGTTATATCCTCCGGGAGGAGAACACCGATAAAATGCGTTTGCTGCGGAATGTTGGTTTGCTTCATCTTTGGCATTATAGCAAAGAATTACAGTACATTCCATCTGCTTATATAGTCGATATAATTCTCGGCTATCTGACCGGTATTACCGGAGAATATACTACACCGAAGGGCTATGCCGTCTGCGATGAACATCCGAATGATTTCGCTGTATATGAGGTAGACTTTCCGTATAAAGAGAACTTAAAGCTGCCCGGACAGATTTTTGGGTGAAATTATTTCCTGCCAGCTATTAAAACGAAAATAAAGGGAATAGCGTATACAATAGTATTAGCAACAACACGATCTGCAAAGATCATACTCCTATGTTTTGCATTGAGATTATTGATTTTTCACACTTTGCAGCCCTTATAAACTGGGAAGTATAGTGGGAACCTCTACCCCCCCCCCCCCCAGTTTCTAAAGATTCCCTCAAGTATTTCCAATGGCTTTGTCAGTTTACTTATCATACTGCCATGGTATACCAAGTAAACCTCGGTAGGTATAGACTGTTTTTTCTTGTCGGTTTTCGACTATTACGGTTGCTACCGGCGATGAGGTATCAAAGGCGCAGTTGACCGCCGTTACCGCTGAAAGCGCGTAGGCAAAAAAGTAGACAGAGTACACTAGTGCCGCTGCATACGCATAGCGGTCTTTAAAAGAGTATTCTTTTTGCATGACAAGGAATAAGATAAAGTATGCCGAATAAAATACGGCTGCGATAAAAAACAGTTTCTTTACATCTATAATACTGTATACAGCAAGCATTCTCCATGCAAGGCCAAACGTACAGGCAATCAGAGAAATTGCTATGGACGGATAAATTGAGTTTCCTTTTTTATCAAACCTGACCCAACCGTTTAAGAAGTGCAGCAGAAAAAGCATGGCAATCGGATATACCGCGCATAAAAATACGGTGAGCCGATACTCGGTCTGAAACGCGTTGACCGATATGCCGAGGAGGATGCCTATCAGATTAAGCGTTTTTGCAATTCTTTCCGCCTTGATCAAAGCGTTTTGAACCTGCGCATAATCAATATCTTTGTACCGCTTTTCAATCGCACGGAGGTCTTCCAATGCCTGACCATCTACATAGAGCGGCAGATTCTTATAGAACCATGCAAGTATTTGATCGCCATGCTCGTACAGTCCGATTGCAGGAATTCCGATCTTAAAAAGAACGCCGTTATTTTGTATGGTAAGAGCTTTCTCCGCTGTATTTTCTTGGACTCGTTTTTCTCCGGCAATGCGGAATGATACGGACTCAAGCGTTTCTTTAATAAAATAAACAGTCAATATTCCGCCACTGAAAGTAAAGTATCGCAAATTCCGTGCAGTAATTAAAATCGATTTTCCGGCCGTATGGTACTCAAAATAATCGGAACCGAATATAAAATACGATCTTGCCGCGACGATAATTATCACCGTCAGCAGCAGGGGAATACATAAAAGTAACGGAACCAATGCGCAATAGGCGGCATAACTTTTCACTCCTTGAACCGCACTGTATACAAGCACATACAGTGCCGCTGCATAAAAGAGCACGGCGATGACCGCAGGGATAATGAGACTCGATTTTTTTCTCTTGATTACTTTTATAATAATACCTCTCGCTCTCTGATCTCTCTATTTTAAATTTACCGGCTTCCGGTACAAGGCTGTCAATACTTTTTTTACTGCTATTTCAAATGCCTCTTGTGCAGCGTAAAAATGCTACTCTAATTCCTTAAGCTTGATATCATAAATTTCGTTCTTATTCAGATAGGCTATATATGCTCTTAAAGATTAGCCTACTAATAGCCGTAATATAGAACAAAAACATTCATCGTTTGATAAAGTTTTGTCAGCGGCATCCAATAGATTGCTCCATAGGCATCTGAATATCGGAACTTTTTTCACTTGTTTAATTTTATCATCACAAAGTCCTCCGAGGGCGATAAAATATAATTTTTTACAGTGACCATATTCATTTCGATAGGCAATGATTTCTTTTTCCCATTGAGTACTATTTTGCAGACCTTCCTCATAAAGCTTTGCTTCAATTATTACATCAAATTCTGAAAAACGTATAAATACATCAGGTTCAACATAATTTACATTTTGCGTATTTTCAGGATTCCATTTTGGCCAGAATGAATAATGCAGCAAGTGACCTACTTGTGTAGGCATCTCTTGTTCCGTATTTTGAGGAGTTGCACGCACAGCTTTTCTTAGTATTTCCCAGTAAAGCTGTTCAGGGAGTAAAAAAAGAGTGTCAAAAATACCGGAGGTTAAAGAATCTTCACATAAATTTATGGTAGTTTTCTTATGGTGCAATGCCGAAATCATACACACCCCTCTTTATGTACACAAACTAACATGAGTGTAAAGCGCTGTTATATAATTGTCAAGTTATAAAATGGTATATACATTTTTCGATGACGAGTGTATTGTCCTCCTTGCGTCTATACTTATATTATGCAGGTAATAGATGCTCTTAAAGATTCTACTTATAATAAATCATCAATTTCTGACAGTGTATCTTCCCACGCTAAAGGAGTAAGACCAAACTATGCCAAGACCTACCTCCAAAGCCGATTTAATCCAAGCCGCAAATGAACAATTCGCAAAACTGTGGACCTTAATCGGCGAAATGTCTGACGAAGAACTTTTTTCCAAAGGCGTTTTCGACTGGACGGGAACGACGACGCTCGGCAGCTACTGCGTGTCTGCAACTTCCAGCCACTATAATTGGGCGTTCAAGGATATTAAAAAAGCCTTGAAAAAATATAGAGCGCGATAACAGCCATCTCTAACAACTGCGGTTTTTAGCGGTTTCCAACACAAACACTGTCGGATTTTCAGGATATAATAGATCTGGTCGATAGCTTCGTCTCCGAACAGGTTTAATCTTTCATAGACAATACGGCTTTATTGTGGTACTATCATGCCATAGGGGGATAGTTATGCCGCAAATAGTTCCGATACGTGATTTAAAGAATACTGCAAATATTTCCGCCTTGTGTCATGAAAGTAATGAACCTATTTTTATAACAAAAAACGGTTACGGTGATATGGTGATTATGAGCATGGAAACGTTTGAAAGAAACTCTTTTTTCGATCGTCTGTATGATAATCTGCATGCAGCGGAACAAGATGTACAAGAAGGCCGTGTTACCGATGTTGATGATGCAGTGGCAGAACTAAAGTCAAAGTATGGTTTATAAAGTCAGAGTAACCGATAAAGCAAAGACTGATCTTGATGAGATTATCAGGTATATTGCGGAAAAGCTTTCAAATGTAACAGCTGCCGCCAATTTGCTTGCAGACTTTGTAAAACAGAAAAATAATTTACAGAATTCGCCATATATGTATCCACTTTGTAATGATATAAAATTGCAGAAGAAAGGATATCATAGATTCCTCTTTTATAAAAACTATCTAGCTTTGTATTCGATTGATGATAAAGAAAAGATTGTATATATATTGCATATATTTTATGCAAAAAGGGATTATGCAAAATCGGTATAAAACAAAGCCTTGAAAAAATATAGAGCGCGATAACAGCCATCTCTAAACACTGCCGGATTTTCAGGAATAACAGATGCATTTTGTACAAGCGAAAGGAATTTTATCAGCGAAAAATGGGATGAACTTATATCGCGGCTGCACGCATGGGTGTATCTATTGCGACTCGCGCAGTGAATGTTATCATATAAATCACGGATTTGAAGATATCGAAATAAAGGAAAATGCAATAGAGCTTCTCGAAGATGCCTTGCGGCGGAAGCGTAATAAGTGCATGATCGGTACCGGTTCTATGACTGACCCGTATATGCCGCTGGAAGAAAAACTTGGTATGACGCGGAAAGCGATAGAGACCGTCCACCGCTACGATTTCGGTTTTACTGTGATAACAAAATCGCCGCTCATATTACGCGATCTCGAACTTTTACAGGCAATAAACACCAAAGCAAAATGCGTTGTACAAATGACGCTGACCACCTATGATGATAGCTTGTGTAAAATACTTGAGCCGAATGTTGCCGTTACCAGTGAACGGTTTACCGTGCTTAAAACACTGCGCGACGCAGGTATTCCCACCGTTGTGTGGCTTACACCTATTCTTCCGTTCATCAATGATACGGAGGAAAATCTCGAAGGTATTTTGCACTATTGTATCGAGGCAAAAGTACGCGGCATCATCTGTTTCGGCATGGGCTTGACGCTCAGGGACGGCAACCGCGAATATTTTTATAAAAAACTTGATGCAGCGTTTCCGGGCTTAAAAGAAAAATATATCCAGCGTTACGGTACCCGCTATTCCGTTATGAGTCCGCACAATACACGCCTAATGAATATCTTCCGCACGCGGTGCAAAGAAAACGGCATAGAAACAAACCCTGATGTCATATTTGCGTATTTAAGCGCTTTTGATAAAATCCCCGGAAAGACGAATGCACAACTGGAATTGTTTTGATAAGCAGGGTAAATACTATGCCAGATGAAGAAAAGGTACAATATGTTCTGTACCTACCTGTCGATAGACAGTCCAATCTAACATTCGCTTAACCTGTAAACGGACTTGACCGTTTGTCGGATTTGAAAACGGTGTTAGGCGGTTTTTAACGGAATATAGCCATTATTATCGATAATCCTTTGACCTTCAGGAGAAAGAATCCAATCTATCAGTTTTTTTACATTTGTATTTTGTGTTATTCCTTCTACATAATAACGAAATGAGTAACCAATAGGACTGCCAAAGAAAGTACCTAAAAGATTTGAGTTTTTGTCAAATGGTGCCGCAATGTCAGGTTGAAGCGAGTGTTAGAACGCTTCTACTTTATCAACCCGCCATGAAAATAACATTCATAAACTTCTTTTCCACAGAAACTTATTATTTCTTTCCCTTGAAACCAATCAAAATTTCCATTTATAGAACATTTATACTCATAACGACCATCTTCATATTTTTCCGGACCTCTAAACGGTTTTTCAAAAGGAACATTCAACAATGCTTCCTTCAAAAAATCTACATTAAAATTTTCTCCGGTCACACGTCCAATATAATTCATGCTCCAATACGGATTATCTGCAATCCAAAGAGCTTCTTCTCCGGCAAATTTTTCTCCGCCAAGATAGGTGTCATAATACATAAAATTATTTTCACGATATACTAAGTCATGTGATTTTTCTCTTGAAGAAGCCGTTTCAGATCCTTTTCCTGCATACGTTTTCCGTTTAGCTTTTATCAAAAACTCAATTAGTTTCTTGTCCATTTTATTCCTCAATCGGTGTAAAGTCGCTATTTTTAAATCAAAGTCTCTTTTTGAAAGAGTATTTTCTGCCGCAATCGGATTTTCCAAATTATTCTGAATACAATTCATAATTTCGCTCAAATCCTGTTCGGCTAGAGGAAGGTAGCGTAAAGTATATTCGCCCATCAATCAGCTTATCTTTATTTGGGAACGGATATGAGCAAAAACTTCTTCATGCGAAAGACGAGCATTTGTTGATGCCGCTTGAGTATCCGCTTCATTAAGTTGACTTTCAATAGTATGTGTAAGGCTTTCGTACAAATCAAGACTCATCACAACCATAGAGCCATAACCATTTTTTGTAAGGAATACAGGACTTCTGTTTGCTAAAACTATATTTTCTATTTCTGAAAATTTATTACGCAGATCTGAAACAGGTCTAATTTGCATCATACGAACCTCCGTTATCAGGATAATATCATAATATCTAGAGTTTTGTAGAAAAACGTCAGCAATATGTCGTTCTAACATCCGCTTAACCTGCAAACGGGCATAGTCCCGTTTGTCAGCGTTGAAGCGGGGTATTAGCATTATCTTTTTTTTGTTAAAATTATGTCTGTTTCTCCGGGCTTTTTAGAAAAATTGCCATACAAAGCCGTTTGCGTTTTTACATTTTCTCCTATGGGTTTATTATATATTTTCATAATATGATTTGGAAATTTTTCATGTAAAATATCGATTGTTGTATTAAGTGTAAACTCTCTTGAATCTGTTCTTACATAAATTGTTGCATTATCTGACATTAGTGTAGCACAATTCCCAAACACAGTTTCAAGCATTTCTTTGTATTTTTCTTTATTTCCAAATCTACCTTTATAATTTTCTTTTCTATATTCAGGTTCTGAAGATCCACCTAATAACCATAATCGAAGCCATTGATCCATAAAATAATCCGTAACTCCACAGTAGGGAGGAGAAGTAAAAAGCAATGCATAGTTGGAATCATTTTTAATAATCATTTCCTCTGTTATTAAACAACTATCCCCTAATTTTACATAACTATTATTGTTATTAGGGGTTCCATATTTATATCTCCATTCAATTTTTTCTTTTATCAAAGCAAATGGATTAATTTGAGGTGGAGTTTCTAAATTATTTTTTTTCCACCAATTTATTGAATATTGCTTACCTAATGATTTTGTCAATTTCATTTGATTAGACAAACCTTCTCCAAGATTTGCATGTAAATATACAGCAATAAAAGACATCAAAGTTCTATCTGTGTTATTTTTTCCCCAATCCAGATTATCTCTTGCTGATAATAAAAATTTTAATACTTCATCGCAATAACACATTCTAAAGAATTCATTATAATTTAAAATATCATGTCTATAATTTTCTCTTAATTCATAGATTTCATTTAGTCTGTTTAAAACTTTTTCAAGGTTAGCAGGATATAATTTTACATTACTATACAACCATCCAAGCGGATTTATTTCTATTCCAATACTTTCACGACCTAATATACTTCCGGCATATATACTTGATCCTCTTCCACTAAAAGGATCTAAAATTTTATCACCAGGTTTTGAATATTTATCAACGACATTAAACGCAAAATCTATTGGAAACATTGCATAATAAGGACCAAACCTAGCCCAGCGAGCCTCAGCTGTGCTATGTCCTCTATAATATTGACTTAGATTATCCATTTGTTTTGTCTCTTTCAATAATTTGCCTTGCAATTTGTTCAAAAAGCTTTTGCCCCATATTAAATGGAATAGCAGCTTCCGCATGAGCAGATATTAAAGGCGTTATTGCATTCGGATATCTATTTGAAACAAGTCGATCTAACAATTCCATAATATCCTTTAATCTAGAAAATTGAGATACATTTGCAGTTTTTGAATTCTTTTCATAATCAGAATATGTAGCTACGACTGGTATTAATCTTTTTCCTGACGATGTTTTATAGAAAAATTTTCTGCCAAAATATGTATCCTCACCATAAGGTTTAATGCTATCTGAAAATATTATATTTTCCTTAATATATTGATCATTAATAAGGAACGCTGTTTCGCGAGGAAAAATATCTTTAACACCTTCTCTGTTGGTGTCTAAATCTTGAAAATGATTACAAAAAATACCTGTTTTTTCTATACCTAAAATAATCATATCTTGATTATTAATCTTTTTTTGTTCTGCATTTATACGTATTATTTCTTCACTAATAGACTTTGCCAACCATGAAGGAGTACTAAAAACAGCTAGCGGTCCATCAATAAAAAAAGCAACTCGCCTAAGTGTACCTAGCCATCCTTTTTTTTCAAAAGCTCTTAAAATATTTACAAACCAAATCTTTTCAAAAGCAGACATAATCTGTCCAAACAACTCTCCGTTTGATCCTGAAGGATTCATGAGTTCATGTAATCGAAGCGCATCTGTTGAATATAATGGCTTACCTGTTTTTGCATGTTTATATATTCCACGTTGAATTATGAGATCTTCATCTTCATATCCTTCAATCGGACACCTTGGTGGATTTCCACTATTTTTTAGTTTTATATCTAATAAATATTCATATGTATCAAGAAGTGTTTCTCCACCATTTGGAAAAGCTGAATTTTCCTGTAATTCCTCATAAATTTTACGTCGTAAAAATTCTTTAGGGGCTTCTGTTTTTGATTGAAAGACATTACAACCGGGAAAAACAGATTCAAATGTAGAAGCTGATTCAATTGCATTTACTTTTCTTGGATCAGGAAATTTTTCAGATTGTATTACTTTTATTTTTTCCATATCGATTAAGACAGAGGCAATTGTGATATATCCGTAATTAGCATTCGGAAAGCCTTTCGTTACGGAAGCTTCTGCAACGCTTCCGTCCATGGCTAATATTAAATCAGGCTGGATATTATCGGTATTTTTCAAATCTTTTTTTTGTATTACTTTTTCAAGTATATTAGTTACATTAGAAGCCACATCACAAACTTCTAATTCATCTAAAAATTGTTCAACTTTCTTAGATGAAAAAATTCTTCTTAACGGCTCATAGTTAGCAAATTCACCTTCAAAACTCATAACAAACCTTAAGTATTAAAATTTTTATGTAAATCAAATTTATCAATTTGTACAGGAATCACAAATAAATTGCTAAGAGTCTTTACCCGCAAAAATCCTTTATCTTGAGCTCTTCGGATTGAAGGTTCAAAGTCTGCAAAGTCATAATACTTACATAGTTCACGAGTTTCATCTGTATTATTTAAGTGGCTAATAAACCAGTTTGATGTATTTTTAAGAATATTCTTTTGAATTGAGCTTACTTCCTGTGTTGCATAAACCATTCCTATTCGATATTTTGCGCCTTCTTTTGCAGTACGAACCCACATATCACTCATATCTAAATCATTTCCTGCCGGCAGAATATTATGGGCCTCTTCAATATAAACAAGAATTTCAGGAATATGTTCATTTCCGTTTATAAATTCTTGCTGATTATTCTTAAAAATCTTCGTAATGATTCGGTATGCAGAAGATTTATTCAAATCTGGTTCTCCACATGATTGGTCAACAATTACCAATTTTCCTGTAACTAAATCACGATAAATATCGTCAGCATAATCGGAGGATGTATCTGCACTGTGTTGTGGAATTGCCTTTCCAATTTGTCGTGTTCCATTTTGTCGTTCAAATATACCTAATGTTTTTTTTAAATCATCATCAGCCCATGAATTTCCAGATTTTGATTTTTTTATATAGTCTGTTTCAAAATCTTTATATTCTTTGTTTTCTACAATAAATTTATTTAATGATTCAAAAGCAATTGCCAACTGTATTAAAGAAGGTTGTTCCATTTTAAAGACTTTTGCTGCTTGAATATATTCTGTGGCATTATCGCTATGACTGTTTTCCATTGTTTTTAGTAAATCATTATTAAAAAGCCCTTTTGTATATACAGAAACTCCATTAGAAATAGGAAAACCAGCTTTAGCCAGTATTGCTCTATATGCAAGAACCTTTCTATCATATCTAGTTTTTGCAGAATGATTACTATCATAATCAGATGGTTTATCAAAATTTACTTGCACAAAATTACTTATATATTTTGAAGTATCAGTAGCTAAAATTGTATTAATAATTTCTTTTCCAATAGAAAGATTTTCATCCAAATAAAAATTTAATAGCATCATCTTTCTATCAGGATCATTTGGGTGTTTTGTTATACCATATGTTACAACTTCATTCTCTTTTTGTACTCCATGCAACATTTTCCAAATATTTTTTAATGCAGAGTTATTATCTTGAATATTTTCATTTGCATATTCACCATTCGGATCAAAAATAACTTGACCTATTCTCAAAGGTTTATTTTGATTTTTTCTTAGTTCAAAAACAGATTTAGCAATAATCTTTGTCGTATTTGACTTACCGGTACGAGTCATACCAAACAAAGCTGTTTTCTGGGAAAGCAAGTCTGCCGGATAAATATATACTGGAACATTATCAATATTCTGAAATCGGCGATTAGTAGATGCATAACGTACATTACCAATCTTTACTTTATTATCAGAACCATATTTTTCAATACTTGCCAAGTCTGTGTATGGATCAATATAGTTGATAATCTTTTCAAGAGCTTTCCCATTTGGTTTATAGACTTTTAAACCACGGTTTGGATAATAATTTGAAATATCACTTCCAAATCTAAGTTGAAGACTTCCCTCTGGATTTGCAATGTTATCATCAAGGTAGAAAGTACCAATAATTCGGCTTTGAATGCCTGCAAAGCTCAAAAGATTTTTTGTTCTATAATCCATAGTGGAATTATCATCATAATTTTTTGATGCATCTCCACTAACCCTCTGAGCAGTTTCAACTCTAATTCTTTCAGCGTCAATATCCTGAGGAAGAGTTGTAGAATCCATTACTCTCAAGAGAATAAAAGAAGTGTCTTCGTCTTTGTAATCAATATCATCACAATTATTGGGATCAAGGCGAGAGGCAATCAAAAAACTTAAACTTGGGATACCGCCTACATTATGCCTAAAAGTATCGTGAATAATAACCTTTGCATTTTCATAGTTAATTGAGTACAAATCACCGACAAGTTGATTTGTTTGAAGAAGTTCTTGTATCCATTGTTTTGTTTCAACTTTTTTCTTGTTTTCAATACTCTCTTGTATTGCACGTTCTATTCCCATAACATTTTCCTCTTTGAATTATTTTTTTATATTTTGCGGCTCAGCGAGCCGTCATCCTAACTGCCGCTTAACCTGCATTTGCGGCTTGTCCGCAATGTCAGTGTTGAAGCGGATGTTAGGTGCAATTTTATTCCTTAACATCTAATGATATATATAATATTGAATGATCACTTAAAGTTTTTATCTTCCCATAATTGAAGTTTTTCCCTTTATACTGTTTTACTTCATCTATGTGTTGCGTCTCCACAAACTCATATAATTCTTTACTAACAAAAATATAATCATCTTGTATTGCTTCCACATCATTATCATCGTTCAAGTTACCACGAAAAAATGTCTGTTTGTATAAAGGCTCACATTCAATTAAATTAGAGAACCCTATTGTTTCATTGAAGAATTTTTTATCAAAAGTTCTATTTATATAGTATTTATCACAGTTTAAATCTCCTCCAATTACAAGATTTTTTTGTGAAACAAATTTTTCATTAAAAAAACTTTTTATTTGTTCTAAACCACTTTCACCAGTATCTAGATGAAGACTAGAAAACAGTATTTGATCATTATCAAAATTGACTTACACTACTTTAACTTTACCTGTATATTTGCTATCTTCATTTGGAAATACTTCTAAAGTAATATCTTTGGTAAAGTCACAATACTTTTTATTTACAAATATTGCCGTACCCCATTTTGAAGTATCATTTTTTGAATATTTCATAGATGTATGACTTTCTGTCCAGAAAATATTAACACCCAATTCAGATTCATCAATTGATTTTAGTAATACTTCTTGCAAAAAAACTATATCTGGCTTTAGCTTATTTTTAAGAAAATTCCATGCTTGTCTTTGCCTGTCAATTTGTTTTTCAATGAATATTTGACTGTTTAATTTACTCCAATCCTCTGTAACCATTAAATTCCAAGTAGCTATCTTCATTTTTCATCCACCATATATGATATGTAATTTACAACTATTACCTAACTGCTACGCTCTGCGTAGTCCACCTAACATTCGCTTAACCTGCATTGCCATAAAGGCAATGTCAGCGTTGGAGCGGGTGTTAGACGAATTGAATTTTTATCCCTCTATAAGTCTTCCTGTTAGATATTTATGTAAAACACTTCCTGCAAAAATTTCATATTCCATACCTTCTTCAAAAGCTTTGGCTTTTAGATTATTTATATCTTGCTTGGCAAGTATTACATCTATCTTTTCTTTTTTCATAAGCATAGTTTTAGCAGCTTTTTTTAAATCATTGCGAAGATCATAAAAATTTTTTACCGCTTTCCATTCATCATTTTCTATAGATTCATACAGCTCTTTTTCAGTATTCATTTTCTTCTCCTTTAATATCAAGATATTTTGCCGTATATTTTCTACTTGGAAAAATAGTTTTCAAAAAACAAACATTATTTTCAAGTACGCAAGGAACTACATATACATATCTATCAATTTCTACAAGAAGCAAAAGTTGATTTGGATATTTTTCTTTATTTGGATGCTCTAAAATATCCAACAAACTATCTTGTTCAATTGCTATAATAATCCGCTCAAACGATATATTTCTATCTCTTTTAAGCATTATATTCTTTTCATTATTCCAATCGAATATCATACTATAAATAATATATCACTTTTCCAGTTTTTTAACAATAAATCCTAATATTACAAACACCACAACCGTCGGAATGACTTATATTTTGTTAATTTCCTTAATAAGTTTTAAAATTATTAGATAAAAATTTATTTTTTCTCATCCTCAAATAGCCATTATAATAAAAGACACTCTTGCTCAAAGTAACCTAACCCATTAATTGGGGCTTTAAACTTTAATTTATAAAAATATATCCTATTTTTCAAAGTTACAGCTTATCGTGCCGTAAGGCATCCGTCTAACTACCGCTTAACCTGCATTTGTGCCTTTGCCGACGCATAGCGGCGGCAAAACTTGCGGTGCCGTATAGGCACGCTAAGCAAGTTTTATGACAAAACAAATGGCAGGTTGCAGCGGGTGTTAGGTTTTTGCTACTTATTCCGTCTTGTCTTTATGACGTTGTTCAACTTTGACGATCATTTCTCTATAACTTAGTAATTCATGTTGATTAAATATGCTTAATAAAAACTTTTCTGCATCTCGTAAGTCATCAGTCACTTTTGGAGCTTCTTTGGGAGATAAGAATTTCAACTTTCGTTCTTTCCTTGATATTTTGCTTACTTTTCTAGTATTCATGCCCAAATATTTATCGAAAGTCATATCCATTATGCTTAACATATCATCAATATCTTCTTGATCTTTTTTAGCCATATCATTTAATAATGCATTTTGGATGTACAAAATCCTGTGTTGCAAATCTTGTTCACTTTTTTCTGCGTACAGTTCTTGGAAACAGTTGACTAACATTTTTTTCCATATTTCATCATCCCGAATAATACCTTTATACTTAGTTATTATGTTCGACAACATAATAATTACAGGAGATGCAACACGATAAATCCCCGGATTGGTGTTTCTTAGTTTAGCTAAATCAGAAGTTGCATTTCTAATTATTGCATCAATTTCTTGAGTTAGTGGCGTATGAATTGGAATTGTAACAGGTGGAAAATCGTCATCTATATATTTTTTGATTTCATCAATATTTCTTTCTTTTTCATTTATATATATCCATATTTTCCTTAAATTGTAAGTCATAGCAGGACAAAAGATGACTGCTTCTGAAATTTCATGTGCAAGTTCATATGTTACAGAATTATTTAGACTTTCACACGCTTCACGTATTTTTACTAAAATTTCCTTTGTGGAGTAAACACTTGAATCGCGTTTTGAAAGATAATAAAGAATGAAGCCAGATAGTAGCGTAAGTGCTGATACTAATGCGCCTATCGTTGTTCCCAAGTTAGCATAATCGGCTAAATTCATAATATTCTCCTTTCTCAGTTACTATTGTTTTTCCAATAAACCTAACATTCGCTTAACCTGCGTTTGCGGCTTGTCCGCAATGTCAGGTTGAAGCGGGTGTTAGGTGATTTTCATATCACTAATTTCTCGTAATTTACTTACATCATTTGAGGTAAGTATCTCGAGATTTGTCGTTATTTTTTCTATTGGCCAATCC
>CAUUVZ010000006.1:0-63435 GCA_963548875.1 uncultured Treponema sp. | reverse complement strand
CATAAAAACATAACAGGAGGTTTCTATGTGTAAAAATGAAATTCCGTATAAAATCTACCTTTCTGAAAAAGAACTCCCAATCGCATGGTACAATGTCCGTGCGGAGATGAAGAATAAACCTGCACCGCTTTTGAATCCCGAAACGCATAAACAAATCGGATTGAATGAGCTCTCACAAATTTTTTGTGAAGAGCTTGCAAAGCAAGAATTAAACGATACCGATAAATGGATAGAGATTCCTGAAGATATACGAAAATTCTATAAAATGTTCCGTCCGTCGCCGCTTATACGCGCATATTGCCTTGAAGAACAGCTTGGTACTCCTGCAAAGATTTATTATAAATTTGAAGGCAACAACACCAGCGGCAGCCATAAACTGAATTCTGCGATTGCACAAGCTTATTACGCAAAAAAGCAGGGCTTAAAAGGAGTTACGACAGAAACCGGCGCTGGGCAGTGGGGAACGGCTCTTTCTATGGCTTGTGCATATTTTGGATTAGATTGCCGTGTGTTTATGGTAAAATGTTCTTATGAGCAAAAACCGTTCCGCCGAGAGGTTATGCGCACATACGGCGCAAGCGTGACGCCTTCTCCATCTGACACGACAAATGTTGGCCGCAAGATTTTGGAGCGGTTTCCGGGAACTTCGGGAAGTCTTGGGTGTGCAATTTCCGAGGCTGTCGAAGCTGCAGTTTCCGAAGACGGCTATCGTTATGTACTTGGAAGTGTTCTTTCGCAAGTTTTGATTCATCAGACTGTTATAGGTCTTGAAGCAATGGCAGCGCTCGATAAATACGGCGTAAATCCAGACATAATAATAGGATGTGCCGGCGGCGGTTCTAATTTGGGCGGACTTATATCTCCGTTTATGGGACGAAAACTTCGCGGAGAAGCTGATTACCGTTTTATTGCCGTTGAACCGACATCTTGCCCGAGTTTTACGCGTGGGAAATTTGCATACGACTACTGCGATACCGGACATGTAACGCCGCTTGCAAAAATGTATACGCTTGGCTCGAATTTTATTCCTTCTGCAAGCCATTCAGGCGGTTTGCGCTACCACGGAATGAGTTCGATTTTATCACAGCTTTATGACGATAAACTGATTGAAGCTCGTTCGGTGACGCAAACGGAAGTTTTTGAAGCTGCCCGGCAATTTGCCAGAATCGAGGGAATTCTTCCCGCTCCGGAAAGCAGCCATGCAATACGCGCTGCAATCGATGAAGCTTTAAAATGCAAGAAAACAGGTGAAGAAAAAACGATTTTATTCGGACTTACCGGTACCGGATATTTTGATATGGCTGCGTATCAAGCGTTTAATGATGGGAAGATGAGAGATTATGTTCCGTCCGAAGCTGACTTGAAAAATGGTTTCGACGGTATTCCGCATTTTCCCGGAAACGATTTTTAATACCGCTCAATTTCTCATCGGGCGATAATATTTTTGACAAAAACGTTACGGGACTGATAAAAGCTGAGACTTTTAATTCCGTCCCGTAACGTTTTTATGCGGATTTTAAAATTCGATTTTTTTTATCGCCGGCGCTTTTAAAAAACTCGACATTCGGATTAAAATCGTGTTAAACTTCGAAAAATTTTAATCATAGGAGTAAATATGGCTTTAATCGGTAAAGAAATTGATGATTTTGTTGCAAATGCGTTTCATGAAGACAAATTCATAACGGTCTCGAAAAAAGATTTGATGGGAAAGTGGTCGGTATTGTTTTTCTACCCGGCGGATTTTACGTTTGTCTGTCCTACGGAACTTGAAGATTTGGCGGATTATTATGACGAATTCAAAAAGATTGACTGCGAAGTCTACAGTGTTTCAACAGATTCTCATTTTGTTCACAAAGCATGGAAAGATACGTCAAAGACCATTCAGAAGATAAGATATCCGATGCTTGCCGACCCGACGCATACTTTGAGCAAAGATTTCGACGTTCTTATTGAAGAAAGCGGAATGGCGGAGCGTGCGACTTTCGTGTTGAATCCGGAAGGAAAGGTTGCCGCTTATGAAGTTGTTGCGGGAAATATCGGTCGCAATGCGGAAGAACTTTTAAGAAGAGTAAAAGCTCTCCAGTTCGTCGAAAAATACGGAGATCAGGTTTGTCCCGCAAAATGGCAGCCGGGAAAAAGCACTTTGAAACCGGGTATAGATTTGGTCGGAACAATATGATTTTGGCTTAGCCTGATTTTTCGCTGTTGATTTTATCAAAGCGCAATTGAAAAGCTCCTTCGGAAACTTTTTCTTCGGAGGAGCTTTTTGCTTTTTTTAGGAAGCGTCTACATATCCAAAAAACGCGAAACCTTTTTGCAGATATCTTCGATAGGTTCGTATATTTTTTTACATTCGGGGAGACTCGATAAAAACAGCGCGCCGTAACGTTTTTCGTAAAGCCGCTTGTCGAGTATTACTACCGCTCCTCTGTCCGTACCGCATCTCATAAGCCTTCCTACACCTTGCCGAAATTTTATTACGGCTTCCGGAAGACTTAATTCCATAAAAGAGCTGCCGCCGCGCTTTTCAACAGCTTCCGCACGTGCGGTAAATACGGGATCGTTAGGAACCGTAAAAGGGAGTTTTACGATTATAACCTGCGACAAAGATTCTCCCGGTACGTCTACGCCCTGCCAAAAAGAATCCGTTGCAAAGAGCACGCTTTCCGTTTCGTTTCTGAAACGTTCCAAAAGGCGGGCGTTATCATCCGTTCCTTGCCGTAAAAGTGCGCCTGAAAAATCTTTAAGAAAATGCAAAGCGTAGTCAAATGTGTTTTTTAACGATTCGTATGAGGTAAAAAGCACGAGAGTTCTTCCTCCCCCGGCAAGAATCAGTCGGCATACGGCTTTTTCAACGTATTGGAGGAATTGCATATCATCTGGCAAGGGTGAATCCGACGTAACCGCAAAGAGCATATTTTTTTCGTACGGAAACGGAGATTGAAATTCCTTTTGCATCAGACGCTCTTCATCTATAAAAGAAATTCCTACTCTACGCATCCAATAGGAAAAATCGTAACCGGTTTTGAGAGTTGCCGATGTGCATATAACGCTTTTCATCGGTTCAAAAACGCCTGCACTCATCAGCGGAGCAATATCTAGCGGGGTTCGCATAAAGATTGCATAAGATGCATTGCCTCCATCATCGTGTGAAAGATTTTTGCGCTGAATCCAAAAAACCGTCCCGCGTTTTTCATCCCACTGTGCAAAATCACGCAAAACCGTACACATATCTTCAAGTCTGCGGAGAACGAGTTTTGTTTCCCAAAAAACCGGTGTGTCTTTATCTTCATCTGCGATTGATTCCATAATTTCACGTGTACGACCCGTGAAATTCCCCAAGTCCGCTGCAAGCGTAGAGCAAAGGGCTATAACGGGTCCGAAAGCCCGCGCAGAAGAATCGCAAAGGCGGAGATTAAAATCGTTCTGCAATAAATCCAATGCCGCCGTTTCGAGATTTACAATGCCGCTTTTTACGCGTTCCGCATATTGATAGGCTTCCGCCGCATCTTCATTCGAGGCAAGAATCGAAAGCGTTGCAAGATATCCTGAAACGGATGTTCTGTTTTTTTTGTAAAGCATATTAAGCTGTTTTACGGCTTTAAAACGGCTGAAACCTTCGCTGAAAAAACCGGTTGCCGCACTTTCAATTCCGTGGGCTTCATCAAAAACAATGCGCCGATACGGTGGAAGAACAGCGGATTCTTCATAACCTGCACCGTGCATACGGGAATCGATATCCGCAAACAGAAGATGATGATTTACTACAAGAATATTTGCGGAAGCCGCTTCTTTTTTCATCTTCATAACAAAGCATTCGGAATAAAACGGGCATCTCATTCCCATGCAGCCGTCGCTTTCTGAGTTTATACGGCTCCAAAGGCTTTCGGGCGGCATAAACGAAAGATCGCTTCTGCTTCCCGTAAGAGTCGTTTTTATCCATTCGGAAAGAGAATCCATAAAGGCATTGTCTTCTTCAAAAAGGGCTCTTTGTGCGATAGCGTCTGCAAAACGTCTTTTACACACAAAGTTTTGTCTGCCTTTCATCAGCACGAATTTAAAATCTTTGCCGATTATTTTCTTTGCAGCCGGTATGTCTTTTGCACAAAGCTGCTGCTGTAAATTTATCGTCCCCGTAGAAATTACGATTCTCTCTTTATTCGTAATAGCCCACTGTATTGAAGGGATTAGGTAGGCATATGATTTTCCGACGCCCGTTCCCGCTTCAAATACTCCGATTGAATTTTTATTGAACGCTTTTGCGATATTTTTTAAAAGCTCGATTTGAACCGGGCGCTCTTCAAAATTTTTATAAAGAGACGCCATTTTTCCGCCGCCTGAAATATATTCTCCGAGTTCTTCTTCGTTAAGAGGAATGCAGCTTTCTTCCTGTTCGGCATCGTTATCCTGAGATAAAATATTTTCCGAGTCTTCCATAATCATAATTTTATTAGATTTTTAATCGTATAATCTTTTTATACAAAAAAAAGCTCCGTATCTTTTTGATACGGAGCTTTTGCCATCTCCTAGCAGAATTGAACTGCTGTTGTCGGGATGAAAACCCGATGTCCTAACCACTAGACGAAGGAGACATACCCAGCGTCGCTGATGTCGGCAATATACATGAACAATATTTTTTAGTCAATAGGGCTGCTCCGTTTGTTTTATTATATTTTTTCACAGTATTGACTATTATTTTATTTTTTATGATTATAGCTTGATATGGCGGATTTTGATTTAAGCAGAGCCGGACTTGAGGCTATGTCGTTTTCCGAATTAATGGAGATTGCCGACGGTTTGGGTATTGATGTTCCCGATAATTTTAAACGAAACGCTTTAATAGGCGAAATCCTTGAACTAGCAAATGAAGACCGAATTGACGAAGACGATACGGATTTGATTTTAAACGATGAAACTTCCGTTGAATCCGCCTCTATGCTTCCCAGACCGTATAATTTGACGGAAGTAAAAGTTGTACTGAGAAATCCTGCATGGGCTTTTATATATTGGAATATAAGCGATTCCGATTCCGCTTCTCTTGATAATGCGTTTATAAGTCAACTCATGCTGCGCATAAGCTCATTTTCAAACAAAGATGACTCCAACCCGGACGATTTTTTTGATTTGCAGATAAAAAGATCGGATAACGGTCAATATGTGCTTCTTCCTGCCGGAATAAAATTTTTACGTGCGGATCTTATTTTTGATATTGATGGAATAATAGATATTCTTGCTTCGTCAGAGATGATTCAAATGCCTCACGGTTCAAAACTCCTTTCGGATTTTCGTCCGGGGCATTCCGCCAATGTTTCTGCCGTCCTTGAATTGTCCGGTATAAAAAAACTGATGGCGGATATGTATAAAAATCATAGGGAGTCCTTTTCATAGGCTCTAAAGGCGGCGCACAATGGCTGATAAGAATTTGATTCTTGTTTTAAATTCCAGACAGGAATATGTAAGATATTCGGGAGAGGACGAAAAAAAATACGCGGCTCAGATAAACAGATTGTTTAAGTCGATTTCCGATTTATATATTCCTTTGATTGACTGTTTTGAACGCCTTGAATCGGAGAAAATTCCTTTTAAAATCGCTCTTGTCATTACGCCCATATTGTGTTCTCTGCTTGAAGATCGCATGATTCAAGCGCAATACATTCAATGGCTCGATAAACGAATTGAGCTTGGTAAAAAAGAATTGGAGCGATGTAAAGACAATCCTGACATTGTAAAAGCGGTAACTTTATGTTTTGAAAAGGCTTCCGATGATAAAATCCGTTTTTTGCGCTACGGTCAGAAGATATTAAAAAAAATCCTTGAATATCATAATAAAGGATATGTAGAACTTCTTGCCACTTGCGGAACCGAGATTTTTTTTCCGCATTATCGCGGAATGGAAGAAATTATGGGCGCGCAGGTTGAAACCGGTATTTATGCGTTCAGGCGCGCTTTCGGAGATGTTCCGGACGGGTTTTGGCTCCCCGAGATGGGGTTCTGCCGCGGTGTAGAAAAGATTTTAAGCCTTTACGGAATAAATTACACGATTCTTGATGCGAGGACTTTTTTATTTTCCGAAAATCCCGTAGAAAAAGGAATTTTCTGCCCGGCGCGCCTAAATAACATTCTTGCAGCATTCGGAAATGATCCGGAATTTCATGCGGAATTATTCGAGCCTGACGGATTTGCTTGTAATCCGGTATATAAAAATCAAAACTTGGATATAGGCTTTGAGCTTTCTGCGGAATATCTTTCCGATTTCTTTGACGGCGGCAATCCGCGTTATGAACTTGGATATAAGTACCGCAATAAAAAAGGCGGAGCGGCTTCCGATTCGATATACGATTACGATGCCGCAAAAAAGCAATGCGCGCTCGATGCGGAAGAATTTATTCGCCGTAAATCCGATAAGCTTGCAGCTGCGGAAAAACTTTTACCCGAAGAAAAAAATATTTCGTTGGTTTTTACTCTAGATTCGTCTTTATTGCTTTCGGAATGGACTGAAGGCGTTTTGTGGATAGAAAATATTTTCCGCGCCGCAGCAAAAACGAACGAAATCAAATTCGAGCATTGCAAGAATCTTTTGCAAAATCAGTTTGAGCTGCAAAAAATCTTTCCGTATTTCGGCTCTTCCGACGGGCAAGGTTACGGGGAAGACTTTCTTTCCGGCAAAAACAATTGGATGTTGCGTTATGTCAGAAAAGCAAGCGAGCGTATGGTAGATCTTGCAAACCGTTTTCCGTCCGATACGGGCTTAAAAGTTCGCCTTTTGAACGCAGGTGCAAAGGAACTTATGCTTGCTCAATCCTGTATTTTTTCATTGATGATAAACAATGACGATTCTCCGGACTATGCGCGTTCTTATTTTAACCGATGCATAAACGATTTTACGGAAGTTTTCGACGCGCTAGGCTCAAATACCGTAAGTACCGAATGGTTGACAAAACTTGAAAGCGTTCACCGCTTTTTTCCGTGGATGAATTACAGGATATTCAGTACGAAGCGTTAGACTATACTTGGGATTTAATCGAAAATAATTTCCTAAAGATTCACAAGCCCGAATGTCGACTTTCTGAAAATTAAAAATGTTCGCTACAATTCAAGTCTGTCGATCATGTTTAAATATTTTTTTATAGATTTTATTCCGTCTTTTGCAGGATCAAAATGTCTGTCGATTTTTAAAACGTCTTCCCATATTTCTATCGCTTTATCAAAATCACGCTCTGCATAATATGAAAGCCCTTCCGCGTACATTTCTTCAATCTGCCGCCGTTTTACAGCTCTTCCTTTGTCTCCGAGTTTCAGTTTTGCCGAAAAACTTAGATGATTTACGGGATTTATCGAAGATGTAAGGTCGAAAGTATAGTTTACGTTCATGCGAATTTTAAAAAGTTCGAATTCGCTGCCGAAACTTATTCTCGGATTCCCGCCTTTTAGTCTGAATCCTGCAAGAACTGAAATAAAATTCGTAATTTTTATTTCAGTTCCGCCGCCTGCAGAAAATACCTGCCTTTCCGTAATGTTGAACAGATTTAGGGGCTGCATGAAGTCAAAAGAAAACAGAAGTTGATTTATCGGTTTATAAGAAATTCCGATTCCGGCATTTGTAGGAAGCGGATCATCGGCTTTTATTTCTTTTGTAAAGCCGGTAAAGGCGGCTCCGATATTGGATATACTTAGTCCTATATATAGATTTCCATCGCCGGAATCATAAAACTTTGCTGCATTGAACCGGAGCATTATCCCGACATCGCCCATAATTGCGAGGGAGGATTGACTAAGACCTGAGCCGCTTAAAATTGCTCCGGTATCATCGTCAGCATAATCAGGAACAGCGCGCCATGCCGTTTTTAAGTTTCCACCTATTGCAAGCCCCTTAAACGTATAGCCTGCAAAAAAATTATATGCGGCGTTCAAGGTCAGCGCGCTTTCGGAATAATAATTTGACGAAGTTCTTGTGCCGAATCTGTCGTACTCGGTAAATGGCACGTAAAAACAGCTCAATTTGCCGCCTATTCCAAGATTTCCAAAGCGGGTAGTTGCGGCGAGTGTTTCTTTTGCGGAATCTGCAATCCATGCATTGTGAAAAAGAGCGATTTCCGTTTCGCTGAGTATGGATGAAGCGGCAGGGTTATAGTCGATAAAACTTATATCATCTGCAAGACCGATATATGCGGCACCTAAACTTTCCGCTCGTCCGCCGGACGGTATCAAAAGGGAACGGAAAGATGTAGTTCCTTCATTTGCTCCTGCCGTTTTAAAAAAAGCGTCTGCAAGTCCGCTTCCCGCCTTTGTGTAATCAAGCGCATTTACCGCTCTGCAAAAGCCGAAAATTATGAGAAAAATAATTTTGTAATGCAGAATTATTTTATTCATGTATTATTGTGCCTAAACTAAAATAACATATTTTATATGTTTTCGTAAATCGGGGAATGCTGACGGATTAAAGCCGGTTAATGTAACTCTTTGCCGTAATTGAATTTCGGCTTTTTCTTCTGCAATGTATACCATTTTATGCCGAAAAATATTATAGTAAACCTGTTTGGAAAATTCAGTTTCATAACGGTCGGTATGTATCTGTGCTGTTATGACTGCTTTTACGTGCTTTTAGAGAAAAAATTGCTGCGCTTTAAGTTGAATAATTTTTGCCGAATCTGTTTGACAGCGAAGTTATTGAACATATCTGGTATGTGCAGAATATAAGGGGATTCTTGTAGAAATGAAAAAATGCTCAATTATGCTTTTTTTATTTGCAGTAATCTCTTGCGCTTTTCTCTACGGAGCTGATTCTGCCGATACGGATTTTCAAACTTTAGGGCAGATTGATTCCATTATTAAAAGAACGGAGTACGATACTGCGCTTTTTGAACTGAATAAATATTTAAAATCTCATCCTGAACAATTTGACAGAGTTCAGCAGCGAATAAAAAAAATCTTACGCGCACGTAATCTTTATTCCGGCCTTGCAAACCAGTTTTTTGATGTTCTTTATAACGACCCTGACAACAGCGAAAAATTAGGTCTTTTAAGCGAGCAGCTGCTTAGCCTTGAATATGAAGCTAAAACTCCGATTCTTAGTCTTCTGAAAGAGCAAAGTGAAATTGCAGCACTGGCGCGCTACAGCTCCATTCAAAACAGAACTTCGGAACTTGTACGGAGAGGGGAATTTGCTTCCGCTGCCCGCAGAGCGTATGACGGATTTTTTCTTTACAGAGAAGATTTTAATGCGATGTATGCCGATACCGAAAGGTATCAACGGCTGGAAGATTCTCTTGCCGAAATCAATGAAAATATAACTCAATATGAACTGATTCAAAAACAGCTTGAAGCTGCAAAGAATGCGTATGTTTCTTCTTTGCGTTCGGGAAATATAGCCGGTATTGAAAGTGCCTATAAAAATGCGGAACAAGAATTTGCAAAATTCGCTTCATTGCGGAATAAAATTTGCGATGCAGGACAAAGTTTCGATAAAGAATTCAGTGCGCTTGGAAAAAAATCCGATGTACACGGAATAATGTTTTATTATTATGCAAGAGGCTGTATTTTCGGATGGCGCGAAGGGCACAGTCAAGGCGTTTTGGGTGCCATGGACGGACAATGGAATTCGTATCTTGCCGAAATGAAAGACGGCACCGTAAGAATTACCGCCGATAAATGTTCCGCATTTGGTAAAACCGCTTCTTTAGAAAAATTCGATACAAGTATAGCCGATTCCAAACGAACTGTTTTAAGCGATTTGCGCTCAATCAGCAGCGTTGCACAGGGGATAAATTCATTTGACTCCATGCTTACGTCTGTAAAAGGAGGAGGAAACGTTAGACCTGCGGAAAATTATGCTATATCGTTTAAGTATATCGAAGACGGCTCGGACTTTTTAATTTCACTTTTATCCTACAGTGGTGAAGTTTTTGAAAATTTAAATTTTTCCGATGCTTTTGCTTTTCCGCCTTCCGCCGCCGCATCCGAGCAGGACGGAAAAGATATTGCGCTTCCTCTTTTTAAATCATACGAAAAAATGCGCTCATTATTGTCTGCTGCCGAAAGAAATGATTTTAAGAATTCTTCAACGGCTCAAGAATATTCAAAAAAATTATCTCTGCAAAAAAAGGCACAAGCAGAAAAAAAACAGTCGGCTTCCGGTCAGGATTCGCCGCAATTAAATCAAAATCAGCAGGAGCCTCTTTCCGAATCGGGAACTCAGGATTTAAAAGCCGTTGTCGCTAAAGAAATTGAGCAAAAAAATACGGATTATGTAATCGAATGGAAAAATTTTGATAATTCCATACAAAAAAATTATAACGGTTTTATAACATTTGCAGATTCAAGTGCAGCATCTGTTTTATCTAAAATTGCCGATTTTTATTCGTCCTGCGGTCTTGAATACGTAACAGAAGCATCAAACCTTAAAGATGCGGCGGAAAATCTTGTAAACGGAGAAACTTCTGCGGGAGCAAATCAAGATTCTCTTGAAACTGTAAAACGCTATCCAAAGGCGGCTTTAAAAACTTTATCAGCAATGGACTCATATATTATGCCGGCGGAAAAAGTACTTTCTTCGTCGCTTAATAAATTAAAAACGCCTTACATAGATAAATATGGCGAGCCTTATTTATCTATAGAAAAATCCGTTCAAACTCTTGGTGAATTAAAAAGCGATGCCGCCGAAATACGAAATAAAGCAAAAACAATGGCGGCATACTCGGATAATGCGAAGACCGACGCTGCGGAAAAATTTGCTGCCGCAAAAAAATCTCTTGCCGGAAAAAATTTTACAAAAGCGCGTGAAAATCTTGCCCGCGCTTCCGCGAAATATCTTGAATCTCTTTTATATAATGAGGATGAAGATTTACGTCGTTCAAGCGATATTGCGTTGAGGGAACTCGGCGAAGAAATCAACAGACAGGAAAATATAATTGTAGTCAGAGATGTGCGTAAGTTAAAAAATCAGGCAAAGGATGAATTTGACCGCGATAATTTTGAAAATGCAGAAAGACTCTTACGGCGCGCGGCAGAGCGTTGGGCTGTTACGAATGTTGATGAAGATGTTGAAATCGTAAACATGAGGGCGATGGTTGAAACCGCGCTTTCAATGAAAGGCGGACGAGCTGTTTTGCCGGGAGACCAGCTTTACACGGAAGTTTCACAGATTTTGAGCATTGCAAATCAATATTATGACCAAGGTGTAAAACTTTCTGCACGAGGAAAAACTGCGGAAGCGAATGCAAAACTTTCCGAAGCAATGCAAAAATTAAAAGAGCTGCGCGATGTTGTCCCTTTGAATCAGGAAGCGAACCTTTTAAATCTTAAAATACAAAAAATAATGAATCCTCAAGAGTTCAGTCAGAACTTTGGAAAAAGGATTGCCTCTGCCAGAGAAAGTTTAAAAAATCCTGAAAAACGTAAAGAAGCATACAGCGAGCTTGAAGATTTATATAAAACCGAACCGAATTATCCGGGTTTTAAAGAGCTTATGTACGACGTAAAAATAGAACTCGGCATACTGAGAAAACCTCCCGATACCAGCGGAATAAAAAAATCCGCAGCTCTTACTGCACAGGCAAGGCAGCTTTTTTCGTCTGCCGGACGCGAGGATAAAACTTCTCTACGCAATGCAATGGCTCTTGCAGACCAGGCGATTCAGTTGAATTCGGCAAATGGAGACGCTATCATACTCAAAGATGAAATTTCTCGAAGGCTTAACGGAACTGCGACTGTAGTAATTTCCGCGCACGACCTTGAACTTTACAACAGAGCGGTTCAATATCTTAGATCCGATGACGTTATCGGCGCGAAAAATCTTGTTGACGAACTTCTTAAAAATCCCAAGAACAGATATTCATCGCAGATTCTTGAACTTGAAAAACGAATAAACGCGCAGAGATAAAATATGAAACAGAATTATGTATTTACCGGACCAATAAAATTTTTATTCTCATGTGCGGTGATGCTTGCCTTATCAGTATTTCCTGTTTTTTCCCAATTGTATTGGGAAGATGTTTCCGTTCTTACAAAAACTGATTCAAGATTTCCGCGCGTAGTATCAAACGGAAAATCGTCTTACATTATTTGGCAGGAAATCGATTCTAAATCTTCTGAAATATGGCTTTCCTGCAGGACTCAGGATGAAGACGGCTCTTGGCGTGAAAATAAACGTTTTGCAGGACCGCTTGCATATTCAGGGGAAGTGCCGGATATATATTCCGCTGCCGTCTCGGAGTCGGGAACTCTTTCCGTCGTTACTCTTTCCGGAACAAATACGATTTCGTTATTTACTTCTACCGATGAAGCCGGAAGTTTTATAAGGACAGATTTTTCTGAAGAAAAGCGTTCGTTTATTGCTCCTCGTATTTATTGCTCGCGTAAAGGCAAGTTTTATCTTTTCGCATTGCAGAGCCGCCCTGAAAGTGAAGGTATAATTACAATCAACCGTTTTTATGTATATTTTGCAGTTTCACATGACGGATTAAAATGGTCTGATTTTTCGGAATTTGCACCGGCAGCCGCCTTGCGTAATCCTGTTGCACCGGTATTCTGTTCTTCTCCTTCAGGAGATTTTACGGTATTTCAAGCGCAGCATCAGAGCGGCAGACGCTTTTCTTACCAGATATATTTTTCCGTTTCGGAAAATAACGGCGGCTCGTGGTCTTCTCCCGTATTGCTTACGGATTTCGGCGCATCAGCTGATTTTTCCGAATACGATAATCAACGTCCATTTGCCGCTTCGTTTAACGGAAAAACTTACGTTGCTTGGGAACGCCGCTCGGTATTCTCCGATGAAGATTCGATATGGCTTATGCAGATTGATAAAAACGGTCTTGTACAAGGAAGTCAGGAACCTGTTTCGGAGGGCGGAAACTCAAAAGCGGCGGTTCTTTTTCAATATCAGGATAAATTATCCGCAGTATGGTTTGACGGCAGGACGGGAACGGATACCGTTTATATGGCTCAAAAAGACGGTCTTTTATGGGATGAAAAACAGCTCTCAACCGGCAGACGGTCTTCATCATTTGCATATCCGGTCTTTATCCGTCCTCTGAAAAACGGCGGCGAAAATCTTTTATCTTTTATTTGGCAGGAGACTCCGTCTTCCTCATCGGGAATTCCAAGAATATGTTGGCTTGCGCCGGATAAATCTGCTTCTCCGCCGGTTATTAACGCATTGAATTATAAAAGCGGAGGCAGAACTCGCGACGAAAGCGTAAGCTATAGAATTCTTTTGCCGCAGGATTCTTCCGGTATAACGGGCTTTACGTACAGCTGGTCACAAGATGCACAGACTGAACCTTCAGAAAATATACTGGATATAAAATTTCCTTCGGAAACAAGGTTGAATCTTAAAGCAGATGTGGAGGGACAATGGTATCTGAAAGCGAGGACACTTGACGAAGCCGGAAACTGGTCTAAAAGTGCCTCGTCCGAATTCTACCTTGACCTTACGCCGCCGAATATTCCTTCAGTTATAATAAAAACCGGTCAGGATGCAGCAGGGTTCCTTGATTCAAATACATTTACGATGACGATTGAAGCGTCAGATGAAGACGATGATATTGCCGGATACGTTTATTCTTGGGAAAGAATTGCCGATATTCCGCGCACATTTTCTTCAACTCCGCTTCATCCTCTTAATAAATCAGAAGAAGCATTAAAAAAATTTACAGACAGGCTTCTTTCGCAAAATAAAAATGCAATCACACGAAGGCGGCGTTTGGGGGGGCTTACAGGAGCATCTTCCATTTATAAGAGGAATCTTCCGAATGCGCTTTATGTTTTGTCTGTTTCCGCAGTTGATAAAGCCGGAAATATCGGAGAGCAGGCTCATATTCCGGTTTTGTTGAATAAATACATTTCTCATACATATATAACGGAAGTGCGTAAAAATGAATCTGTATTCGGTGATTTGTCGTTTACGATTTTCGGTTCGGATTTTACTTATGACGGAACCGTAACGCAAATATTTATAGATAAAGACGGCAAAGCACCTTACGATCTTACACTTGAACCCGGTGATTTTAGAATTGTGTCGAATAATGAAATAGGCGGAATAAATATCGGTTCGGATATTGAGACCGGTTCTTATTATGTGGGTGTATATCATTCCGGCAGAGGAAGTTTTATGACCGCCTCTCCCGCTCTTACGAAAGAAACAAACGGAACTGTCAAAATCGAAAGCGGATTTGAATATTCTCCGTCTTGGCAGGTTTTCCAGCGGGACGGAAAATATAAAATTCAGACAGGACTTGTGCTTTTCATTGCCGCTATATTGATTCTTACAGTTGTTACGATGGTATTTGCTGTTTCATTTATTAGAACGGCTCTTGAGATTTATAACGTAAAACATATTGTATACCAGCTTGAAAAAGGAGAACTTATGGATTCTTATGCGGAAAATATTGCAGGTTCAGGCGGACTGAAATCTTTTTCGGGAAGGGGCAGCTTAAAATATCAAATGATAGGATTTACGGTATCGCTTATAATTCTGGTAACGCTGCTCGTTACCGCATTCCTTTCTTTCAGAATGCTTTCCGAGCAGCGTACCAATATGCTTCAAGGATTGGAAAACAGAGCGGACGTTCTATTGTCGAGTATTTCTGCAGGAGTTAAAACTTATCTTCCGGAACAAAATGTTCTTGAGCTTAGCGAACTTCCTCCGCAGTCCGCCTCTATACCCGAAGTTGATTTTGTTTCAATTGCAGGCTATCCGCATTCTGAAAATACCGGAGCGGATAAAAATTCAATTCTTTATGTATGGGCATCAAATGATCCTTCGATAAATTCCAAAATCGACACAGACAGTTTGATTCCGGGTTTTTCAAAATTCAATACGGAAAGAACTGCAGAAATCGAAAGCCGCTGTATTGCGCTTAACGCCGACGTTCGGAATAAAATTTCTTATTTTGACGAGCGTCTCGGGCGTTTGGATAAAGAATATTCTTCGATGAGATTGAAAAGTACGAATTCTGCTCGGCTTGCCGAAATACGCAAAGAATCGGGCGAAGTCCGTTCCGCAATTACTCAAAAACTTAATGACATTTCCGTAGAGAGTGAAAGTTCAATTCCGGACTTCCACTCTTATCTTACGGATTCGTCTATAAATGTTCACCTGCGCTTATTGCTGAATTTTTTGCCGATGTTCCGGCATAAATTCGGCAGTGAATCGAAATTCTTAATTTACCGTCCGGTTGTATTCCGTTCTGCGAATTCTTCGAATTTTGTTCACGGAATCGTTTTTCTCCAAATTGATATAAGCTCTTTTGCACAGCAGCTTGTCGATATGCAAAAAGCCATTATGGTTACGGCGGGCATTATTTCTCTTGCGGCGATTGCGTTCGGTGTACTCGGTGCGGTGATTCTTGCAAACGTAATTGTCAGCCCGATAAAGAAACTTGAAGCCTTTGTCGGAAAAATTACGTCGGAAAAGCACAAGGAAAAACTTGCAGGCGAAGATAAAAATATTCAAATCAAGCGGAATGACGAAATCGGCAGTTTAGGACTTTCGATGAACCGCTTAAAAGAAGAATTGGCGCGTGCCGCCCGCGAAGAAAATTTGCAGAACGACGGTAAATCCGTTCAAAAAGCCTTTTTGCCGCTCTTAAAACTTGCCGAAGGCGGACAGCAGACGATTGCAAGTTTTGACGACGGAAAACTCAACTGCTTCGGTTATTACGAAGGTGCATCAGCCGTTTCCGGCGACTATTTCGACTATAAAAAACTTGATGAACGCTGGTATGTTCTCATTAAGTGCGATGCGTCCGGGCACGGTGTTCCGGCAGGACTCATTATGACCGTCGTTGCAACGTTGTTCCGCCGCTATTTTGAGCAGTGGTCGTTTGCAAAAGAAGGAACGCGCTTAAATGTCCTTGTTACGCAGATAAACGACCTTATCGAATCGATTGGTCTCAAAGGCAAGTTTGCGACTATAATCGTCTGCCTTTTGGATTCGAGTAACGGCGATTTGTATATGTGTAATGCGGGGGACAATATCGTCCACATTTATGACTCGGTTGAAAAGCGCATAAAAATCTTAAAACTCTTTGAAACTCCTGCAGCAGGTCCTTTGCCGTCATTTATGGTCGATATACGAGGCGGCTTTAAGGTTGAAAAAACAAATCTGAAAAAAGGCGACGTGCTTTTGCTTTACACCGACGGAATAGAAGAATCGACGCGCTTTTTCCGCGACGGAGCCTACCGTGTCATTCAGTGTGCCGAGCGCGGACTGAAAGAGGGCGATGAACACGGAAATCACCTTGTCGGCGCACAAAATGAGCAGCTTGAAGCCGACCGCGTACAGGAAATCCTTGAAAGCGTGTTTAATCGTCGCAAATTCTCGCTCCAAAAATATCATAATCCCGTTCCGACAGAAAATCTGGAATTCGATTTTTCAACCTGCGAAGGAACGATAGAAGAAGCGATTATCGCACTTGTTTCGGTGGAAAAAGTATTCAGAATGTACAAAAGCCCTGCGGCGCAAAGTTCCGATACCGTGCGTGTCGACCGCCGAATAGACGCTTTCTTAAAAGATCACTTTAATCTGTATGCCTATTACTGCCGCTACGACGAAGAAGCGGCTTCCGAGTCGAGCGCGGACAAAAACTATATTTTTTACACGAATCTCATGGAAGACGACCAAGCCGACGACCTTACTCTGCTTGCTGTTAGAAGACCGTAGCCGGGTAGGGGCAGTGCGCCCGGAAAGCAGTAGGACTTTATTCTTGCCTTGTAATCGTTGACAACAATTCCGTCTGCCTATATGCTTTTTTTATGGGAAATATCGTTTTGTTCGGCGAGCTGATGCTGCGCCTTAAACCTTTCGGAAAAGAAAGGTTTTTTCAGTCTCCGGTGATGGAAACCGTGTTCGGCGGCAGCGAGGCGAATGTCGCAGTTTCGCTTGCTTTACTCGGCGCAAAGCCGCTTTACGTTACAGCACTGCCCGATAATGCGGTCGGCAAAGCGGCTGCCTCGTCCCTTTCGTATTACGGAGTTGCTCTTTCGGCTTTATTCCGTCCCGGGCGCATGGGAATCTACTATCTTGAAAACGGCGCGTGTCAGCGTCCCTCGAAAGTGATTTACGATAGGGAGTTCAGCAGTTTTTCCTATGCGAAAAGCACCGAGTATGACTGGGAAAACATATTTTCCGGCGCGGACTGGTTTCATGTCTCCGGTGTTACGCCCGCTCTTACGCAAAATACGGCGGACTGCGTGCTTTATGCCATGCAGCAGGCGAAAAAGGCGGGCGCAAAAGTTTCGCTCGACTTAAATTATAGAAAGAAATTGTGGAAATACGGAAAAACCGCGTCGGAAGTCATGCGGAATCTTGCGTCCTTTGCCGACGTTTTGATTGCCAATGAAGAGGACATTCAAAATTGTCTCGGCATTCCGCTTAAAAATTTAGGTACGCCGAGCGAATGTTATCGCCGTTTGTGCGCCGACGTTCACGAACATTTCCCTAATGCCGGTCTCGTCGCCGTAACTTTGCGGCGCAGTTATTCGGCGGACAGAAACGGCTGGTCGGCGGTTATGTCTTCTCGCGGAACGTTTTACGAGTCCGCGCAGTACGATATCGAAAATATCGTCGAGCGGGTCGGCGCGGGCGATTCGTTTGCAGCGGGACTTATTTACGGTCTTACCGAATTCGGCGACGAGCACAAAGCCTTGGATTTTGCCGCTGCGGCTTCCTGTCTCAAGCATTCGGTGTCGGGAGACTTTAATCTTGTAACGAAAGAAGAAATCGAAACGCTTATGAACGGCAATACGAACGGACGGATACAAAGATGAATAAAATTATCGACGAATTGCACAACGCCGCGTTGATTACGGTAACGGAAGTCTCTTCGGAAGAGGAAGCTCTTATGACGGCGGATACGCTTTTGGCAGGCGGCGTCCGCGCAATGGAAATAGCGTTCAGAAATCCTCAAACCTTTGAGCAGTCGGAAAAAGCGATTTCCGCAGTGCGGAAGTCCCGTCCTGAAATGCTTGTCGGAGGAGCTACGATACTGAATCCGGAGCTTGCCCGACGCGCATGGAATGCGGGTGCGCAGTTTTTGCTGACGGCTGGTTTTAATCCGTCAACGGTGGATTATTGCGTCAAAAACGGTGTAACTCTCATTCCGGGCTTGTGTACGCCGGGAGAAATTGAGCGTGCGCTTGAAGCGGGAATCGAAACCGTCAAGTTCTTTCCGGCAAACGCAATGGGAGGCACCGCAATGTTAAAAGCGCTTTCCGGTCCCTACCCGAACGTCGGATTTGTCGTAAGCGGCGGACTGAATGCCGAAAATGCGGCGGACTATCTTGAGCTTAAAAACGTAACCGCTTTAAGCGGAAGCTGGGTAACACCGAAACAGCTGATAAAGTCGGGAAACTTTGCGGAAATTCGGAACTTGGCGCAAGAAGCGGTAAAAATTATCGCGCAATTCCGTAGCCCCGCCGCAGAAAATCCCCGCGCCTAATGCCGCAGCCTTTTTTATTCCGTTTGATTGATAAAGCCGTTTTCGATTACAAAATGATTGAAAACGGAGACAAAATCCTTGTCGGCGCGTCCGGCGGAAAAGATTCTACGGCTCTTATCGAATATCTTTCAAACCGAGTCCGCCGCAAGGGCGAAGATTTTTCTTTCCGCGCCCTTAATATCGCGTCGGAAGTCAGCGGAGATTTGCCGCAGAACATTCGCGCTCTGTTCGACGGGTGGAATGTTTCAACCGATTCGATAAAAATCGATGTGCAGGGACGGCTTAAAAGCGGCAAAAAAATGAATTGCTACTGGTGTTCGACTCAAAGGCGGACGGAGCTTTTGCATTTTGCGCTTGAAAATGGTTTTAATAAAATTGCACTCGGTCATCATCTTGACGATGCACTTGAAACGCTTTTTATGAACGCGCTGTCAAAAAGCGAATTCGCCACGATGCCGCCCGTTTTGGCATACGAAAAATATCCGGTAAAAATAATCCGTCCGCTTTATTATGCGCCGGAGAAAACGATTATCGAGCACGCCGAGCGGCAAGGCTATTCCGGCTGGACATGTACGTGCACGTTCCAAGACAACAGCGCGCGTAAAGATATTCGACGCCGCATAGCACTTTTGACGGATGAGAGCGAGGTACAAAAAGAAAAACTCTTTTTGTCGTTGAAAAACAGAAAAGACGAATATCTTCCGTAAATATTTTATCTTTAATAAAAAATATTTATGCTCCGCATTGCATAAAATCGTTGAACGTTTTTCTAAAACTCACTGCTTCTGCGGCGTGTTTTTCGCTTATTATTGCCGAGCTTTCCATATCGGCAACGGTTCTCGCAATTTTCAAGCAGCTTGCGGCGGCGCGCGGAGAAAATTCATAGCGGTTCGCCGAGTTTTCCAGCAGGTCTCGGGCATTTTTTTCCGTTTTACAAAATTCTTTTATTTCGGCAGGGGAAAGATTTGCATTACTCTTGTTTTGCCGTTCCCTCTGCATTTTTACTGCGCAAGCAATTCCTTTTCTCAATTCCGCCGTAGAGCTGCATTCTTGGCGTTCGTTAAATCCTTCGTTTTCCACAAATACGCGTAAGTCTATTCTATCCAAAAGCGGGGCGGAAAACTTTTTCCAGTACAGTTCTATGGAGCGCGCACTGCATAAACAGGTTTTTGTTTTTGAACCGAAATTACCGCAAGGACACGGATTTGCAGCCATAAACAATTTGAATTCCGCAGGATAAACCGTCGAACGCCCTGCACGAGCCAATGTTATACGCCCCGTTTCAAGCGGAACCCGGAGTATTTGCAGTACGGAACTCCTGAATTCGGCAGCTTCATCAAGAAATAAAATTCCTTTGTTTGCAAGAGATATTTCTCCGGGGCGGCAATGAGTACCTCCTCCGCACATTCCTTCTATGGTCGCGCTCTGGTGCGGCATTCTAAAGGGCGGAAGTCTCATAATCGGAGTCGATTGCGGTAAAAGTCCTGCAAGCGAATAAATACGTGTTACCGGCTGCGCGTCTTCGACCGTCAAAATCGGAAGTAATGCGGGCGTCTTTTGAATTGCGAGAGTTTTTCCGCATCCGGGCGCACCTATTGCAAGCAAGTTATGACCGCCTGCGGCTGCAATCTGCAAAGCGCGTACAAGTTTTTGTTGACCTTTTACGTCGCGGAATTCCATTGCGGAATCCGTTTTGGGAAACAAGATGCCCATAACTTCTTCACAGAAATCGGGAAGCTCCTTGTTTTGTCCGCTATTTTTATTACGCTCGGTGAATACATCTGTATCGTAAAGAGCTTCAAAAGCATCTTTGAGATTTTCCGCGCCGAAAACTTTTACGCCCGAAACTTCTCTTGCCTCATCCGCATTGGCAGCCGGAACTATGCAGTGCATTATTCCGTTTGCCGCAGCCGTAGATGCCGCCGCATGAACTCCGCGTATGGGGCGTATTTTACCGGAAAGCTCAAGTTCACCCATTACAAGCACGGATTCTCCTATCGGCGTTTTTGCATTGCTGTCGTGAAGTTCTTTTGCCCGCAGTACAGCAAGCGCAATGGGAAGATCAAATCCCGCCCCTTCTTTTTTCAAATCGGCGGGCGAAAGGCTTATCAATATCCGTTCCGGCGGAAAATCGAATCCGGAATTTCTTACGGCAGCTTGCATACGCTCCCTTGCTTCTTTTACCGCTCCGTCCGCAAGACCGACCAAATCGACTGCAGGGATTCCCCTTCTTAAATCCACTTCGACCGTAACGAGAGAGCCCTCGTAGCCGAAGGGCGAAAAACTGTATATTTGCATATAACCTCATAGACCGTTCCGCGCTTTTTGGTTTTAGAAACGCAGTATTTTAAATCTCTATGTAGTTATATAGCCGACTTATACGTTTTTCGGCAAAATCCTGTGTGATTTTAAAATCAATACGGTAAAATTATTTTTTTCCGTAAAAAATTGCGGACTAAATCGGCAGTATTCGGATATTCATCTTCCTCGCAAAGATTTTTCATCGGGAGTGATTATCGCTTTTATGCTTATGCCTTTTTTCAGTGCGGTTTTTCTTATAAGCTCTTTTGTGTATTTTCCGCTTCCGCGAGGAGTCGGATGAGGTTCGGCATCTCCAATCAATATTATTTTTTTTACCGCATCGGGATTCCATTTATAAAATTCGAGTGCGCCGTAAAGTCCCTCGTATACGGCTTCGGGAATATCTCCGCCTTCCGTTCCTAGTATCGTAAAAGCATTGAGATTTTTTGTAAAAGCCGCAACGTCGTCGGTAAAGTTAAAAAATTTTACCGGAATCCCTTTGTAGTTATAATTGCTTCCGTAATCGCGGTAAAGCAGCAAACCCAATCTTATATGCCGGAATTCTTTAAGTCCCGCAGCAAGATGTGGAAGCCATTCTTTTCTGAGCATTTCAATATCGTCTTTCATGCTGCCCGTAGTATCTACGGCAAATACGACATCGGCATCTTCTTTGGGAGAAATTTCATACAGTGCCGTCATGATGTCGTTGATAATTGTTTTAGGTCCTTTCGAATATATTAAACGCTCCGAAAGTTCTTCAAACTTTGCACTTGCAATAGGATTGTAATCGTCGGTGAGGACTGAAATCTCCGTGTTGCGTTCCGAATCCGCACCCGTCAGGTCAATATTTTTTTTAACGGCTGCAAGTTTTGAATTGTCGTTTTTTTCCGCTTCTTCACGGACAAAATCGAACATGTAAGGATTTTCGTAAAATTCTCCGGAATAATCGGCATATTTTGTTGAAAATGCGCGAATGTTTATGAAAGTCCCGCGTTTTATTTCTACTGTTCCGCTTCTCGACCACGGATATCCGTATCGTAAAGTCTGGGGAATAAATATGTGAAAGGCTTCTCCGAACATTTTATCGCTCTCTGCGGAAGAATCTACAAGACTGTATTTGGAGTATTCGGATTTTAATTCGCTGCCGTCAAGAATGCGTTTTTCGTTCCCGTTTATTTCATTAAATTCAAATGCGCGGTAGGCATAATTATCGGTCTTGCCTTCCGGATCTTTTGTAGTCTCCGTAAGTAAAACGGATTCCAGTCCTTCAAGTTTTTTTATATACAAATGATATCCGATAATTTTTCCGTCTACAGCGGATTTTTCCGCCGTAAGACGTATCGAATCGGGACGAATGAGCAATGCATTCTGCGCATTTAGAAATTGTGCAAAAAAGGACGATAAAAACGCCGACAAAGATATTAAAAAAACATATTTACGCATACGATTTATATTATCGGCATAAAATGATTGCGGTGTCATTGAAAACATTTCCTATTACGGTATATAATAAAAATTACCGTGTCGAAAAATAATTTTGTGGCGGAAAATGAATTTTCTCAAGTTGATATAAGTCAGTTTTACGATTCCGAGCCTGAAACAACGGACTCGAGAGATTCGGGAATTCTTGTCCTTACTCCGAACGAGCAAGCCTTATATGAAGAGCTTTTACAGCTTGTAAAAGAGAAGGCACCGGATCGGGCAAATATAATCGAAGACAGAATGCGCGATTTAAAAAAACTTGCCGCTTCAATCGCTAAATTTCCTTCGCTCTTGGAACGTCATGATTTAACCGGCGGCATAAGAACTCCTCAGCTTCTTATAGATTCGCTTGTTAAGCACCAGGTAAAAGGAGATACGACGCTTCATTTGCCGTCAAAAGCGATTTTAGGTAAAGGCTATATCGTAGCAAAAATTCATACTTTTTCTTCCATGTATAAGCTCAGTGCCAGTCTTGAGGCTTCCGATAATTTGGTTCAAGCATTGCAGCTTGAAACCATAACGATGATGTTTACGCTTATGGCTGAAGACGTTTATTTGAATCTTATAAGCGATGATACGCAGCCGATGGAATTTCGAAGGCAATGGGCTTTGTCTCTTTTGCTTTTGTGGGAACACCGCAACGACCAGACGATAGAAAGCGTTGCGCCCGTTTTACAGTCCGTATGGACTGCCCGCAGAAAACTTGCGCCGGCATTCGGAACTATGATGGGGACAAGCGAATTGCTGCTCATGTCGATTCAAATGGATGAGCAGTGGATTCACTTTATAAAGCAAAAAATGTCGGATCCGGGTGTTACGCAAGCGATGGAAGAATTTTTATTCGGCATATCTTACGAGCAGCTGCTTCATTTGCGTGCTACTTTGCGCGATAAAGGAATTCCCGCAATCGGGCGCGATGAAGTTTCCGCCTTTCTCGGCGAACACGTAAAATCCGATGCGGGACTTGATTACCGCGATTTCTATTCAATGTATGCTATAAGACGCGATAATGCGCGCGCAAGAGAAAGAATGCGTCTTTCCGGACCTCACAAAACTTTGGAAGATTATTTTATTCAATTTATAACCGAACAAAACAAGGAGAAGCAAAGCAATGACACCTTCGCAAAACAATGAGCTTAAACCTGCCGGCAGACTTCCCGTGCATTTCGGCGAGAAATTGAGACGAGTCAGGGAGCATAAAGGGTATACGCTAAAAGCGGTTGCAAAAGCTGCCGGCGTAAGTGAAAGTCTTGTTTCGCAGATAGAACGGAATCACGTTTCTCCTGCGATAGATACTCTTTTGGCTCTTGCAGAAGTTCTGGACATAAATCTTGAATTTTTATTCGACGATTACCGCAGAAAACGCCCGGTTCACATTATAAGAGCGGACGAACGTCCCGTAATTCACGAAGATTCCGTTATCTACGAGCAAGTACTTCGCCCCGACGGTTATGACGATTCTAAAGCCGTTGAATCTTACGTTATAAAAATTCCTCCGAAAGCGCATACTCACAGAGGTTACTACGGTCATTTGGGGCATGAATTCGGAATAATATTGAAGGGTTCCGCTCTTTTGAAATACGAAAGCAAAGAATACTTGCTTAACGAAGGCGACAGCGTTTCTTTTCCTGCAAGCTGCCCTCATGTGCTTGAAAATCCCGGCGATACGGAACTTGAAGCGATTTGGGGCGTAACGCCTCCTCAACGTTTTACGGAGAAATAAAAGTGCATAAAATTCTTTTTGTGTGTCACGGAAATATCTGCCGCTCACCTATGGCGGAATTTATGTTTAAGAAAATGGTTTCCCAAGCAGGACGCAAAGATGAATTTTTAATTGAATCTGCAGCCGTGAGCACGGAAGAAATAGGGCACGATATGTATCCGCCTGCCCGTAAAAAACTTTCGGAAAAAAACGTGCCGTTTTCTCCGCGTTCTGCAAGGCAGATTACCGCCGAAGATTATGAAAAGTTCGATTTGCTTATCGGCATGGATGTAAAAAATCTGTTTTATATGCAGCGTTTATGGAATAAGGATCCTAAAAATAAAGTAAAGCTGCTTTTATCTTATGCGGGAAAAGACCGCGATATAGCCGATCCGTGGTATACAGGCGATTTTGAAAAGACTTGGCTTGACTTGGAAGAAGGTCTTTCCGCACTTTTAAAATCTTTTTAATTCGATTGTATGTTTACTTTACGTCAGGCTGATATTTCCGACATCGATGCCGTCATGCGGATTGAAAAAGAGTCTTTCGATTCCGCTATTATGGAGCGCCGCGAAGTTTTTATGCAGCGGCTTAATGTTTTTCCCGAAGGCTTTATCGTTTTTGAATACGGTAAAAACCGCCGCGAAGTAGGATATATTTGCACGGAGCTTTGGGAGCACATTCCTAACACTCAGGATTTTTTTGCCGTCGGACACGATATAAAAGCTCTTCATCATGCCGGCGGTTCCGTGCTTTATATTTCATCTTTTGCACTACTGAAAGAATTTCGCGGGGCGGGAAACGGAAAACTTCTCTTCGGTACCGCATTGAACTTCTTTAAAAAAAATCTTATCGCCGAAACCGCATTGCTCATGGTAAACGAAGAATGGATTGCCGCCCGCCGCATATATGAGTCTTACGGATTCCGCGAATATATGATTTTCGACTCTGCATTTCCCGCCGCCTCCGGAAAAGAGTTTTCACGCGGGATAATAATGAAAAAAACTCTGCGTTGAACAAATGAATATTCAAGATCAATTCAATCTGATTACAAAAGTATACGATGAAAACCGCCGTAAATTTATTCCGTGTTTTGACGAATATTATGTTTCGAGTACGGATTTTCTCGCAAAATCTTTGGAAGAAAAACCCGAACTTATTTTTGACTTAGGGGCGGGAACGGGACTTTTGACTTCTTTTTGGAGCAAGTATTTTCCGGATGCAAAATATATTCTCACAGATATTGCCGAAGAAATGCTTTGCGCGGCAAAAAACCGTTTTGAAAATCTTTTGAACTTTGAATACCAAGTTCTCGACTATTCAAAATCACTTCCGAAAGGAAGACCCGACCTTATTATTTCCGCGCTTTCGATTCATCATCTTGAACACTATGCAAAACAAAAGCTTTTTAAAAATATTTACGCCGCGCTCGGTGAAAACGGTATGTTTATAAATTACGACCAATTTTGTTCGGAAGGTCCCGAAACTAACGGAAAAATCGAAGAATACTGGACTGCAGGAATAAAATCATCGGGCATTTCGGAACAGGAATACATACGCTGGCAGGAGCGTAAAAAGTCGGATAGGGAATGTTCCGTGCTGCAGGAAATTCGGTGGCTCAAAGAAGCCGGATTCAAAACACCGGAATGTATCTACCTTAACGGTAAATTTGCCGTGATAATTGCAAAAAAAAGTCGGCATTCATGATACAATCAAAAAACGGGATATTCCGGAATTGCGAACCTATTTTGTACGGTTATTGTTGGGAATTCGACGTTGCAAAGATACTTCGGACATGAATTAAATATTATGGAAATTCAATCGAAAGTTGAAACTTTATTTTTGACTTTTTATGGGAGGAAAGATTGGTTTTTGGATGTACAAAGGCTAAAGGCAAGATTTATGAGGCATCTTACACGGATTTGTGGAAATAATATATGCGCGAAGTTTTGATTTCCCTTGCGGAGCGGGTAGCAGGTTTATTCTATTACAAAGATGTGCTGTTATGTGCGGCTGTTTTGGCGGCGGCGATTCTCTTTTATGTTATCGTCCGTAGAATTTTGACTTCCGTTGTGAGCCGCATAATTGACAGGCTTACGCAAAAAACAAAAACAAAGCTCGACAATTATATATTCAAATATGTGCGTCTTGAGCGACTGGCTCTTTCAATCTTTGCCGTCGCATTCAATTTTTTAAGCACATCGCTTCTTAACGGTTCTTCCTTTTTCCATAAAGCGTCGGATCTCGTTGTCATTTGGATTGTGATTAAGCTGATTCACGATGTACTGGACGGACTTGCAGCCTTTACCGAAAGCGATGCTCGCTATATCGGAAAACCGTATCGCAGTTATATCCAAGTGTTTATTTTGATTGCCTACATTGCGGCTGCAATCATCGGTGCGGGAACGATCAGCGGAAAATCTCCGTGGACGCTTTTAAGCGGAATAGGAGCGATGACTGCAGTACTCCTTTTGGTTTTCCGAGAAACCATTTTGTCGTTTGTTGCAAGTCTTCAAATCGCTTCTTACGATTTGGTTCGCAAAGGAGACTGGATTTCCGTTCCCAAATACGATGCGGACGGGGACGTTACCGAAGTCGCCTTGCATACAATCAAAATTCAGAATTGGGACAAAACAATTTCCATTGTTCCCACTCACGATCTTATGCAAAGCGGATTTAAGAATTGGCGCGGCATGAAAGAAACCGGCGGGCGGCGCATTAAACGTTCGATTTTTATCGATTTATCGTCGGTGCGTTTTATGGATAAGGATTTACGCGAGAGTGCGGGCAAAATCAAATTGCTAAAACCCTATTTTGAAGAAGTCGAACGAAAGCTTCATGCAACATATTCGCCCGCCGTTGAACATCCTTTGAACGATAATCGGCTGACCAATCTCGGAACATTTCGCGTATACATCACAAAATACTTGCAAAGTCTTGAAACAATCCGCAAAGATCTTACATTTTTGGTGCGTCAGCTTGAACCCGGAGCGACCGGCATTCCGCTTGAGATTTACGTTTTTACCGCAACAACGGTCTGGAGCGAATACGAATCAATTCAAGCAGATATTTTCGACCATTTGCTTGCCGCAGCAGGTGAATTTGAATTGCGGGTTTTCCAATATCCCGTATCCGTTTTTACCCCGAAATGACATATCGCTCGGCAGGGGAGCCGTTATATCGGTCGGACTCCGTTTATTCTACAACCGTTTTTTTCAAGGGAGGACGGCGGACAGTATTTTTAAGCAATTTTGCCGCATGGCAAAATTGCAGCGGACGGTAAACCCGTTATGTCTTTCATATTCAGTCCTCCCGGCCGCCGCCCGCAGTTTTCCTCCCTTGACCCACCTTCCTTGTGCACGACCAAAGGACTTGCGCCCTTTGGAATCCCAATTCTTTCGTACATTTTAATTTTTTAGGTAACCTTAGGTAATCTATATACGATATTTATAAAAATATACAAACTCGAAATTAAACCTAATATCTTCTCCGGCAAAATCCGCTACGGTTTCGGCGTACGATACGGACGAAACAAAAATATGCGGATTTTATCCCTTTTGAAAAGCGGGTCAAAGATTAAAAATAAAACGATTACGAAGCGTATCGGCGTGCATGAATGGAGAAATCCGTCTCCGTTCTGCGTTTTTACAGTCCGCCGACTTTCACTTGGAAATGACTGAACTCCATGCTGAACGAAGCGCGGCCTTGAGTTGCCGAACGTAGATTGGTTGAAAAGCCGAACATTTTTGCCATCGGCGCTTGGGCGTGGATGATTTCGCCGCCGGTCTTTGAGTCTTGTCCCATGATAATGCCGCCGCGCTGTGTCATCTGGCTCATGGCCTCTCCTACAAAGTCTTTCGGGCAGGAAATGTCGACATTCATGACAGGTTCTAAAAGTTCCGGAGAAGCGGCTTCACAGGCTTTATCAAAAACCTGAGCCGCGCAGGCTTCAAACGCGAAAGTCGTCGCCGTCAACTCGTTATATTCGAGCGCGGTTACAATAACGGCTGTGTCCGTACACGGATAACCGTATTTTATCCCAGCCTCAAGAGAATTCTTAAAGCCGCTTTCAACAGCTTCGTAAATTTCTTTCGGAATTGAGTTATCGTGTACGGTGCAGGCGTAAGAATTTCCCTCCCCCTGCTTACGCGGCTCTACGCGCACCGTGATTCCCGCCGCATTTTCTTTTCCGCCGAGCGTTTTGGAAAAACTTTCGCTCACTTCCGCCGCCGCAGTAACGGCTTCTCGATATGTAACCTGCGGAGAGCCGACGCGGCATTTCACACCGAAGTCGTCGCGCATCCGCGTAACAAGAACGTCTAAATGCAGTTCACCCATGCCGCTGATAATAAGCTGACCCGTTTCCGCGTCCTCGTGATGAGTAAATGTCGGGTCTTCACGCGAGAGAATTTCAAGCGTTTCATTCATTTTTCCGCGCTCGGCAATGCTTTCAGGCTCCAGCGCAACGGAAATCACCGGCTGCGGAAACACCGGCTTTTCAAGGAGAACAGGAAATCCCTCGCTTCCGACAGAATCTCCGGTCTGCGCCAGTTTGAACCCGATAAAAACCGCAATATCACCTGCGGCAACTTCGTTAATACTTTCGCTTTTATCTGCGTGCATACGCAAAATGCGGTTTACACGCTCACGCTTATGTTTTCCAACATTAAAAACTTGAGTTCCTGCCGCAATTTTTCCGGAGTACATTCTGACGTAGCACATCGCGCCCATTTCTCGGTCATATTGAATCTTAAAAACAAGTCCTACAGCAGGTTTTGACGCATCGCAGGGAACTTCAACGTTTTCTTCTTTATCTTTTTTGATATGTATGCCGACAGGAACAGGAACTTCATTCGGAGCCGGAAGATAATCTACAACCGCGTCGATGAGCGGCTGTACCCCCTGATTGTGCCGTGCAGAACCCATTAAAACCGGCACGAACGCGCGGCAAATAGTCCCCTTGCGGATTGCGGCTTTTAGCAGGTCGGTGGAAATTTCTTTGCCGTCAAGATAAAGTTCCGCAAGCGCGTCATCAAAAGATGCAACCTTATCGACGAGCTTATCGCGCCATTGAACAGCCGTTTCTTTTCGTGATGAATCGATTTCGCTTTCCGTGATTTTTTCGCCGTCGCATTCCGCATCCCAGCGTAATTCTTTCATAGAAAGGAGGTCGATAACGCCTTCAAAGTCCGCGCCTTCTCCAATAGGAATCTGAAGCGCGAGACATTCCACACCGAATTTTGCAGCAACATCGTCCATCGAGCCGAAAAAATCCGCACCGACTCTGTCCATCTTGTTCATAAAACACAGACGAGGGACTTTAAATTCGTCCGCCTGCTTCCAGACTGTCTCTGTCTGCGGCTGAACACCGTCAACCGCGCAGATAACCGCAACCGCGCCGTCAAGAACACGCAAAGAGCGCTCGACCTCTGCTGTAAAGTCAACATGACCGGGCGTATCAATGATGTTTATTTGATAGTCGTTCCAATATGTCGTAGTCGCCGCGCTGCAAATCGTAATTCCGCGCTCCTGTTCCTGCGCCATCCAATCCATCGTCGCCTGACCGTCGTCTATTTCACCGATTTTGTGTATTTTTTTCGTATAAAAGAGAATTCGCTCCGTCGTCGTCGTTTTTCCGGCGTCTATATGCGCCATGATTCCGATGTTACGCATTTTATCCAATGACATATTTTCCTGCCTTATGATACAGCTTCGTTCAGCTGCCTAAAATCTTTCAGCTTTTCCGTTCTTTTTATAAAGCCCCGCGTGTCCGTTACGCTCCGTAGGAGTATGAAAGTTCGGACGACTTCCTTTAGATTTTCCGTGCTCCGACTTTCTGCCGGAGAATTTGCCGTAACGCTCGGAATCGCCCTTGCCTCCGAAAGAATGTCCGAAACCTCTGCGCCCGCCGCCGAAACTTCCGGAAGCATTATCGCCCCGTCTGCGTTTGCCGCCGCCGAATCCGACAGCTTCCTTTGTGTCGATGTGCATATGCGGAATACCGGATTTTTTTGAAAGTTCCAAAGCGCGTTTTGCGGCTTCTTTAGGCAGACTTACGAGTGTAAAATTGGCCGACATAGCAATTCTGTCTACATCGCGTCCTTGAATGTGCAGCAAATCGCTGAAAAAATCCGCAACCGCTCGCGGATTGTAGCCGTCTCTGCGTCCGATTTGAACATAAATTCTGGTTTGATCGGAAGGAGAGCCCTTAGCTTGAATTTTTCCATAGCGTGATTTGTCGAGCTGTTCACCGTAAATTACGGAAAGTACGGAAGCAAGCATTGTTTTTGCGTCTTCATACGAACAAAGCTCATCCGCCATTGCGGAAAACACCGGATCGCTTTGTTTCAGCGCAAGTTTTTCCGCATTTCCGACAATTTCAGGCTCGGTGAATATGATTTGTTCCGCATCCGTATCGGTTACGTTAGTTACCGTACGAAGTTTTTCCGATGCGGAAGAAGAATCAAGCCCTAATTTTTCTTTTAATTCCGCAAAAAGTCTTTCCCGCTTTTTTGTAATCACTTCATCTATTGAAGGAATTTCTTCTTCGGTCATTTCACCTTTGCTTGCTTTGCGGACTGCGCGCTGCAAAAATCCGAGTTTTCGCCGTTCATTAGGAGCGACAAAAGTTACGGCAATTCCCGTAGAACCTGCCCGTCCGGTGCGCCCGATTCGGTGAACATATGTTGCACCGTCAAAAGGCATTGAATAATTGACAACATGGCTCAAGCCCGTTATGTCGATTCCGCGCGCTGCAACATCGGTTGCAACAAGAATACGCGTCTTTTTACTGCGGAAGCGCGCAAGAATTTTTTCGCGTTGATTTTGCGCAATGTCGCCGTGTAATGCTGCCGACTGATAACCTTTTTCGTCAAGGAGACGGTTTACAAAGTCGGCATCGTTTTTTGTCTGTGTAAAGACAAGACCGTAAAAGTCGTCGGCAATGTCGATGAGGCGCACAAGCGCGTCGATTTTTTCGTTTTCGCGGAGCACCCAAAACTTCTGGTCAATGAGCAAAGGCTCGTCGATAACGCCTTCTTCTTCAACGATTTCGTAATCGCCCATAAACTTTCCGGCAATTTTCAAAATCGGTTCAGGCATAGTCGCGCTGAACAAAAGAATGCGGCTGTTCGGATTCGCCTGCTCAAAAATCGCTTCGATGTCGTCGATAAAGCCCATGTCGAGCATTTCATCGCCTTCATCGAGGATAAAATAATCTATTTTGCTTATATCAAGTGTTCCGCGCTCAAGATGATCCTGAATGCGTCCCGGAGTACCGACTACAATTTCCGCTCCGCGCTTTAAGTCGCGGATTTGGGTGGCATAAGACGCGCCTCCGTATAAAACACAAGAGCGCGGCGTTTTGCCGTCCGTAAACGACTGCATTTCCGTACAGGTTTGAATTGCAAGCTCCCGCGTCGGCTCCAAGATAAGAGCTTTTACAATCCCGGAGTTGTCCTTGATATTTTGAATAATCGGAAGACCGAATGCAGCGGTTTTTCCCGTTCCCGTTCGTGCGCGGGCGATAATATTCGCATCTCCGTTTAAAAGGCGCGGAATCGCCAATACTTGAATCGGGGAAGGTGTTTTAAATCCTTTGCGTTCGACTGCGGCAAGAGTTTTTTCATCAAGACCTAGATCCGCAAACGATATTTCGTCGTTTTCAACAGCATCTTGTTTATCTTTATCATCTTCAGCGATGCTGTCTTCGCTCAAAAACGGAGTATTTCCATCCGCATTTTCAACAGCGTAGTTTCGGTCGTTTTCCGTAAGACCGTTTTCCAAATTTTCCAAATCCATAATTTTCCCAAAAGCGGTTTAATGTGGTTATCGTCGCGCACAATAAAATCATTTAATCGCTGCAGTGGAGGCAGCAGACTTTCAGATTCAAAATGTTTTAAGATTCACGCTTTTATAAATTTTCCTGCGACGCTAAAAGGTAATGATTGCGCAATAATAGAAAAAAACGCATGAAAAATCAAGCATTGCAGAAAAGCGTGGCGGAAACGGCGGTTTCGGTATAAAGCGGACTATTTCCAGACAAACCAAAGAAAAACCGAAGCTGCTGTTGTCGTTATCAGAGTAAACGGAATTCCTATTTTTATCCAAGAGCGGAAAGTCATGGGATAATTTTCGCGCTTTAAAATACCCATCGCAACGATGTTTGCACTTGCTCCGAACGGAGTAAGGTTTCCGCCGAGACAAGAACCTATTAAAAGCGCAAACATAAAAAGTTCTCCTTTTATTCCTATTGATTTTGCAAGATTGTTTGCAACTGGAAGCATTACGATGATGTAAGGAACATTATCGACAAATCCTGAAATTAAAACCGATAGCGCGATAATCAAAAGAAATCCCAAAAGCGCGTTTCCGCCGGTTAGGTGCGATAAAAATGCCGCAAGATCCGAAAGCAGCCCCGTTTCCGAAACTGCGCCCACGATTATAAATATTCCCGATAAGAAGAAAATCGATTCCCAGTCAAGTCCCTTTACGAGTTCAAATGCTTCTTTTATGCCCTTGCGTTCGATTGCCGCATACCAAAAAACTCCGATTACGCCGAGCAGCATAACAAAAAGTCCTGAAATCCACTCGATTTTCAAATGTAAAAACGAAATTGCGGCAAGTCCTGCAATCATCGTACATAATAAAACGGCTGGAAAAAACGAAATGACTTTTGTGTGCTCTGCAGAAACTTTTTGCGTAGCATTCCTAAAGTAATAATAGAAGAAAATGCAGCCGGCAATCATTCCCGTTTGAATAAAAAAGAAAATGGAAATGCGCCCTTGATGTGCAAAAAAGTCATTGAAAGTGTAACCGGCATAGCTTGCAAAAATCATCGAAGGCGGGTCGCCTACAAGAGTTGCAGTTCCTTCAAGATTGGACATTACTGCAAGTCCCGCCATAAAATATGTAGGATTGAGCGATAGTTTTTTTGACAAAGCAAGTGCAATCGGTGCCATTACAAGTACTGTTGCGACGTTTTCGACGAAAATAGAAATTATGCCGGTCATCGCAAGAATCAAAATGATTGCAATGCCCGTAGAAGGTGCTCGCTCGACAATTGAATCTGCAATACGTGCCGGTACTCGGGAATATATAAACAAAGCCGCAATCGCCATACTTCCGGCGTAAATCATCAATACGTTCCAGTTTATCAGCTCCGAGAAAGAATGAACTGCGGCGGAAAAACGCGAATTTCCTGCGGCTGTAAAAACTTTTCCCGGAAAGATAATGCCCAGCGCAAGCAGAATAAACGCTGCTGCGGAGGAAAACACAACTTTTTTATCTTGAAACAAGATTACGAGCAGATACATAAGAAGTGCTGCGCACAAAACGAGCCATTTCATTTCCATAATGCTCGAACTTTACACGAATATTTTGGAAAAATCCAGCAAACGAAATTTATTACGGAGGTAAGCAATAGGGATGCAGGATATTTAAATCGGAGTTCTTGAGACGGGAATATTTGCCGCAGCCGAAAAATATTTTGTAAGATAATCGTAGAAAGCATAAGTATCGGTATTATCCTGCTTATTTTTCCTGTATGAGATTAATATATCCCGGCTGCAATTCTGTCCGTCTATTTCCAAAAGACGGACTTTAGCCGTATCAAGACTTCCCCATGAAAATGAAGGCCAAAAACCTATCCCCATATTTGCGGCTATCATGTTTTTTACTGCAGCAGGACTGTCGCTTTCAAAAACGGTATTCAGTTTGATTTTCGCGTTATCGCAATATTTATCGCAAATTGATCTTAACTGCCGTGAACCTGAAAGCAATATGAAATTTTCGTCTTTTACTTCCTGCAGGGAAATGGAATTTCTGCCGCAAAATTTTTTAATATTCGGGACGGCAAGATAAATCTTTTCCGTGCAGATAAACATTTCATCGTGAGGAGTGCCTGAATCTTTGTAAAATATTGCAGTAGTTACACATATATCGTATAAATCGCTCATTTCGTTTTGTTTAAGCTGAAAATGCAAATCTTCGTTGATTTTTTTGTATTCGATTATTGAATCAGTTATAAGAGATGAAGCTGCAAGAACATTAAAATGTATCGTAGAATTTTAAATTTTTTCAATAATTTTAAGCTGCTCCGGCAATTCATTTATCCGTTCTATGAGCGGCTGCAATTTTTCGTAAAAATATCGTCCGTAAGGGCTTAAAATTATATTCCGTCCTTTTGAGACGAATAAAGGAATTTCCAATTCTTCTTCAAGTCTGCGAATGGATTGCGTAAGTGCGGGTTGCGCTATGTGCAAGGCTTCCGCGCTTTGAGTTACGTGCTGACGTTTTGCAACTTCCAAAAAATATTTTAGCTGTGTCAATTCCATAAGATTTACCCCGATTTGTATTTTCAATCAATAATAATAAATTATCAATATGATAAAAACAATATATTGGAAGTTATTAAATATTATAAGTATAGTAATGATGAAAAGAGCAAGAGATTTATAAGCGGAGCGTCCAAAAGAGAAGTTTTCGGACGCTTTCAATAAAGATTTTACAATTCCACGGATGTATAATTATGGAATCGATGTTGGAAACCACAATGCTTATTTGTTTCGGTCTTTCATGGCCGATTTCCGTTATGAAAAACATAAAAGCCGGAACCGCTAAAAATATGAGTTTCCGCTTTACGATGCTCATTATAGCAGGTTATATCGCAGGAATCACGGCAAAACTTTGGACACATTCGATAAATTATGTTTTGGCTGTTTATATTTTGAATCTGGCAATAGTGAGCGTGAATTTAGTCGTCTATTTTATAAATAAACGAAAAGATAAGGCTCTGGGAATTGTAAAACCGTCATCCGGTAAGAAATATGAAGACTTGCATGTCGATTTTTGCGATATGATAAATCACGGTTCCCTTAATGCAGTTGATGCGGACTATAAAAAACAGTTTCCGATCAATTTTGCCGATGCGATGCGCCGTTAATTCAAAAGCGATTTTATGTGTTTCTTTTTATGCCTGCCGTACGCTTAAATGCCGGCAGGCTTTGTTTTTTTGCAAAACTTACGTTTCATTGACTTTTATTTGTGATTATATAAATATATCGCAATAAATCTTAAATATTGCGAGGAAATATGATTATTACTCAGACTCCGTTCCGTATGTCTTTTTTCGGAGGCGGAACGGATTTTTCCGGATTTTATAACGAACACGGCGGCGCGGTGATTTCAACGACATTCGACAAATATTGCTATGTTACGGTCAGGCATCTTCCGCGTTTTTTCGACTACAAGACTCATCTTTCCTATTCTCAAAACGAACAAGTCAATTCCTACGATGAAATAAAGCATCCTGCAATCCGTAATGCGATGAAGTGGCTTGATATGCATGAAATCCGTTTGACTTACGAAAGCGATTTGCCTGCGAGAAGCGGGCTGGGAACAAGTTCGTCTTTTGCGGTAGGAATGCTTGAAGCCTTTTACGCGCTCAAAGGGCAATATGCGGGAAAACGCAAACTTGCCGACGATGCGATTTATCTTGAGCGGGAACTCTGCAAAGAAGCCGGCGGCATTCAAGACCAGATTGCGGCAAGTTTCGGCGGGTTTAACCGCATAAATTTTTCAAAAGACGGCTATACCGTAAATCCTATTGTTATTTCACCCGAGCGAAAGCAATCTCTCAATGCGCGCCTCATGCTGTTTTTTACCGGATTTTCCCGTTTTTCTTCCGACATTCAAAAAGAAACCGAAAAGTCGATGAAAGACAAAACTGCAGAGCTGATAAAAATGTACGGTTTGGTAGATGAGGCGGAAAAGATTCTCACCGATAAAAACACAAATCTCGACGAATTCGGCAGATTGTTGGACTACACGTGGAAGTTCAAGCGCGGCATTTCTTCGGGAATCAGTACAAGCTCCATCGACGAACAATACGATTGCGCGATAAAAGCCGGCGCGCTCGGAGGAAAACTTTTGGGCGCAGGCGGCGGCGGATTTTTGCTCTTTTATGTCCCGCTTGATAAACAGGCAGCCGTTAAATCCGCGCTTAAAAATCAGCTTTACGTACCGTTTCAATTTGAAAGCGAAGGTACGAAAATCATTTTTTATAATCCTGAAAGTTATGAAGAATCCGTATAGACAGGAACGAACTCTTTAAACACAACTCGCGTATTCTGGGTGCCGATAACCGATTCGGAATAGCCGCAGCATTTTTTTCAAAGACGGCAACGGAAAACGGAATACGTGAATATTTACCGCACACCGTACATATATAGCGATGCCGATTTTTTTTTCGATATACGCGGTTTCGTTGCCTGTGCGGTATATCACCGAAATGACAAAAAATACGCCGCCGATTTTATTCTTCGATATGAATACAGTAAAAAAGAGGGAGATTTTATGAACGATGAAGTAAAGTTGTTTGAAGGGAATACGATACGCTCCGCTTGGGATAACGAAAAAGAAGAGTGGTATTTCAGCGTGGTGGATGTAGTCGGTGCTTTGACCGGCAGTGCTAATCCACGAGATTATTGGTACCGGGTGAAAAAGCGTATGTCGGAAGAAGAAAAAAGTCAGCTGTCGACAATTTGTCGACAACTAAAACTAGAGTCTGCCGACGGAAAAATGTATAATACCGATGCCGCCGATATGCAGGGTATATTCCGTATTATCCAATCGATTCCGTCGCCCAAGGCGGAGCCGTTTAAGATGTGGCTCGCCGAGGTGGGCAAAGAACGAATCGACGAAATCATAGACCCGGAGCTGACAATTGACCGCGCTTTGGAAACCTATATGAAAAAAGGCTACACGCGGGAATGGATAAATCAGCGTTTGCAGGCTATTCAGGTAAGAAAGGAATTGACAGATGCATGGCAAGAGCACGGTGTAAGTGATGGCAAAGAATACGCCGTTTTGACTAATGAAATCTCCAAAGCGTGGAGCGGAATGACTGTTCGGCAATATAAGGATTTGAAAAAGCTCAAAAAAGAGAATCTGCGGGATAATATGTCGACGCTCGAGCTGGTACTTAATATGCTTGCCGAAGCGACCGTTACGGAGCTGACCAATACTACCCATCCGCAAGGACTTGAAGAAAACAAAAAAACGGCAGGGCGAGGCGGACGCATTGCAGGACGCGCACGAAACGAGATAGAAGCGGAAACAGGTAAGTCTGTCGTCAGTCCGAAAAACGCAATCGATTTTGCAAAGCTGATAAACGATACGGCAAAAGCGGTACCGGAGAAATGAACCGCCCTTTACGGAGAACGTATGCGCCTATTTTTTGTTTTAAATCACTTAAAGAAATATGCTTTATTTTGCAAACTCGATTTTTTTCGTAAATCGAAGTTTCCTGCAACGGTTTGCGGCGAAAACCCGTAAACTAACGGGTCTTTTAGGAGAATATTTTAGTTATGAGAAGAGTTGATAGAGAGTTAACCGATCCGCGTCAAATAAAATCCGTTATCGAGGAGGCAAAAGTCGTCCACATCGGCATGATAGATGAAAATCGTCCTTATGTGGTGCCTATGCAATACGGTTTTGAATTCATAGACGGAAGACTGACTTTATACATGCATTGCGCAAAAGAAGGACGAAAGCTCGATATTATCAAAAAATCCCCGAATGTTTTCATTGAACTTGAAACGAACGTTTCGCTTATTTCCGGAGGAAATGTTCCGTGTAAATACGGTTCAAAATATGCAAGCGTCATGGGAGACGGAACGGCAGCTATCGTTGAAGATACCGACGAAAAAATATACGGCTTAAAACTGCTGATGAAAGCGCAAACCGGAAAAGATTTTGAAATATCCGGGCAAATGACAAAATCGGTTACGGTGCTGCGTATCGATGTTCCCCGCATAACGGCAAAAAGCAGGGAGTAGGTGGTGTGCGAGGATAAGTATAGGGATTGGATTTTACGAACGTAACGAGGTTTACCGTCCGCTCCGACTTTTGGGACGGAAAACTTACACTACAAGCTGCAGCGATTACTACGGATGTTGATGACTTTTTTTTGCGGGAATATTATTTGCAATAAATTATGAATGTTTTTTGCGTCGGTCATGCGTTAGGGATAGTAGCGGAAAGTGCGGCTAGCCGCAGTTGGAGCGGATAGCCCGACCGCCGCTTGCCGGCGGGAACGCCCTGAAAATAAAGTGCTTGAAAACTAGGGCGTGTTATGACGGATTTATCGTAGAAATTGCGCAGTAATTGCTTTTTTTTTGTGTCTATATTAAAATGCGCCATAATTTTGTTTTTGCAGCGGGTATCTTTATGGAAGATTTACAGCAATTAAAAAAAGAAATAAAAGAGACTATTATTAAAACGCTCCAGCTTGAAGACGTTACTCCGGAAAGTATTAGCGATTCGGAACCTTTGTTCGGGAAAGGATTGGGACTTGATTCCATCGATGCTCTCGAACTCGGTGTCGGACTCAAAAAGAAATTCGGCGTAAAATTTTCTGCGGAGAGTGAAGATAATAAAAAGCATTTTGCATCGGTGAATGCACTTGCCGAATATATTGTTCAGACGCGAGGTTAGTTTATGTCAAAGGATGAAATTTTTACAAAGCTTAAATCGATTCTTTCAACGGAGTTTGAAATTGATGAAGCTTCAATTACGCCGGATGCGACTCTAGGCGATGATCTTGATCTTGATTCTATCGATTCAATCGATCTTATCGTAAAAATGAAAGAGTATATGCCTGCCGGAACCAACGTTGATCCGCAGATATTTAAAACCGTAAAGACGGTTCAGGATGTCGTTGATGCGCTTGTTCCGTACATGGGCTGATGAAAGGATTTAAAGTCTTTTTTTACGCCGCCGCGGCACTTTATCCCGTCTTGGTGTTTACGTTCCTTGTAGTTCTTAAACTTCCAATACGGGTGCTTTCATTGTTCATAGCGGCTGCCGCACTTGCTTATTTCCTTGCTGTAACCGGAAATATGAAGTCCGGTAATTCCGATGGAAAAAAGCTGCCGGACTGGCGGCCTTTGCTCAGCTCCGCGTTGTTTTTGACCGCCGCTTTAATTTGTTTTTTTACCGGCAAATCGGTTTTCTTAAAACTTTATTCTGTTGTAATAAATGCTGTAATGCTTTCCGTATTTGCAGGTTCCTTATTTTTTGAGCCGGTTATAATATTCCGTTTTGCTGTTATGGCAGATAAGTCTATAAAAGGTTCTTCTTATGAAGAGCAGGTTTACGCCTATTGCCGTAAAGTTACGCTTGTATGGTGTGCATTTTTCGTTTTAAATGGGACGATTGCGGCATTTACGGCTTTATACAACTTCGGCAATGAAGAATTGAACAGCAGGATTTGGTCGCTTTACAACGGCGGTATATCTTATGTTTTAATCGGATTGCTTTTTACAGCGGAATTTATCGTGCGCAAACGGACGGACAAAATGATGATAAAACCGTATTCTCTCACAAAATTTACAGCTTCATCGCGAAAAGATAATTATGTGCTTTGCTATGAAGGTTCTTGGTCTTCAAAAAAATATAAAACCTGGCATGATTTTCTTACCGAAACCGCAAAAATGCGCACTTTTCTAATGCAGTCGGATTCAAAAGATTGGATTTTGCATTGTGAAGATTATTGGTATTTCCTTGTAACGTTTGCATCTCTTTTACAATGCGGCAAGCGGGTTTTGCTGACGCAGAATATTTCAGAAGACTTTATAAAAGAAATCAAAACGGAAAATACTGAATTTCTTACAGATCAAAATGCGCCGCATTCGATTTTTATTCCCAAACTGATTGAAGACGCTCCTGCGCCGGAAGAAGATTTTATACGCGCTGTCCCTCTTGTTGATGCTGATAAAACGCAGATTCTTATGTACACATCGGGAAGTACCGGCAAGCCTAAAGCCGTTTTACAGCGCATGACGGAATTTGAGCAGGACAATGATTTTATAATTTCCAAATGGGGAAAAGAATTTATAAAGCGTAAGCTGGTTACTACGGTAAGTCAGCATCATATTTACGGCTTTTTATTTGGAATATCGCTTCCTTTTACGCTCGGTGTCCCGTTCCGGCGTTCGCGTATTGTTTATCCTGAAGAATTTGAGACTCTTTCCGATTCCGAATACATGATTATTGCTACTCCTGCATTTTTAAAACGTACGGTAGAGATTGAAGAAAGTCTGCCGTTGAAAAAGACGTGGATATTTACGAGCGGCGGCGCACTTTCTACGGAACTGTCCCGTAAAACTCACAGTGTATTCGGATTTTGTCCGATTGAAGTTTACGGAAGCACGGAAACAAGCGGAATTGCTTATAGACAGCAGTCTTCAGACGGACTTGAATGGACTCCGTTTGATAATGCAAAGATTTGGACCGGCGAAGACGGCTGCCTTTGTATTATTTCTCCTTATATAAAAGACCCTTCAGGTTTTGCAACTGCCGACCTTGCAGAAATTCATGAAAACGGAAAATTTATCTTAAAAGGACGTTCCGATTCAATCGTAAAAATAGAAGAAAAACGAATTTCAATGACGGAAGTGGAAAATCGGATATTGCAGACAGGACTTGTAAGCGATGTAAAAGTTATCGCATTGTCAAATGATGTGCGACAATATCTTGCGGCAGCCATTGTATTGAATGCGGACGGTCGTAAAAAATTCAACGGTGCCGAAAAATATACGATTAATAGATATTTTCGCGACTTTTTGATGGGATATTTTGAAAATGTCGTTCTGCCTAAAAAATGGCGTTATTGCGATTCTTTGCCTGTCGATGCGCAGGGAAAGAAGCATAAAGCAGAGATAGAAGCTTTGTTTGCAGATAAGCAGATAGAATCGGAATAGGCGGCTTAAAATCTGTTGTTTTTTAGGCAGACTGAATGGAGGATCTTATGGGATCGAATTTGCACGATATAACTGATGAAAATATTATTTCACGCGCGGAAAACGAGATTTCACTGGAATTTTTAATTCCCGAATCGAGTGATTTTTTTGACGGACATTTTCCGGAATACAAACTGCTTCCGGCTGTTGCGCAATTTGAAGTTATAACACGATTTTCGCGCAAATATTTCGGTACACAAAGGTACGTTCCTTCAATCCGCCGCATAAAATTTTCCGCTCCGATAAGACCGGATACAAAAATCCGTCTTGATTTATCATATAAACCGGAAAAAGAAACCGTAACTTTTAATATGTCCGATAGAAACAATGCGGACAAAATTTATTCTTCCGGCTCGTTTGCCGTACTGAAAGAGCGGGCGTAAAATGAAATTCGGGTTTGTAATTCCCGTTTATAGACATGGAGCGGCTCTTGAAGCTGTTGTAAATAAAATTGCTCAATTCAATTTTCCGATAATTATAATAGACGACGGAAATGACGAAATCAATAAATCGTTTATTCGTGCGGCGGCAAAAAAATATCCGCAGTCGGTTTTAATCGAGCGCAAATTTAACGGCGGCAAAGGTGCCGCAATGAATGACGGTTTAAAAAAAGCTCATGAAATGGGGCTTACCCATATTTTGCAGATTGATTCCGACGGTCAGCATGATATTTCACGGATTCCGCGCTTTTTAGAGCTTTCTGAACAAAATCCGGATGCGCTTATATGCGGTTATCCCGATTACGGAGAAGATGCTCCCAAAAGGCGCAAAAACGGGCGCAAAATTGCAAATGCCTGGATTCATATTGTCTGTCTTTCCCGCGAAATAAAAGATGCAATGATAGGTTTTAGAGTTTATCCTGTTGCGCCTTATGTAAAACTTCTTGAGCGTCATGCTTTTATAGATAAGCGCATGGGTTATGATATTGATATTCTTGTGCATTTATCGTGGGCGGGAGTGCGCATAATTTCAGAATCGGTAAAGGTGTATTATCCTGTAGACGGCATTTCCAATTTTAGAATGTTCCGCGACAACGTAAGAATTTCATTTACATTTACAAGACTTTGTGCAGGAATGATTGTCCGTATGCCTTTTTTGATTGCGCGCAATATAAGGAGATGTGTGCATGGACGCTGAAAACGCGACGGAACATTGGGCAGACAAAGAAGAAATCGTTTCGTCCGACAGAGCTTTAAAATTCACGTTAAAGCTCATACAAAAATTGCCTGCATTTATAGTTTACCTTATTGTTTATCCCGTAAGTTTTTTTTATTTTTTGATTTCAAAACGTGCCAGAAAAGAAGCTCGACTGTATCAAAAACAGCTTAAATCGTTTACCGGCGGGAAAGTTCCGCTTATTGTTCGTCCGTACAGGCAAATTCTTTCATTTTCAATGTGCATTGTAGAAAAGTTTGAAGGCTGGCTTGGTAAGATGGACTATAGCAGCCTTATTTGCGGCGATGATGACTTAAATAAACTGTGTGCCGATTTGGAAAACGGCAAAGGCGCGCTTTTAATCGGTTCGCATCTTGGAAATATTGAACTTTTGAGAAGCCTTTCAAGTTACAATAAAACCGGTGTCGATAGGAAATTTTCCGTAACGGCAATAATGGAAGTGAACGCAAAAGCTGCCCTGCAATTTAATAAAGCTTTGCGGGAAGTAAATCCCGGCGCGTATTTTAATTTAATTGATCCGGGAGATATAGGGCCTGACACAATATGCGAGCTTTCCGAGCAGATTGAAAACGGCGGGCTTGTGGTTTGTGCCGCAGACCGTACCAGTGCGCGCACAAGAAGCCGCTGTATCCGCACCGACTTTTTAGGCAAGCCGGCAGATTTTCCTTACGGGGTGTTTTTAATCGCCGCGCTGTTAAATGCTTCTACATATTTTATGTTCGCTCTTAGGACTAGGACGGCTTCCTTATTTCCCCGTTACAATATGTTTGTGGAGCGCGCTAAAATCGATTTTAATTGCCCGCGCTCGGAGCGGGAAGAAAGAATCCGCGCTCTTTGCCGTGAATTTGCAGATAAACTTGAAAAATATTGCGTAATGTTTCCGTTCCAATGGTACAATTTTTTTGATTTCTGGTTTTTGCAAGATTAGTAACGGGAAAGAATTCTCACAAATCAAACGTTTTTTTTCATGAATATCAAAGCATAAAAAATTACGGCGCAGAACATAAGTGCAGTTATTATGTAGATCCATACGGGCAAAGAATCGTCATGGGCGTAATTTTTCGTATTTATGCGCGAAAAGGAAAATTTTCCCAATCCTGCAAAATAATTTTTTAATGAACCGATGATATGTTTTTGAGCTCCATGCAGACTGTAATTTTGAGCGGAGTCAACTGCATATCCGCAAAAAGGGCAGCCTTTTTCAAAATCTTTTGATTTTCCGGTTTTGCCGCAACTGGGGCAGCGCACTGAAATAAAGAATTTTCCGCATTTTTTACAAACTTTTGCATTTTCCTGAACTTCCGCGCCGCAGTTTTCGCAAAAAAACTTAGCTTTTTTATGTCTCATACAATTCCCGTATCTTATGCAGGAGAGATTTTCTTTGACTTCCGGAATCCTCGTTTTTATGCGGAAGAACGGAATCCACATCGGGAATTTTAGAATCGAATCCTACAGGAGTATCCGAATCTTTTGCTGCGGCGGCAACAAAATCTACATTCGGAATTTTATAATCGGGAGCAGAAACTTCCGCATCTTTCTTTTCTTTTTCCGATTCGGGCTGAATTGCCGCGATTGAATCAACCGATTGAATCGTGCAATTTGAAGATTCAACTTGTTCCGCACCAGTTTCGGAAATTACCGAATCCTCGTCGGGAATTGTTTTCTCAGGAACAGGCGCATCGGTAGTTTGTTCCGCTTTGGACGGAGCTTCCCGGACTTCATATTCATTTTCATCGTCTGCTTTATTGCAGTTTTTTTGCGCAACGATATTCTCTACGCTCGAAATCCTGCCGTCGGAGTTTACGCTGGTATCGGAATCGTTGTTTTTTTCGGGCGCTTTTACTCCAAGCAGCTCTCTCAATTTTTTTAGTCCGTCTTCGGTTTCTTCAAAAGAATGAAAGCAGCCCGCAACACCTAAGGCTTTAGCTTTTTTATCTTCTTCGGAAGAAAGAGGTTTAGGCGTGTACAAAATAACTTTGTCGGAGCTGCGGGCAATTCCGCTATTGATGAATTGCGCTAAAGTTTTCCAATGACGCGGGTAATCGCTTACGCTTATGATAGTAAAATTCGGGCTGATTTCTTCTATATTGTCCAACGCTTTTAAGAGCCAGTTGTATATTATTGTGTCCAAGCCCCAACTACATAAAATCTTATCAAGTTTTTCTATGACGGACTTTTCATCGCAAATAATAAGAGCTTTCATTCCGTCCCCAAATTCGTAACAACATAGTCGTAAATTTGCCAAATTCCTTCACGCTGACGGACTTTATATACATAGCTCTTTTTTTCACGGAAGTTAGGATATTTGAACCATTCCGTAACGGTAACAGTTCCCTCCGTCCTTGAATACAAAGTTTTTTCGATTTCAAAACTTTCCGGAACAGCTACGATATCGTTGTCGATTCTTGACTGCATCAAATCCGCTTTGTAATTTTTAAGAAGTCTTGCGCGCTCGTCTGCAGATACCGCATTGTATTTGCGTTTTGCAACCGCGTCCCGCTGCAGCATTGCTTCTATATCCATGTAAAGAAAATACTGATCCCATAAAGATTTCTGCCGTGCGATTATGGTTCTTTCAACAACTTTATCCGGCGAAATATCTTCAGGGTTTAATAGCTCGGCTGTATTATCCGCCACCGGCAGAATCGAGGAAGCTGCAGCGGAAGGGGACGGGCGAACTTCGAGAGTAAGTCTGTTGGAAGCGAGCGAAATATATTTCGATTTATAAAGCTCGGGATAAAATTTCAATTCAGCGTAATAAACTGCAGGATCTGTAATGTCTATGTAGTCTTTTAAATTTTCGGTAAAAGAATATTCTTCACCATTGTCCAATGCGATTTCTCTAAAATAAACTGTGCGGTTAGTCGTCCGCTTTTTTATTAAGTTCTCCGACTGCGGTAAAGTTTGATTTTTTATCGTTATGACATCAAAATCAATACTGAACATTCTGTCGTCGGCAAGTTTAAAGCGTTTTGTTTCCGTTGAGTTGTTTTTTATGGAAATATGAACAAGTACGGGATTTGAATCGCGATTTCCGGGATAATACATAGTTCTATTGTAATATTTTACGGAAACGGACAAGTCGTTGTAGTCTGTCTTGTCGATAACATCGGCAAACGCCTGTTGTCCAAGACAAAATAAAACCGCTATAATAAAAAAAATTGCTTGTTTCAATGTATTTCTCCAAAATGTATGTTGAAAAACCTGCTTTTATTATCGGCTTAAACTATGAATATATTATCATCAAATTCCATACAAAATCTACTGCATGCATGGAAAGACTTTTCTTCCGCTGCAGAAAATATCGCGGCGCACAATACCGAATTTCCGTGCGGAATAACAGGTCTTCACGGCTGCCTTAAAAGTTTTTTTATTTCCGAATATATCATTCAAAAACGTATGCGGAATATGCAAACGCTCGAAGCGGGTAGGATGAACGCCCGGCAAAATATTTCATGTAACGAAGATATTTTTATCGTAGTGCAAAACGAGCGGGACGCGGAAATGCTTAAAACAGACCTTGCAACGATTATCGAAGATGTAGATATTTCAATTTTGCCCGGCTGGGGAACGCTTCCTTATCGTCCCGCTTCTCCCGGAAACAAAGTATTCGGGCAGCGTGCGGATTTTTTGTGCCGTTTGCTTTTAACTCAATCGCCTGCGCGCGGAAAGAAATCGCCGCATATTTTTATCGCCGTTCAACGCGTACTTCTTACGCCCGTTACGCCGCCCGATTTTTTACGTCCGTTTATATTCTCTTTGGAAAAAGATCAGCAAATCGACACGCAAGAAGTGTCCGCCGCTCTCATCAAAAGCTGTTATGTGCGCGTTCCGAAAGTGAGCGCGCGCGGAGAATTCAGTTTACGCGGAGAAGTGCTCGATATATTTTTGCCTGCCGGAGAAGATGCCGTACGTATCGTGTTTGATTTTGACAAAATCGAAGAAATCAAAACATTCGATATTGAGACGCAGACAACGACCGGCAGCACGGATTGCGTTTTAATCGGTCCGATGAAAGAAGTCTTGTGGAATAAAGAGCTTGTTTCAGTCCTTGAAGAAAAATTGAAAAACGGAGGTGCAGCGGATAACGTCAGCGGAGAAGAAAATCTGTCGAATATTCAAATCGAGTATTCGGAGAGTGCGCAAAACTTTAGAGAAAACCTCTTGCTTGAACTGGAAGAAATGGGGCAGAGCGAGGGCGAGGAGATTTTTTATCCTATCTTGTGGGATAGAAAATATTCGGTGTTCGATTATATTCCCTCCGATATGCCGGTTTTCTTCTTCGACTACGACAGACTTTGCAACGCAAGCGAAAGTTTGAAGCGGGAGCTGTTCAACAGCTATAAAACTGCGGTACAGAATATGCCGGTTCCTTTACCGTCGGCGACATCTTTGGAATTCGATGATTCGGTGCAAAACATAAAGGAATCCGTATTTTTTTATACGATTGATATAAATAATTTTATACAAACCGAAAAGTCTCATATCAAACTTGCCGCCGAACCTGCGCAAAGCTATTTCGGAAACATAAAATATCTGAAAGAAGAACTTGAAAAGACGGATATGGACGGCTGGACTTCCGTTATTTTTGCCGACAATCCGAATCAGGCGGCAAGAATTGCCGAAATTCTGAAAGACGTTACGGAAACGCCCGACGGAAAGAAAAAAAATATTTCGATTATCGGAAAAGCCGTTTCGGAGGGTTTCAGTGTTCCCGACATAAAACTGCACATAATCCAAGAAAACGAAATTTTCGGGCGGCGGAAATACGTTCCGAAGTCAATACAAAAAGCGAAAAGTACGGCAATCGATACCTTTGTGGAGCTTAATCCCGGCGATTATGTCGTTCACGTCAATTACGGAATCGGCATTTTTTGCGGAATCGACCGCGTTAAGGCTGGCGGAAACGAGCGCGATTACGTAAAACTTGAATACGCCGACAAAGAATTCGTTTTTGTTCCGATTGAACAAGTCAACATGGTGCAGCGGTACGTCGGAAACGCGGGAAATGCGCCGCAGCTCGACAGACTAGGCTCGAAGGCGTGGGAAAACCGCAAAAATCGGGTAAAACAAGCCGTCGAAGATTTGGCGGGAAAACTAATCGACTTGTATTCGCGAAGAAAGGCGGCTCACGGTTTTCCGTTCCCGAAAGATACCGAATGGCAGACGATGTTTGAAGCCGCTTTTCCGTATGAGGACACGGACGACCAGATTACCGTTACGGAAGAAATTAAAAAAGATATGGAAAGCGCGTCTCCGATGGACAGGCTTGTCTGCGGAGATGTCGGCTACGGGAAGACTGAAATTGCGATGCGCGCGGCGTTTAAAGCCGTTATGGGCGGGCGGCAAGTCGCTTTTTTGGCTCCCACGACAATCCTTGCCGAACAGCATTATGAAACCTGCGTCGAACGTTTTAAGAACTTTCCGGTTCGCATTGCGCAAATGTCCCGCTTTGTCCCGCCGAAAGAGCAAAAAGAGACGCTTAAAAAATTGAAAGACGGGCAAATAGATATTTTAATCGGCACGCATAGAATCATTCAAAAAGACGTGATTTTTAAAAATTTGGGACTGATGATAATCGATGAAGAGCAGCGGTTCGGAGTCAAAGATAAGGAAAAGCTCAAAGTTATCCGCAACAATATCGATTCTCTTGCCCTTTCGGCAACACCCATTCCGCGTACGCTTCACATGAGTCTTTTAAAAATCCGCGATATGAGCCTTTTGACGACACCGCCGAAAAACCGGCAGCCGATAGAAACCGTCGTCGATTTTTTTACGGACGATAGGGTCGTTTCGGCAATCAGAAAAGAAGCCGAGCGGGGAGGGCAGATTTTTTATCTGCACAACCGTGTCGAATCGCTTGAAGAGACGCGGATAAAACTTGAGCGGTTGGTGCCTGAGATGTTGATTGAAACCGCTCACGGCAAAATGACTGCCGATGAACTGGACGATATTTTCAGGCGTTTTAAGCTCGGCGGATTTAATGTTCTTGTTTCGACGACGATTATCGAAAACGGAATCGATATTCCGAACGTCAATACGATTATTATCGACCGCGCGGATATGTACGGTGTTTCTCAGCTTTATCAGCTCCGCGGGCGCGTCGGGCGGAGCGACCGTAAAGCGTATGCGTATCTTTTGTATCCGGAAAATAAAGTTTTAAGCGAAGATGCGATGAAGCGTCTGCAGGTCATCAGTGATTTTACCGAACTCGGAAGCGGCTTTAAAATCGCGATGAAAGATATGGAAATACGCGGCGCGGGAAATCTTTTGGGGCGCGACCAGGCGGGTAACGTGTATTCCGTCGGTTTCGATATGTATGTGCGGCTTTTAAACGACGCGGTAAACCGTCTTATCATGCAGGAAGAATACAAAGCGGAAAACGAAGTCCTGCTTGAACTTGAATATACGGGCTTTATTCCCGACTCTTACGTTCATAATCCGCAGACAAAAATGGAAATCTATAAAAAAATTGCCGCCGTTCAAACGCAAGACGAACTTGACGGAGTGTTTATCGAAGTGAACGACCGTTTCGGACCGCTGCCCGATGAAGTGAATTCTCTTATGTCGCTTGCAAGCATCAGGATTTTATGCCGGCGGCTGAATATTTCTTCGATAAAAGAAAAAGCGGGAGTTGCCGCCGTATCTTTTGAAAAAGTTTCCGATATTTCGGTAGATAAAGTTTTACGCCTTATAAAAGAATCGTCCGGCAGCGTAAAACTAGACTCCGCAAAACCGAACGGTATATTTTTAAACACGGGAAATATCAATTTAAAAGAAAAAAGTGAATTTATACGGGAAAAGCTTGAGCGGATTGTTTAATTCGTACGCAATGGAGCGGGCGGCTGTCCGAATTTTAAAAAAAACGGACAGCCGGCATTTTATTGTTTTTTCAGCAATGCAAGTTTATATACGTCTAAATATTTATTCGCGCTTTCTTCCCAAGAAAAAGTTTTTTTCATAGCCGCGCTCTGCATTTTTGCAAAAGCCGTCTTATTGCCGGTAAAAACGTTTACTGCGCGTTTAACCGCATCGAAAACCGCTTCGGGAGATATATAGTCGAATACGAAGCCCGTACCGCCCGTCTTTCCGTCGTAATCTTCTACGGTGTCTGCAAGTCCGCCGGTGCGGCGCACAATTGGAAGAGTTCCGTATAATTCGGAATATATTTGATTTAATCCGCAAGGCTCGTAATGAGAGGGCATTAAAAACAAGTCCGCCCCGGCTTCCATCAAATGACTTAAATCTTCGTTATAACCTATGTATGACTTAAAATTGGGAAGTTTACGTTCAAGTTCATGTATCTCATTTTCGCACCATGCTTCACCGCTTCCGAGAACTACGAACTGTACATTGAGTTCCGTACAGATTTTATAAAGGCAGCCGTACATCGGTGCGAAAACTTCGGATATTCCCTTTTGATGTACGAGACGTGTTACCATCGCTATTATCGCAGGAGAATCGTCTTCGGGAAGCCCGAAATGTTTTTGCAGAGCTTTGCGGCAGATTTTCTTTCCCGACATATTATTTACATCGTAAGTTTTCGGAATATGTTTGTCGGCAGCCGGATTCCAGTCGCTTGTGTCCGCACCGTTTAATATTCCTACGAGAGAATCCGCGCGCACCCGCATTAGTCCGTCAAGTCCGAATCCGCCTGCAGCAGTTTGAATTTCATGCGCATAAGTCGGAGAAACCGTCGTAATAACATTTGCCGAACCGACTGCGCCTTTTAAAAAGTTCAGTCTTCCGAAATATTCAAGTCCTGCCGAGCAAACGTCTTCGTAACTCATTCCCAGCATATTTAAATTTTCGATGGGATAAGAACCTTGATATCCCATATTGTGAATCGTAAAAACGGATGCGGTGTGTTTAAAATCTTCTCCGCACATTCCGTTTTGCAGCAGAACGGGAACGAGCGCACCCGACCAGTCATGAGAGTGCATAATATCCGGAATCCAGTTTATTCTACGGCAAAAAGAAAATGCCGCACGCGCAAGCAATGAAAAGCGCAGCGGATTGTCCCAATAATCTCCCTCTGCGCCGGAACCGTATATGCCGTTACGCCCGTAAAGAGGCTCGTAGTCGATAAAATACACGGGAATTTTTGTGCCGTTCAATTCGGCTGTATAAATATCCGCATGAATTTCATAGCCGCCCATGTCAACGGAAACATTCCTCTCAAACAAGGTAAGATTTTTTCTGTCAATGTGGTAATAGCGCGGAATTATAATCCGCACATCATGCTTTTTTGCCGAAAGACTTTTTGAAAGTGCCGAAACGGCATCAGCAAGTCCGCCCGTCTTTGCAAACGGAACCGCTTCCGAAGAAACCATAAGAATTTTCATTTTGAACGCACCGCCTTATAAAATGCTTCTTTTGAATTAAGAATCGTATTTTCAGGAACGCAGAATGCAATCCTAAACCAACCGCTCGTACCGAAACTTGTACCCGGCACGCAAAGTATATTGAATTGTTTTAAATGACTTGTAAAAGCAATGTCGTCCCCGTTCCATCGGGCAGGGACTTTTACAAAAAGATAGAATGCCCCGTCGGGTATTTGATACTGTAGCCCTGCATAATCCATTACGGACATTATCAAATTACGTCTTTTTTTATACGGAGAATAATCGCATTGTGCGTTCCATCTTTTTGCGATTACTTTCTGGAAGAATGCCGGTGCATTTACATAGCCCAAGATTCTTGTGCAGAACGTACATGCTTCCGTAAGTTTTGCAGCTTCTGTGCAAGCGGGATTTATTGCAATGTAACCGATACGTTCGCCGGGTATGCTCAAATTTTTTGCAAAAGAAGTTACGACGGCTGCATTTTCGTATATCGGAAATATAGGAGAAACTTTTTTGCCGTCGTAAACGATTGCCCGGTACGGTTCGTCGGAAATAATAAAAGGCAGCCGTCCGCACTTATCTTGCATTTCATGAAGAGCGTCGGCAAGACTGCGTATCTCGTCTTTAGTATAAACACGACCGGTAGGGTTGTTAGGAGAATTTATAATGATTGCGGCGGTTTTCGGCGTACAAGATGATTTTATAGCTTCGATATCGAGCGAAAAATCGTCTTTTGTTTTTACGCATCTGATAATTCCGCCGTGATTTGCAATATAATGATCGTATTCGGCAAAATACGGGCAAGGGACGATAACTTCATCATCGGGATTAAGAACGGCTTTTAAAACCGTGTTAATCGCGCCCGCCGCGCCGCAAGACATAATGATATTTGAAAAATCGACTTTAACTTCCTGCTCCAGCGATGTTTTTTCCGCCATTGCTTTGCGCGTTTGCTCGTATCCCGAATTCTGCATATATCCGTGCCGCCCTGCAAGCGTACTTAATGCCGTTTCTTTTACCGCCTTTACAAGCTCGGAAGGAGGTTCAAGATCGGGATTTCCCAAACTGAAATCGAATACGTTTTCCGCTCCGTATTTCGCTTTCAGCGCGGCTCCGTCCTCAAACATTTTTCGGATTGCGCCGACATTGGGATTTTCAAGTAATGATTTTATTCTTTCCGATACGGTACTTTTCATAATTAGAATTATAACTGCAAAGGTTGAAAATATCAATTTTTATGAAAAAGACCGATTCAAAAGTCTCTTTCCGTTACCGCAACACCGTATAATGCACTGTATTCGATTTTATCTACCGATTGACATAAAACCGTAAAATATGCAATACTTTGCGAAAGTTTCCAAACATTTATTCTGTGAAGGGTTTTCTAATGGATGATGATATAATAACGATTGAAGAAGTTGCAAAATATCTTCGTGTTTCCGACCGTACAGTTTACGATTGGGCGCAAAAAGGTGAAATTCCTGCAGGAAAAATCGGAACCGTATGGCGTTTTAAAAAATCCGACATAATAAACTGGGTCAATGAGCGGCTTTCATCCAACGATTTAAAGCAGAAAAACGAAAAAATCAAAATCAAAAACATACTTTCGCCCAATCGTGTCGTATTTATCCAAAATACTTCCAAAAGGGACGCATTGACGGAGCTTGCTTCTCATCTTGCGACCGCGCCGCAAATCAAACGTGCGGAAGAATTGACTTCCGAGATTTTGAAGCGCGAAGACTTAATGTCTACCGCTATCGGGCGCGGAATTGCAATGCCTCATGTACGGCTTTCATCCGTTACGGATCTTGTAGCCGCCGTCGGGATTTGTAAAACCGCCATTACTGATTTTCAAACAATAGACGATGTTCCCGTAAATCTTTTGTTTATGATTGCTGCGGCTTATAATCAGCACTCGTATTACTTAAAAACCATTTCATATTTCAGTACGAAACTGAAGGATTCCGCATTGCGTAATTCTCTTCTCAATGCCGAAAGCCCTCTTGATGCGTACAATCTCTTGCTTAGCGGAGAATAAAGTTTATTCTTGCCAAGCACTTAAAACCCCGGCACTTCACACAAGTCGGGGTTTTTGATTTTAAAAATCCGGATATTTTCGATATTTTTTTTGGAACCGCCTTAAAATCTTATTGATTTTTAAGAAAGTCCGCATTTTACCGGAAATCTACGGTGCATTTTATAGGTAAATGATCCGACCAACCGGATTTTGAATAAGAACGGTAGGACTTCGGGATTCCGTTAGAGTCTGTCCATTCACCTTCGGACATGGGAGTAAAATCTTTTATTATCGCGTTTCCTGCGGCAAAAAAATGATCTATTTTTTCCCAGCCGCCGTTAAAATAGTAAGACCCGGTTTCATAATTGCCGCCGTCCGAAAGCCACGCGGATATGACGGGTACGTTAAAATCTTCCCCGCGAAGATTTACGGTATCATCAACGCAAATGAATTCCGTTATGTCGCGGTTGAAATCTCCGCAGGCAATAATTGCGCAGTCGTTTTCAAGCCGCTTTTTTATCAACTCCGAAAGAAGACTTTCCTGCGCGTTTCTCCATACTTCGGTTTTTTTTGCGCCTCCGTATTTTGACTTCCAATGATTTACGAAAAGCGTCAGGCTTTTGTTCCCCGTATCAACCGTTAGTTCCATAATGGGGCGCATGGAAGGCATTTTTGAATTCTCCGTGCGTATATCCAGAGAGTGCTGTTTTATATCGGAAAGCGGATAGCGCGAAATGACTGCGCAGCCTATCGCGGAATCTTCGTTTTTGCAGAATGCGGCATAGTCGAGTCTCTTTGATGGTTGCAGGCTTTGCTCCGAAAGAAAGTTTGAAATATCGTAGACGATTTTTTCATTTTCCACTTCCGTAAACACATATATATCCGCTTCGTTCGTTTTTATAAAACGGCATAAACGTTCGAGTCTCGTCAGATATAAATCTTCGTTCCAGCCTGCGGATTTTCTAAAATCACGGTATTCTATGCCGTCGTCGTTGCCGTCAAAAAAAGTTTGAACATTCCAGCATATTATACTTACGTTTTCGTTTTTATTTTCGCCTTGTACGGAGCAGCCTGCCGTAAAAAACGCAATTAAAATAAATACGGGTAAAGAATTTTTCATAATATCCCTCCGGGATGAAATTTTGCGGTTTTGCATCTCTTACTTTATAGCAGATATTTATGAAAATAAGAAAACAAAATGATTTTTTTTATAATTTTTTTGTGAATTATGTGAAATTAGGTGCGGAATTGACCAATATTTTCAAAAAAAATATAATCCGCACATTATGACTATGAACCGAAAACTTATAACTTCCGCATTGCCCTATGTAAATAATGTTCCGCATCTCGGAAATCTTATACAAGTCTTATCCGCCGACGTTTTTGCGCGGTTTTGCAGAAGCCGCGGCTACGAGACGCTCTATGTCTGCGGCACTGATGAATACGGCACTGCAACCGAAACAAAAGCTCTTGAAGAACATAAAACGCCGCGAGAATTGTGCGATTACTATCATGCCTTGCACAAAGATATTTATAAATGGTTCAACATCGCTTTTGACCATTTTGGACGCACGTCCACGCCGCAGCAAACGGAAATTACGCAAGGAATTTTTACGGATCTCGATAAAAACGGTTATATCACCGAGCACGCATCCAAGCAGCTGTTTTGCCCGAAATGCGAGCGTTTTCTTGCCGACCGTTATGTGCGAGGTTCCTGTCCTAAGTGCGGTTATGAAGATGCGCGCGGAGACCAATGCGAAAACTGCGGCTCCTTGCTTGAACCCGCCGAATTGAATGCGCCTCGCTGTTCAACCTGCTCTTCAACCCCCGAATTAAAAGAAACGAAGCATTTGTATATAAATCTTCCCAAAATTCAGGAAAAATATCTTCCTTGGATGGAAGAAGCGAGCGTCAAAGGCGAATGGTCTGAGAACGCGAACCAAATGACGCGAGCATGGATACGCGACGGTTTGCAGGAGCGCGCAATTACCCGCGACTTAAAATGGGGCATTCCCGTTCCGAAAGCCGGATACGAAAATAAAGTTTTTTACGTGTGGTTCGACGCGCCCATAGGCTATATTTCGATAACGAAAGCACTTGCTGACGAGCTTATTAAATCCGGAAAAGAAAGTTTTGACTGGAAATCGTGGTGGCTTCCTGCAGAATCCGAAGAAGCAAAAAATAAGCCTCCGGTGGACTTGTTCCAGTTTATCGGAAAAGACAATATTCCGTTCCATACGGTTATTTTTCCGTCGAGCCTTATCGGAAGCGGGCGCGCGTGGACAAAACTTTATCACATGAGTTCGACCGAATATTTAAATTACGAAAGCGGAAAATTCAGCAAGTCGAAAGGTGTAGGAGTCTTCGGAACGGACGCAAAAGACTCCGGAATTCCTGCCGACGCGTGGAGATTCTATATCTTTTACAATCGCCCGGAAAAATCGGACTTTCAATTTACGTGGAAAGACTTTCAGGAAAAACTCAACAGCGAACTTATCGGAAATCTTGGGAATCTTGTAAACCGCACGCTGCTTTTCGTCAATAAATATTACGAGTCGAAAATCCCCGCCGGAAAAAAAGACGATGAGCTGTGGGAAAAAATCAATGAAATAGAAGAAAAAGCGTGCGCATTGCTTGAAAAAGCGGAATTAAAAGAGGCGTTCCGCGCGGTGTTTGAAATTTCCGACATCTGTAACAAGGCGTTCCAAGCGGCGGAACCGTGGAAAACACGCACATCCGAACCTGAAAAAGCTGCGAATCTAATTTACAATTTGTGCTATGTAATAAAAGATTTGATGATTATGGCGCATCCGTATATGCCTGCTTACACACAAAAAGTCATGTCATTTTTCGGAAAGGCGATTGCGGATCCCGTTGTCGGGACGGCGGCAGTCGGCGGTGAGCTTACGTGGAGCGACATCGGGCAAATGGAAGGACTTGAAAGTGTAGGGGAGACTGAAGTCTTTTTTACGCCGATGGATAAAAAGACGATGGAACTTTTTCGCAATAAATTTTCGGGAACTCAAGCGGAGCGGAAAGATGAAAAATCAGCTAAGGCTAAAAAACAAGAAAAGCCTGCAAAAAACGAAGAACCGCCTTTTGCCGAAGACCAAGCCTCTCATTTTGCAAAATTTATTCGCCTAAAAGTTGCAAAAATTGTCAGCGTGGAGCGGAATCCCGATTCAGATAAATTATATGTTGAACACTTAGACGACGGCAGCGGAAAAGACCGCGTTATTCAAAGCGGATTGGTACAGTATCTTACGCCTGACGAACTTATCGGAAAACACATTATTCTTGCCGATAACTTAAAACCGCGTAAAATGCGCGGAATTGAAAGCCGCGGAATGCTGCTTGCCGCCGATTATAAAGATGAAAATGGGAAAGACTGCGTTGAAGTGCTGACGGCTCCGTGGGCGGCACCCGGAACGGAAGTTGTGCTTGACGGAGATTCGATTGCTTCCGTGAAACCTGACGCAATAGATGCGGACGTGTTTTTTCAAGTTGAAATAAAGGTTGTCGATAAACACGCGCAAATTGCGGGAAAAAATTTAACTGCCGCGGGCAAAGCGATAACGACGGAGTTTACGGTAAACGGCGGAGTGAATTAAAATTGTCCCGCGTAGAAGTAAAGCAGATTTCAAAAACTATTTTTACGAATACGGGGAGTTTTCTCCGTACGCCGTTTTGGGCGGATTTTAAATCCGAGCACGGCTGGAAGAATATGCGCTTTACCGTCGATTTTGATTTTTGCGGAACAAAAATTACGCAGGAATGTTCCGTGCTTATCAGAGCTTTCGGGAAATCCCCGTTTTATTTTTCTATCGCTTATATTCCGCTTTTTCCAAAACTTGATTGCAAAAATATTGCGGATGCGCCCTTTGAACTTTCTTATCTGCTTTCCGATATTGCAAAAGCTTTAAAACCTTTTCTACCTTCCGATACGATTTGCGTGCGCTTTGATGCGGATGCCGCATTCGACACGCCTGAAAAACGCGATGATTTTGTAAAAAAAATGAAAAGCGTTTCAAAAAAGCATAAAATGATGCCCGTAAAAAGCGGCGTGGATATTCAACCGCCGGATTCAACTGTGATTGAACTGACTAAAACCGAAGATGCGATTCTTGCGGCGATGAAAAACAAGTGGCGTTACAATATCAGGCTTGCGGAACGAAAGGGTGTTGTGATAAAACGAAGCGACGGCGCAAAGGCTGATTTCGATTCGCGTATGGATGAGTTTTACGCTTTATATAAAACAACTGCCGCGCGCGACGGAATTGCCATTCACTCGAAGGAGTATTATGCGGATTTGTTGAAGCGGAGCGCGGTTGAACTTTTTTCCGGTAATGATGTGCCGCTTGTTTCTTTGTATACTGCAGAGCATGACGGGGAGAGTCTTGCGGCAATAATAACGCTTTTTTCAAAGTCGGAAGCGGTTTATCTTTACGGATGTTCAGGAAATATAAAGCGGAATTTTATGCCGGCATATCTTCTTCAATGGGCGGCGATAAAAGCGGCGCGCGCTTACGGAAGTTCTTTTTACGATATGTACGGAATACCCCCGGCGGACGATGAGTCTCATCCGATGCACGGGTTGTATCTTTTTAAGACCGGTTTCGGAGGAAAAAATATACATCGGATAGGGACTTTTGATGTTCCTGTCAGCGGATTTTACGGTATTTATGTGTTTGCGGAAAAGCTTAGGGCTTTTTTGTATAAAAAATTAAAAAAGGTATTTGCCGGCAGATAATCGAAGTGCAGTTTTGAATCCGGTCGGTTTTAAGACTGTTTGCGGTATTTGACGGATTGGCTATGCGTGTTTGCACGGTTCTTTTAGGCGGAGATTTGCGGTTGAACCGTAAAAATGCGGAAAAAGCGTAGCCGACGGATATTCCGCCTACGCCGGATTGTAGCGGCGCGCGTAAGCGCGTTCCCGATGCCTCCGGCTCGGGAATGAAACCGCGCAAAGCCGGTTACGTAATAAGGTTGCGTCCTTAAAATTCGGAAATTTGTCTGCTTATGCCGATATTCGATTTTTATACAGATACAGGAGAATGACATGGGAAAGCATAAATACGAAATGCACGTTGATAAGCCCGACCACATGGATAATGAGTCCATGATGGAGCTTAAAAAAATTGCCCTTGCGCCGTATATGCAGCTTGCTACGGATTTGATAGGTAAGGCGAGGCATGCAGGCGGAAATATGTTCCGGCATCAGATGGATACTCTGACAATTCTTATCGACTACGGATATATAAATGCGGTGCTGCTGAAGGCTTCCGTTATTCATGATGTTGTGGAAGACATTCCCGGTTTTGATGTAAATAGAATTATAAATTGCGATTCCGATGGGGAAGCCGTTTATAAGCTTGTTCTTGAGGTTACTAAAAAAGAGGGGCAGCTTAAATCCGATTATTTGCAGCACATAATTGCAGGCGGAAGCCAGAATGCCAAGCTTCTTAAATGCGCGGATAGAATAAGCAATATGACGAGTTTGGGGTTCGTTACGGATGAAGCTTTTATTGAGCGTTATTGCGATGAAACCGAATATTATATTCTTCCGATTGCTCTTGAAGTTGACTACAATATGTATCAAGAGCTTATCGATTTGATTATTACGCGCCGTAAGTATCTTGAAGAATGCGGATATATTGAACGCAAAAAGAAAGCGGAAATGTTGAAATAAGGCTTAGCCGGCGCAGAATTCAAGAACAGCTGCAAGTTTACGGGCTGTATTTGCTCCGATATTACGAGAGCCTTTTTCCATTTTTGAAATATTAGGCACTGCTATCCCTGTCATTTCAGAGAGCTGCTTTTGTGTAAGACCTTTATTTATTCGGCGGCATTTAAGCGTTTTTCCTATATGCCATTCAGCATTTATTTTTTTGTACCACTCAGAATCATCAATATTTTCAAATTCATTGTCTATATCCGTATCGATTCCCATAATTTGTATTGACGGAATCTTTTCACGGAGAACTTCAATAACAGCATTTATTCCGATTCCATCTATTTCAATTTTAATACGGGGCTTTTTCGCGACTACCAACATAATACACCTCCACAATAATCGTATTTTTTTCACATTTCCAACAAGCTACCCAATGATAATTTAAATGGCAATGATATTTACTGTCACCTAAATCCGAAAAGTTTCTCCAACTTCTTTGGATTGCTCCTGTCTTTTTAATATCATCTATAAGAAGCTTGAATAATTCTTGGACTTCTTTAGGATATTTTGCAAGCTGTTTATTTACTTTTTTTTACCATCTAACTATAAAACCCATAATTGATGTTGTCATTTTTGATAATATTTGTATATGAGCTTTTGAGCATAAAAATAAAGTGCTTAAAGATTAAATATCGATTTTCGTATCTTTGTCATCTGAAAGCAGAGTTTCCATAAGGTGTCCGCCAAGCATTGTCCGTTCGTTTCGGATAAATTTAAGCTCACCGTCGGCTAAACGGCGGTAGGCAAGGTGAAACTCATCACCTATTCCGCGTATATCCACATAAAGCACGTTTCCGTATTCTTCCGTGTGCTCTACGCGCGTATTCTTTCCGCCTGTCATAGGCGCAGGATATTCGGAGAGCGTTCCTACAATGTCTTTTATTCGTAGACTTTCAGCTCTTCCGGCCGTTCGGATTTTGCTAAAATGTTCAAGCTTGTCGATGTAAAAATCGGAATTGTCGGCGTAGTCTTCCATGATATACAAAAGATACCAATTGTCCCACGCATAAATCAGCCGGATTGGACGGAAAAACGCTTCAAAGCTGTCGTCTTTTATACAGTGAACGCAAAGCTGCTTGTTCATCGCTTGTATAAATGCTTCAGCTTCCGAAAACGAACCCCAGTTCGGCAGCGCAATCTGGACGTTTTCTCTGACCGTGTGAAAAAGCATCTGCGGCATATTTCCTGCGTGCCTTAAAATTGAGCTTAATGTCTTTCCCAGCGCGGATGAATAAAATGTTCCTCCGAAAAGTGCTTCCATAATGCGCCACGCAAGCGATAAAACTGCAACGTCGGTATCCGTATAAGAAAAATCGGAAAGCGAAAAGCCGGGATACAGATAAAAATATCCGCGCTCCTCATCGCTGTAGGCAATCGGCGCACCCAATGCCGATTCCATGTAACGCAAATCCCGCTGAATTGTTCGCTTGCTTACGCCAAGCCTTTCTGCAATTTTTGCCGCCGAAGGACATTTTTCGCTTCGTATTAACCGGTCTATTTCAAACATCCGCTTATATGCTGTGCGATATTTATCTTTGAATAATTCTTCCATAAGTTTTCACTCCTAATTCAGCATTTATAAACTGTACGACGAAAGTGAAGTATTTATGTTATGCCCGTCTTTCGCGACAGCTCTTGTCATATTTATCATGCTATAGTATCCGTATGAAAAACAAATTCGGTTTAGTATTAGCAGGCGGCGGTGGAAAAGGCGCGTATCAAGTCGGCGTCTGGAAATATTTAACGGAAGCCGGCATTGCAGAAAATATTTCCGTATTGTCGGGAGCGTCAGTCGGCGCGCTTAATGCCGTACTTTTTACTCTCGTATCTTGCAAAACAGCAGAACTCATCTGGACTCGTGCCGTTGAAGATAAAATCCTTGCGCCGCATGAGAAATCTTTTTCTGCGATAGATGACGGCTTGTCTTTTATTGTGAAAGGATTTTTTGATACCGCTTTATCGTCATTCAGCTCCATCGCGGAAAACGGTATTTGGAGCAGGGACGGGCTTTTGGAAATTATGCAGAGCATTCCGCTTGAAAATTTGCACAATCCTAAAACTCCTCCCGTTTATGCCTCCTGCACAGCCGTTCTTCCTAAGTTCGGAACCGAATATTTTAGGCTGAACGGATACGGTGTCCCGCAAATCCGAAAAATCCTCCTTGCTTCAAGTGCGATTCCGCTCGTTTTCCGCCCTGAATCTATTGACGGTACTCTTTATCTTGACGGCGGACTTACCTGCAATGTGCCGCTTGCCCCGCTTATAAGAAGACGCTGCACTCTCGCCATAGTAATTGCCTTATCGGACGATGCCGAAATAAGTCCCGCTCCGCCGCCTCAAATGAGCGTTATCACAATCCGCCCGTCCGAGCCGCTCGGAAAACTCGACACTCTGAACTTTTCTTCCGAGCGGATGCGGCATTTAATCCGACTCGGCTATGAAGATGCGCGGAAGAGATTCCGCACTGACGGCACTCTGCTGCGATTTTAAATCCGGAAGAATAAGCCGCTGCGTCTTCATAACCGTATGTGTGAATCAAGTTTGCTTTCTGTCGCCTGTTCTTATTTTTGTTGGTACTTATTCAGCTGTGTCAAATGAACTATCTGTTTCAGTTTCAGATGTCACTTCATGCTGCTTTCCGAATATACGTATAATACAGGTACAGAATTTTTTGCACAGAGCTTCTGCCGCGAGAATATCCGCTTTGTCTTTTTGCAGCGTCTTGTGCAAATCCATCTTTATTTCAGCCATATTATCTATTAAAGCGTCAACTGCATCGTCATCTTCTTGCGGAGCATTATCGGCATTAAGCTTTTTACTCTTTCGCGCTTTATAATATGCAATAATTTCGTCTTTTTGTCCTGAAATTTGTGCAAATGAACTTTCCATTGCATTAAACGTTTTAATTTGCCGGTCAATACGCTTAATGCGTGCTTTATCTGCCTGTATGTAAGCGTCAAAAACATTTCTAACCTGCGACAAAAGAGCTTCTTCTTTTTGCAGATTAGGCTGATTGTATTGCTCAAGAAATTCAGTCAGCGGAATTTTTCTTGTATGGTCTACGTATTCTGCAGGTTGAACATTAAATTTTTCGCGCGAGGTGTATAAGTTTATCCCGGCGTATTCAACGAAATTACTTTCAAGAAGCAATTCAGTCTGTACAAGAATTTCCTCGTTTTCTTCTATCGATTTTAAATCAGCACGGTTTGCAACTATATAGATTTTTATGTCGGGATTTTTTGCAGCAATATCTTGAAGAATTTGCAGTTCATCGTTCCTGATTGTTCCGTTGTTTACGTCAAAACACCACAGCAAAACTTGTGCGTTTGCGATGGCAGTTGTTGCCGTATCATAGTCGAATTCCGCATTTGAGCCCGGATTAAAGCCGGGTGTGTCGATAAAGCAGACATGTTCAAACGGCTGTACGAATTCCGCCTTGAAGATAATCCTGTCGATAATCTTTTTCATGTTGAATTTGAACTCTTTTTCTTTGCCGTAGCTGAACAATGAAAACATCTGCGTAGGTATGGGAAGTTTGCCGCCGGAATATGAATATCCGTTTATTTCGGTTTCTGTACCGCTCATAACATAGGAAGCAACGGCAGTAGTTTGATCCATTCCTGTCGGGAGTTTAATTTTACTTTGCACAAAAAAGCTATTCATAAACGAGGATTTTCCGCTGCTGAATGCACCGCCTACAGCGATGATTGTTTTTCCGCGCAGCTCTTCATCATGAGCAATCAGCTCCAGCTGGTCTTGTACGTCCAAAAGCTGTTTCATTGCACGCGCTTCTTCGGCAAGACTGTCATTATCATTCGCGTAATCCTGATAGTCTTTGTTCAAAAGCGTTTTGTATTCTTCAAGAGCTGTGTTTGTTTCAGGCTCCGCATTGACGACATCCGCAATAAATGAGCTTTTTTCATCCTGCGCTTCAAGTTTTTTTTCTGCTTCAGAAAGATAAGTATTGCATTTTTCGAGTTCGGTAATTTTTTCTTTTACCAATGCCTGCTCGTCTTTCAACTTTTGTCTGCACTCGGCAAGTTCTTTTTTCAAGTTGGTTATTTTATGATTTCCTGCGCGTACTTTTTCTTTTTCATTTTCAAAAGCAATTTCTGCTTCTGTAAGCTGTCCTTTAATTTCTTGCAGAGCAGAAGTTTTTTCTTTTAGAACTTCTTCTTCCAGCCGAAGTTCTTCTTTTGTTTTTTCAAGCAGTGCGCTCATTTCTTCGGACGCAGTTTCTCCTTCTGTAATCCGTCTTTCATAGTCTGCAATTTTTTCAGTCAGTTCTTGGATATGCAGTTTACATGATTCAACTTTTTTGCATTCTTCATCGTAGACTGATCTAACTCGTGAAAGTTCTGCAGAACTTTTATTCCGATATGAGCGTAAACGTACAAAAATGATAACGGCTGCTGCCAAAACGACAGCAATACCTGTTGATGCGAAAATTATTGTCAGCATTCGATTGCCTCCGTTTCTTTACGCATCCGCTTAAAGTTTTCAAGTGCAAGTTTAGGTTTGTCAAGGTCGCTTTTTTTCTTTTCAAGCTGCTTTAAGTGAGAATCCAGTACGTTTTTGGAAAAATTACAGTTTTGGCATTTTTTAAGAACATCGTCCATTGCCGATTTAAGTTTTGTTTTAAACTCTCTGTTTAATTCACCGACAAAAGCATTTGCCTGATCAATGCATTCTTCTGCCGAAGAACCTTCCAGTCTACCTGTCTCGCCTGTAAAACCTGTGCCGCTGTATTCAAGATCATAACTTTGATTCATGCCGGTCATAATGTTTCGAACGCGGTTACGGAGACCCGATGCTGCTTCTTCAAGAGAGATTTCTTTTTCGCTCCATAGTTTTTGAATAACATTGACAACGCGTTTACTCAAACGATAAATTTCCGTTTCAAGATAATGCGGAAGTGTGCTGTTATAGTCGTCTATATAATCTGCAATGGAATTTTTTACCGCCGTCGCGTTTACGGTCGTTATAGTGCGGCTGTGATATTCTTTAAAAAGCCAAAGGAAACCTCCTCTTGTAGTCCATGTTTTTTCATAAGAGCCTTCATTGGATTGTAACGACGTTTTTACTTCTCCGCGCGCGTCGGAAAGACGGCTTTCGTAATCCGCTCTTACCTCCGCGTACCACTCCTGCACCGTATCCATAAACGCGTCGTCAAGTTCCGGCGCAAGTTCTTCGTACATACGTTTCATCTTGGCAATTTCCTGCTCAATCTGCGCGATGTCCTGCTTTTCAAGTTCCGTCTCGCGCTCGTCAATGTATGTTAAAACGGAATCCTGCACCGATTTTGCCGCATTACGGTACTTTTTACCAAAATCTTCCAAACACTGTTGAAATATTTCCTGTTTCCCTTCCTTTACCTTTTCAATGGATTCATGCATTTTATCTATGTTGCCGAGTATATGCAGGGAATTGAGACTTGTT
>CAUUVZ010000005.1:0-67464 GCA_963548875.1 uncultured Treponema sp. | reverse complement strand
CCGTCATCAGGTTCAAGGTAAATTATCGGATCTTTTAATTTTGTATTATGCGTAAGTTCAAAATCGTTTCTAGTCTGTTCATCTACAGAAATCTTTTGTACCGAACCCGACAAAGATTTTGTTAACCTCTTTTCTTTTGCTTTATCCACAAAAGCAAAAATATATCCTGTCGATTTGCTATATTGCATTTGCATTTCTCCTTATGAACAATGGAACTTTTTCTGCTGCATATCCGTAGTACAAAACAGCAATTGCAACTCAATCTACATAAAATCCAACCTTTGTCAATAAATAATTGTGCAGGTTTCATATCTATAGTAGATAAAACTTTCTTATCAGAGCAAATCCCCAAACCGATACCGTTATTATTCAAGGAAATAGATTTTCAATTTGATTCCGTTTTTCCGTTTATAAATCAAGATTTTCATAATTTTATTGCTTAAAATTTGAAAAATAGCGAAAACATTTAGAAAATCATACTTTTCCACGCAGCATTATAGTAACAACGAAATGCCTATGCATTAAAGTCTAATTTTCCATACAAGAAAGACTTTGCATTAACTTTTATAAAATCGGCACAGGAGACTCAATCCCCCTCTATTACAACAAAACTCCCCTCTGCCCGAAAACCGGACAAGGAGAGGAGTTCGTAACGTCTTTAGCCGTTTGCGTTTACTGTGCGGAACCTACAAGACACATCCATTCGGCTTCGGCAGCAAGCGTGTCGCCGACAAAAGCCTTTCCGGACTGCTTTATCATACGGGGGCTTACCCTAAGATTCGTGATTTCCATACGCACTGTATCGTTCGGGCGCACTTGATTTCGAAATTTCACTTTATCGACGGTTCCGAGAAAAAACAAACTTCCTTCGGGAACCTTTTTCTGAAAACTCAAAACCGCGCCGCCTGCTTGCGCCATCGTTTCAACAAGGATAACGCCGGGAACTACCGGATATTCGGGGAAATGTCCTTTAAAGAAAAAATCCTCATCCGTAAATTTACGTATACAAACGCTCGAATTATCGTCGCAGGAAAGTATTTCATCTACAAAAAGAAAAGGCTTTCTGTGCGGCAAAAGCGCTTCTATGTCTTTTGTTACGCTCATTTCATTCCCCGTTATTTTACTTTTTTCAAAATGATTGCGCCGTTGTGTCCGCCGAACCCGAATGTTGCACTCATCGCAGCATCGATATTTCCGTCAACACCCTTATTCGGAACGTAATCCAAATCGCATCCGCCCTCTACATCCTGCTCATCAAGGTTGATTGTCGGCGGGAAGAATCCTTCGTTAATCGCCTTTACACAGAGCATGGCTTCAATCGCACCCGTCGCTCCCAAACAATGTCCCGTCATCGACTTTGTAGAAGAGATTTTAAGTTTACGTGCGTTTTCTTCTCCGAATGCAAGTTTTACCATGCGAGTCTCGCTCGGATCGTTTATATGCGTGGAGGTTCCATGTGCGTTGTAATATTGAATCTCGGAGCCGTCCATTCCGGCATCTTTGAGCGCACGTTTCATACACTTAGAGCCCTCAAGACCGTCGGGATTGGGACTTGTAAGATGGTATCCGTCGCACGATGAACCGTAACCGGCAATTTCCGCATATATTTTTGCACCGCGCGCTTTAGCGTGTTCATATTCTTCGAGAACAAGAATTGCGGAACCTTCGCCCATTACAAATCCTTCTCGTTTTTTGTCGAAGGGACGGCTTGCGGCTGTGGGATTATCCGCAAAACTTGTTGAAAGCGCGTGCAGCACTTCAAAAGAGACAATCGCATAACCGTTTATTGTACTTTCTGCGCCGCCGGAAAGGCAAACATCCATGCGTCCGCTTCTAACCATATCGAATGCGTTGCCTAAAGCATCGGTTCCGGATGAGCAAGCCGTAGAAACAGTGTGATTCGCGCCGTGAATGCCGAACTGAATTGCAATATTTCCGCCCGCTTCGTTTGGAATAAGCTCAGGAATTGTCATCGGGGGAGTTTTTACGCAGCCGGATTTGTAATAAGAAATACAGCTTGCTTCCGTAACTTCAAAACCGCCGATTCCTACGCCGAGTATAACACCGGCATCTTCGAGCACTTCGGCATTTCCCATAAGTCCCGAATCGTCCAGTGCCATTTTTGCAGCAGCAACTGCAAACTGCGTAAAACGAGCCATTTTACGCGCTTCTTTTGAATCCATATAAAGTCCGGTATCAAAGTTCTTTACTTCGGCAGCGTATTTTACTTTGTTGTTGGATGCATCAAAGTGAGTGATTGGAGCAATCCCGCTTTTTCCCGCTTTTACAGATGCCCAAGTTTCTTCTACAGAATTTCCGATTGGAGTAACTGCTCCCATTCCCGTAATAACTACACGTCTTCCGCTCATAATATTTTCCTTATAGATAAAAATTTATTTTGCCGCCGAAAAAGCAGCAATTTATTTGTGATTACATTCCGCCGTCTACGCCGAGAACTTGTCCCGTAACGTACATACTCAAATCGCTTGCAAAAAATAATGCGGCGTTTGCAACGTCTTCAGGCTGACCTGCGCGTTTAAGCGGAATCATTGAAAGCCACGCTTCTCTGGCTTTTTCATTTACAGCTTTTGTCATATCCGTTTCTATGTAACCCGGCGCAATCGCATTTACGCGTACTCCGCGAGATCCGACTTCTTTTGCAAGACTTTTTGTATAGCCGATAAGTCCGGCTTTGCTCGCAGAATAGTTGACTTGACCCGCGCCGCCGCGCACCCCGACAATACTTGTCATGTTTATTATCGAGCCGCTTTTTTTGTGAATCATATCGTTCGAAATAATTTGGCTTATTACAAACGGAGCCGTAAGATTCACATCCAGCACGGACTGCCAGTCTTCCATTTTCATACGGAAAGAAAGACCGTCGCGCGTAATTCCCGCATTATTTACAAGCACGTCAAAACCGCTTGATTCTTCAAGAGCGGTTTTTACAACTTCAGTAAGCTGTGCGGTGTTCCCGGCATCTGCGCATATCTCATGGAATTTAACTCCGTGTGCAGCGGCAAATTCTTCAAGTTCGGTTTTAGCCGCACTCGGCTTTGAACAAAGTCCCCAGACTTCGGCTCCGTTTGCAAGAAAAACTTCAACAATTTTACGACCTATTCCGCGGCTTGAACCGGTAACAAGAGCTTTTTTATTTTTAAGCAGCATATCAGTTTACCTCGTTGATGGATTCCGCAGTATTTACCGAATTGCAAATCCGTTTTTCACCGAATTCCGTCTGTTTCCAAAGCCCTGCAAGAACCTTTCCCGGCCCGGTTTCAAGCACAGTCCATTCCACAGCGGAATCTTCCGACATAAGTTTGCCGAGTACAGCTTCTTCATCCGTCCAGCGCACGGGATTTGTAAGATGAAGAACGGCGGATTTCTTTGCCTCCGCTCCGTCAGAAACCTGCTTGCCGGTAACATTGCTGAATAAAACGATTTTAGGATTGTTGAACGTAACATCTGCAATTGCTTTTTCGAATTGAACTGCGGCTTCCTGCATAAGCGGCGAATGGAAAGGCCCCGCAACTGCAAGACGAACACAACGACGTGCGCCCGCTTCCGTAAACGCCTTTTCGGCAGCATCAAGACCTGCGGCTGTACCGCTTATAACAGTCTGCTTTACGCTGTTAAGATTTGCGGCGTAAACATCTTTTATGCCGCTTGCAATTTCTATTACTTTTTCAGGCTCCAGTCCCAAAATTGCGCTCATTCCGGGCGCATGACCTTCATTTGCCGCCGCAATTTCTTCGCAGACTTTCTGCATTATCTGCCCGCGCTGACGGACAACTTTTACAACATCTTCAAAAGTCAAAACACCGGCAGCATAAAGAGCCGGAAATTCCCCAAGACTGAATCCCATCGCAGCGGAAGGTGTAATTCCTTTTTCTTCAAGCACTTTTACAGTCGCAATGCTGACTGCAGTAATTGCAAGCTGACTGTTGTCGCTGCGGCTTAAAACTTCTTTTTCACTTTCCCATATAAGTTCGGGCACATCGACACCGGTTATTTGTGAAATATCATCAAGTACTTTGCGGGCTGTAGGAAATGCCTCGCAAACATCTTTAAACATTCCCGGTTCCTGAGCTCCTTGACCGGGGAACAGAAAGGCAAATTTCTTAGACATATACACCTCATTAATGCTATAAAATGACACTTTTTGAATTTTTGTCATTTTATACAGTTTAGCATAATTTGCCGATTTGTCAAGTTGGCTGTAAATGCGATAAAGTCTTCCGAATATCGGAAAAAGGATAATAAATACGAAATTATAATGTACAAAACCGGTAAGTAAATTTGGAAATCTTTTATATTAGCGGATTATAAAGTATGTAGACTAAAATGTAATAAACCGGAGCTGCAGTCAAAATCGAATCTATTGAATCCAATATTCCTCCGCGTCCCGGAATAATGCTACCGCTGTCTTTTACACCAGCAGAACGTTTAAACACGGACTCAATCAAGTCTCCCGTAATACCGGCCGTTGCGACGGCAAAGCCCAATAGAATTCCTTTTAATATTGAACCCGTAAAAATATTCGACCACAATAGATGTGCGATAATTCCCGCCGCAATCGATCCTGCGTATCCGCCGACAAATCCTGCAATGCTTTTATTCGGACTACAAGCTACATGACCGCGGTTGTTTTTCCCGAAAAGCATTCCGAAAAACCACGCAAGAGAATCGCATATAAACACCGAAAATAAAAATACGCAGATAAAAATCGATGAATGGCGGAATATCGTCATACGTGTCATAAACGTAAACAAAAAACCGCTGTAAAATACAATCAAAACGGATGCTGCAATTTTCGTATTTGAAGACGCAAAAGTTTTTGAAAATGCGGCTTCATACCCCATAATAACGAGTGCCGCAATTAAAAAAATCCAATTCGTGTAGTCCAAGCTTAAATCGGTAAGAGCAAAAATATATGCACACAAGGGTAATGAAACGGTTAACGCGGCAATAAGAGGGAACGGAAGAATCGGAGTGTTATGTTTTAAAATCGTATACAACTCCATAGCCGCAATTACGGAACACGCAATCATTAGAATATTTAATGGAAGATGACAATAAAAATTGAGAATTACAATTCCCAAAACGGAGGGGATTCCTATAAAAAATATTAAAAGTCTTTTTACAATTTTATTCATCTTTTTGTCCTTGTCTAACAAGGTACCCTCCGAAACGCCGTTTACGATTTTGAAATTCCTTTATATTTTTTAGAAATTCTCTCCTATTATAATCCGGCCACAACGTATCGGTAAAGATAAATTCCGCATACGCCGAATGCCACAGCAAAAAATTACTGAGGCGCAGCTCGCCTCCGGTACGGATAAGCAAATCAACGTCAGGTAAATCCGGCACATCAAAAAACGAAGAAAAATTATTCTCCGTAAGATTGTCTGTCTCGCCCGATAATGCAAGTTTTTTTATTCCGCGTATAATTTCATCGCGCCCGCCGTAATTTATCGCAAGAACGAGTGTCGTTCCCGTAAAAGAAGCGGTATCTTCCTGCGCACGAATAATTTCCTTTCGCACATTTGCAGGTAATCTCTCCAAATCGCCGATATGCTTAACCCGTATCCCTTTTTGGCGGTAAAAATCCAGTTCCGCGCGCAAATGAATACTGATTAAAGACATCAGATATCCCACTTCTTCTTCCGTGCGCTTCCAATTCTCCGTCGAAAAAGCGTACAACGTAACATATTGAATTCCAAGATCGGCGGCAGCACCCATAATATCTTTTGCCGCAGTCAAACCTTCTTTATGACCGCTCGTGCGCGGAAGATGTTTTTTTTCCGCCCAGCGTCCGTTCCCGTCCATGATCAATGCAACATGAACCGGAACCGCCGGCTTTTCCACAGACGACATCAGCCTTCCAAAATTTCCTTTTCTTTTGAATCGTAAATTTTATTGATTTCGGCAATATATTTATCGGTCAACTTTTGCAGCTTATCTTCTTCCTGCTTTAATCCGTCTTCCGTCAATTCTCCGGACTTTTGCATCTTTTTTAATTCATCGTTACCGTCTCGGCGGATATTGCGGATTGCCGTCCGTGAAGTCTCCGCGATCGATTTTACCTGCTTTACCAGCTCCTTGCGCCGTTCCGCAGTCAACGGAGGAATTGCAATGCGGATCACCTTGCCGTCGTTAGACGGATTCAAACCCAAATCCGCAGTCTGAATTGCTTTTTCAATTTCGCCGATAAGAGTTTTATCAAACGGCTGAATGATTACCGAACGGGCTTCGGGAATCGAAATCGTCGCAACTTGATTCAACGGCGACTTTGAACCGTAATAGTCAACCCGCACTTTATCAAAAAGAGCTGCCGACGCGCGTCCCGTCCTAACGGCATTAAACGAATCTTTAAGAGATGCGATGGATTTTTCCATGCGCTCTTCGTTATTTTCCGCCATATTTCCCCCTTTGTACCACGCAGAATACGGTCTTGCCGAAAAGCAAAACCGTACCCCACGCATATCAAATCAAAACAGGCAGCTTTAAAGCTAAAGCCGCCCGTATTTCGTTATTTACCCAAAACGAAAAGAACGATTTTTCCGAAAGAAAGACTTGCACCAACTTCTTTGCCTGTCTCCGCAAGTTTCGCTTCCACGCTCTTCTTTTCGTCGTCGATGAACATCTGATCCATAAAACAGATTTCAGCAAGATGTTTGCTTACCTTGCCTTTCAGAATGCCCTCTTTGACATTATCCGGTTTGCCCGCAACTTTCGGATCGTCTTCCATCTGCTTTCTAAAAATTTCAGTCTGCTCTGCAACATAATCAGCCGGAACATCATCTTTTTTAATGTAAGACGGAGTATTTGCAGCAAGGTGAAGGCAGCACTCATGCGCAAACTTCGTAACTTTTTCATCCGCCGAACCGTTGACAACAACAACGGATCCGATTTTAAAGTTGTGGTGAATATACGTCGATGCGGCAGAACCTGCAGGAATCTCAACCACCGAAACGCGGCGAACAGCCATATTTTCGCGAATTTTAATTGCAAGCTCCTGCATAAGCGCATTTTGCTCGTCGGAAACTCCGTCTTTGCCGCTCTTTAACGCAAGCTCGGCAATTTTTTCACCGACTTCGATAAAGTCTTTATTTCCGGCAACAAAATCGGTTTCGCAGGTGAGCTCGACCATCGCAATTCTATTGTCATTTTGCTTTATAAAAATGCGTCCTTCGCCGGTCGCCCTATCGGAACGTTTTGCAACAGCCGCAAGTCCCTTTTCTTTCAAAATCTTTTCCGCTTCACCGGCATCACCGTTAGCTTCGATAAGTGCCTTTTTGCATTCCATCATGCCCGCTCCGGTTTTTTCACGGAGTTCTTTTATGTCGGATGCTTTAATATCCATATTTTTATCCTTGTTGTGCGGGCGTTTTATGCCGCCCGCCGATTATTAATCTTTATAAATTTTATCCTCATCAACGAGACTCTGAGCTTCCTTCTCATCGGCTTCGACATCTTCTTCTTTCGGTTCAGTCGGCTGATAGTTGCTGTAGTCTTCGATTTCAACATCTTCATTCTTATTGGAGGCATCCGTCTGAACGGCATCTTCTTCATCGCCCAAGTTTTCAAGAATTTTAAGACCGGTCTCGTTATCGGATTCGATAACCGCATTTGCAATTACGGAAGTGAACAAAGAAATTGCACGAATTGCATCATCATTGCCCGGGATCGGATAGTCGATTCCATCCGGATTGCAGTTAGTATCGACAACCGCGATAATCGGAATACCCATGCGGTGCGCTTCCGCAACTGCAATCTGTTCCTTGTGAGTGTCGATGATAAATACGGCTCCCGGCAATTCTTTCATTTCTTTTATACCGCCGAGATTTTTCTCAAGTTTGGATTTTTCTTTTTGAAGTGCAGAAACTTCTTTTTTCGTAAGATTTTCGAATGTGCCGTCAACTTCCATCTTTTCGATTTTTTTGAGGCGCAAGAGGGACTTTTTAATAGTCGTAAAGTTCGTAAGCATTCCGCCAAGCCAGCGGTTGTTTACATAAAACATTCCGCAGCGTTCGGCTTCTTTTTGAATCGCCTGCTGCGCTTGCTTTTTCGTTCCGACAAAAAGAATCGACTTTCCAGACGAAACGATTTTTCTTACAGTTTCATAGCTTTCTTTGATTGCAGCCGTTGTTTTCTGTAAATCGATGATGTGGATACCGTTGCGTTCTGCGAAGATATATTTCTTCATACGCGGATCCCAACGCTTGACCTGATGACCGAAATGTACACCGGATTCAAGCAGATTTTTCATGGTTACTACTGCCATGATATGCTCCTTCACGTGAAACCTGCACAATGCTTTGGTTTCAACCATACTCTGTTTCTCGATACGCAAATGCGCACGGAAGATTTCGGAAAGATTTGATTTAAAAATTTCCGGGAGAAGTTATTCCAAAAGGGAATACCCCTGCTTTTTCAATATATCATAAAGCGTATTGATGGGCAAGCCGGCAACGCAGCTCTGAGAACCGTCAATGTTTTTTATAAAACACGAAGCAATCCCCTGTATCCTGTAACCGCCTGCCGCTCCGTGCCATTCTCCCGTTTCCGCGTACCAGCGGATTTCTTCATCGGACATGGGAGAAAAAGTTACCCTTGTTTTTGCTGTCTCGGAAAATGTCGATTTTCTTCTACCGTCATAAAGAACAAGCGCAGTTACCACAGTGTGAACACCGCCTTGCAAATCATGCAAATATTTTTCCGCCTGCTCCTGATTTTCGGGTTTACCGTAAATCTTTCCGTTTTTTATTATTACGGTATCGGCACCTAAAATCCACGGAATTTCCTGCTCCGGCGGCAGCGAATTCAAAACGGCAGTAACTTTTTCTCTTGCAAGTAATTCCGGAACATCATCCGGTTCAAGAATTGCGGTTAAAGTCTCGTCGATATTCGGCATTATTACTCTGAACGGAATTCCAAGCATATTCAATATTTCCTGTCTTCTCGGAGACGATGAAGCTAATATTATAGGTTCCATAAACATCCTTAATATATCTGTAAGAATATCCGCACATTAAAACACAAAAAGAAAATACAAAAGGATTTTAACTGCGGTTTTATAATTGCTGTCTTGCTTGACAATAAAATTCAATATGTATAAAGTAGGCGGCACTGGAGAGATTAGCTCATCTGGATAGAGCGTCAGCCTCCGGAGCTGAAGGTGGCGGGTTCGAATCCCGCATCTCTCAAAACTTTTAGTATCACAAATAAAAAAGCCGCCTTTTTAAGGCAGCTTTTTTATTTTACTTGCCGTCCGACGATTTTCCGGAATCCGATATTGTCTTTAAAAGTTTTAACGCCTTATTGCGCACCGGTGTAACATAATGATAGTCCGCCGCAATTTGCGAAATCGAGTTGATTATGATTTTCTTGTTTTCCGTGTTTGCTGCAAGTTTTGCGTAGGCTTCAAGAACTTCATAAGCAAGAGAGCTGGTAGGATTGAGAATCTGATTTCTGCGGTTTGCAAACGCAATTGCATCTACGACAGTATCGTTATCAAGGCCTATTTCTCCGAGAGAGCTGACTGCGGCAGCCACTACCATAGGTTCGTTATCCGCTACGGTTACTTTGACAAGATAATTCTTTGCCTGTTCAGTCTTTACTTTTCCGAGTGCAAGACAAGCTCTTCTTCTTATATCGGGAAAGTTATTCATGACGCGGCCGTTCATTCTCGTTTGAGAAGCGATACCTTCACCTGCAAGATGATTCAAAGCATCCATAATATCTTCGCTGGTATTGCCTTTGTTTACGGCTTCTTCCAAAAAATTCATGGCTACCAGTTTATTGTCATATTCGTCCGACTCTACCAAGCTCATTATGACAACACCGTCAATATCATTCAAATATTCATCTTCTACGGAAGTTTCCGACTTTGAAGAAGTCGAGTCGGTCTTTCTTTGGACTCTCTGTTCCTGAGCAAAAGCCGATACCGCAAAAGAAAGACAAAGTCCGGCAAAAATGATTTTATTAAGTTTCATTTATTTCTCCTCCTTAAGGAAAAAATCAATAAGAATTTCGTAAATTATAGTATATCAATATTAAAAAATCTACAAAAAAGTACGGGCATAATAAAAAATGCAAAAGCTCAGCTTTTCGGAATAGATATCATCCATTTTTTGTTTATTCTGACAAAATTATAATAAACGATATCGCGATCATCCTCAACTTGTACCGCTTTTACGCTGTCGCGCCATATGTAACGGATTTCGTTTACGGAGCGGTCTTTTCTTGAGCGCACGAATACCAGCTTAAAATAATCCTGAAGATTATTGAGTTTCGGACGTTCAAGAGGCTTTTTAAGATCGACCGGAAGTCTTCTTGCGGCTTTCGCTAAATTTACTATGTTCGACCAATATTGTACGGATTCCGGCTCAATATATTTTAACCATGAATCGTAATCGGACTTTTCCATTATTTGCGAAAGTTCGGAGATTATGCGGAGTATTTCTTTCTTATCGGAAGAAAATTCTTCCCTAGTAACATCTACATCAACCGTAGAACGCGCGTATTCTTCTTCGGATTCCGCATATACCGGAGCTTCGGCTTTTTTGCCCGCATCGACGGTTTTTACTTCAGCAGAGTTTTCAACTTTCTTTTCCGACTCGTTTTCAACCTGTTTTGATGAAGCGCAAGAAACGGCGGACAGGCAAACGGATAAAATCAATGCAAAAATATAAACATACTTAATCATATTGCGATAATACAATGCTTGTTTATTTTGGTCAAAGGGGTTAGACTCGTTTCGATGACAAGAGCAGTGTTCCCCGGATCGTTTGATCCGCCTACTAACGGGCACATAAATATAATTCAAAGAGCCGCAAAACTTTTTGATTTTGTTGATGTTGTTATTGCCGTAAATTCCGAAAAAAAATATCTTTTTTCTCAAGAAGAACGCCTTGAAATGATTACGTCCCTGGTAAAACCGCTTTCAAATGTCTGCGTAAATACTTGCACGGGACTCATCGTAAATTATGCACGGGAAACCGGTGCAAAAGTTCTTATTCGCGGAATAAGGGGTTCTCTTGATTTTGCTTATGAATTCGAACTTTCATTGATGAACCATACGCTGAATCCTACGGTTGAAACGCTTTTTATTCCCACAGAGCAAAAATATCTTCTATTAAAGTCAAGCACGATAAAAGAATTGGCACGCTTGGGAGGAGATATTTCAGGCATGGTTCCGCCCGAAATCGAAAAGGCTCTGCTTGCCAAATACGGCAAACGCGTCCTTTAATCCGCCGCTCGTAATTTTAAACACAATCCGCCGACTCTCCCCGTTTAACTTAAACATTTTATGCGTTTACAATGCAAAAGTGCCGATACTTAAACCATGACCAGATTTTTCGCACTTGCTTTTGCATTTTTTACATTAAATATGGTTTGTGCAAAAAGTATAAAACCGCTTTATAAACTTCCGGAGCAACCGTCCGTTACTGATGAAAATATTTCCGAAACAAAAACTTTTCTTGTCGGTACCGATAAAGGTCTTTTTAAAATATCGGCGGACAATACGGCGATTCCGCTTTGGGCAGAAGGAAATGTAGAGCAGATTCTGCGAACGGAAATACAAGGACAAGACGGAAAGCTGATTGAATCATGGTATTTCAGAACGGAAAAAGGGATTTTATTCAGTCAGGATTTATCGAATTTCGAACTCAGGAACGAAGGCTTACCCTTTCTCACGATAAAAAAAGTTAACGGCGAAAATGTTGAATTCGAGCGGAAAGTGCACAGCCTAAAAGATTTATGCGCAAACCCGCTAAACCCTCTGCAGCTGGTTACGGCAACAAAAGATAACGTTTATATCACAAAAGACGGCGGAAGAAACTGGAAATCTATCGGCTCGATGAGCCGTGCAACATCCGGTATAAAAGCGGTAGCAATCGCGTCTCTACCCATATCTTCCGCCGCCTCGCCGGATGTGTCGGGAGGCGGGGTTGGAACGGAACTCGTAGTTTTTATGTCTCATACGATTTTCGGGCTTTCTTATATGCGCCTTGATGCGGCAAAACCGTCATGGATAGATGTTTCGGGCGGACTTGACATAATGAAATCACTTTCCTCTCCCGATGAAATATCCGATATTTTTCCCGTTTTAACGCAAAAAGAAGACGGTTCGTCCGCCGTGGAAATATACATGGCGCAAACTTACATTCCGCGCATTTATAAATTCGATTGGGCTGCCCGCCGTGCACTTTGTATCTATAGAGGAGAAGAACCTGCAGCCGTTATCGACGGACTTACGGCAGTCGGCACAAATTTGCTTTACACGAAAATCGAAGGCTTGGGTGCTCTCGATATGCAGACTTTAACGGTTCCCGGAGTCCCGGAAAAATTTACCGAATGGCAAGCCGCATTCGGTTGCACGCCGGGTCTTCCGAACACGGCGTGGATTCCATATAACCGCACCGGATTTAAAAAATCCGTATGTCTGAACGAATTATGGCTTTTGTATCCGGGAACAATAAATACGCCTTACGCATCGCAAGCACTCGGTAAAAAAAGCGTTTATGTTTCGGCTTATCAGTGCAGACTTCAGTCGGGAATCGACAAATTCAAAAAAGTCATTAAAGACAATAAATTGAACAGTCTTGTCATCGACATGAAAGACGATTACGGGCTTTTACGATACGATTCAAAAGATCCTGAAATCTTAAAAAAGGCTAAAATAACGCAATATGCAGTGGATTTGGATCACTTTGTTGAAGAATTCAAAAAGGACGATGTGTATTTAATCGGGAGAATCGTTACATTCAAAGACAGGAATCTTGCCTCATTCGGCGGAGCAAAATATGCGGTATGGGATTATTCTTCAAAAAGTCCTTGGGTTGGAATCAAAGAATACGAAGACGTTATCGACGAAGAAACGGAAGAAGTAACGGGGAAAAAACAGGTCTATTATGACGAAAACTGGGTCGATCCGTATTCTCCCGAAGTATGGGAATACAATGTTGCTATCGCGAAAGAACTTATCGCGCGCGGATTCGATGAAATTCAATTTGACTATATACGGTTTCCTACCGACGGATACAATTTGAATCACGCTTCTTACCGCTGGAAAAGCGAGGGGATGGATAAAGAAAGCGCGCTCGTTTCGTTTTTATCTTACGCACGGGCAAACATTGATGCGCCCATTTCGATAGATATTTACGGAGCGAACGGCTGGTACCGAAGCGGAACACGTACGGGGCAAGACGTTGAAATGCTTGCCGAATATGTAGATGTAATTGCACCGATGTTTTATCCGAGTCATTTTGAGCAAAAATTTTTAAATTACGAGCCTTTTTCAGAGCGCACATACAGAATATATTATTACGGTACGTTTCGTAATACCGTTATGGCGCGCAATCGTGTAATTGTTCGTCCGTGGGCGCAGGCGTTCCGTTTAAACGTAAGTTACGACCGAAGATATTACGATACCGATTATGTGCAAAGGCAGATTTTCGGCGTGCGCGACTCCGTAAACAACGGATATATGTACTGGAACAATTCCGGCGATTACGGAATGATTTTGCCGGATATTTCCGATACGGAGCCATACAAAGGCGAGACCCCAGAATCCGCTTCGGCTTTTAAGAAACCCGCAATCGGAACGGCAAAGGCCCCCGAATACAAAGACAACGGCATCTCCGTACTTGATGCGATGTACGAATATGAGCGCGCAAAAAACGAAGAATCGGTATTCGTATTTACGCCGTTTTTACGTGTACCGGCAGGAAATCGCCGGTAACCCCGTATCCGCAAAAAAGTCCGCCGTATCGTAAATCCGCAAATAATATATTTTCGGATATTCTCTTATATCTTTTGTTCATTTGCATTATACTTCAAACAGTAAAAAAGATGTGCCGCGGATATTCCTGTAAAACGGCACTTTACAAGGAATCGTCGAATCTATGAAATTCAGCAAAAAAAGTATACCGCCGGAAGATGTAAAGCGGCTTTGCAAACTCTACGGATTATCTCCTCTTGAAGCGTCAATTATGGTAAGACGAGGAATAACATCCGGCGCGGATGTGTTATATCACCTGGAAAGCGACAGGCGTTTTATGCATCAGCCTTTTCTGCTGCCGTCTATGGAAGATGCGGTCGACCGCATAAACAGCGCAATTGAAGAAGGTGAAAAAATTTTAATCTTCGGAGACCGCGATGTCGACGGAATTACAAGCACTGCAATTCTGTACTCGTATTTGAAAGAGCGCGGCGCGGATGTTTCCTATCACCTGCCTTCAGGCGAAGACCCTTACGGACTTTCAATTCCCGTTATCGAAGAATTCGCAAAGAATTACGGTTCTTTAATTATCACGGTAGACTGCGGAATATCAAACGTAAAAGAAGTTGAATACGCGCACTCCGTCAATGTTGATGTTATCATAACCGATCACCATAATCCGCCGGAGCAACTGCCGGACTCCGATATTATAGTCGACCCCAAACTGGCAAATTCGATTTATCCTTTTAAAGATATTTCAGGGGCAGCCGTTGCGTTCAAACTTGTCCAAGCCTTGCGTTTTTCGCTTTCCGATTTTTATGCCGAAGAGTTTGCACTTCTTGATGTCCGGAAAGAGGAGAATCGATACAGAATCGACTGTATAAAAGTGAGGAATTTGATAAAGACGGATTCCTTTACGGAGCTTTTTAACGCAGGTGAAGTGTCGATTTCAGACACAAAACTTCCGTATTTTTTACGAGGACAACAAATTCTCGTATGGAATGCACCGCTAGTCGGAAAAGCGCTTTTTGATATTTTCGGTGCAGGTGTTGAATTCCAAATGCTTGATATAAAACCGGAGGTTGCATCCGTAATTCCCTCTATTGCAAACATGGAATTGAGCGGACTTAAAAGCATATCGAAAATTGCACGTTACATGACGGAAGCCAACAGTGAGATAGAAGGATTTTACAATATATTCGTAACGTACGTGGAAAAACGTCTTTCGCATATATCCGGCAATAATGAGGCTGCAAAAGATTTGCAGCTCGTCGCGATTGCCGCTCTTGCGGACATTATGCCGATGAAAAACGAAAATCGTATCTTCGTAAAAAACGGACTTGCAGCGATAAACGGCACAACAAGGCGGCAGGGTATTTCGGAACTTCTTGCATTGATGGATACCGCCGGACGTCCCATAACATCCGCCGATCTTTCGTGGAAAATTATTCCTTCCCTGAATTCCGCAGGGCGAATGGGACAAACATATACCGCTCTGGAACTTTTAATTGCAGAAGAGCCTGCAGAAAGAGAAAGACTTGCAAAGAAAATTATTGAATTGAACGAGCAGCGGAAAAATCTTGTTGTCGACGGAGAAGCGGCGACTGCACTGCAGGCAAAAGAGAACTTCGATGCTTCAGGCAAAAAATTTTGCATCGTGAGCAGCGATGCGGTAAACCGCGGTATTACGGGGATTCTTTCTTCAAAGCTGATGCAAAAGTACAATGTGCCCGCCGTTGCAATTACATTTATCGACGGCGGAAATATTGCCGTAGGCTCGATGCGGAGTTGCCGAGGCTGCATTGCAACCGATTTTCTGGGCGGTTTTGCAGAGCTGTTTATAAATTACGGCGGACACGATTATGCGGCGGGATTCAGTCTTTATAGAGAACAATTCGACGAGTTCATGAAAAGAATAAAAGAGGCAGCCGCAAATATTACGCTTTCGGGTGATGAAGGAGAAATAAATATCGACGCGGAACTTCCTGCAGAATACATAACGCCGGAATTGATCGCACTGGTTTCGCGTTTTGAGCCTTTCGGAGCGGATAACAAAGAACTTGTATTTGCGTCAAAATCGCTGCCTCTGCAAGAAGCCGTAGTGCTGGGCAAAACGGAGCGGCAACATTTAAAACTCGTATTCGATTGCGGAAAATGTAAATTTCCTGCAATGTTCTGGGGAGAAGCGGAAAGGCTCAACAGGGATTTTAATGTAGGCGATAAACTGAATATTTTATATACGGTAGGAAAAAATTATTTTAGAGGAACGGAAACGCCGCAAATGATTTTGCTTGATGCGGAACCCGCGGACAAAAGATAAGTTCGGTCAGTAGGCTAAGAATCGGGATATTTTTAAATTCTCTCTTCTATTGCACCGGAAAAACGGAAAATTTATAATAAGCCGAATGCGGGAGTTTGCTCTTGAGAGCGGAATAAGGCTATATTTTCGGCAAAACTTCGTTCATCATGCTCGCGGCCGATTATGGAAATCAATGAAGATTAAAAATTCGTTGAGGAATTTTAAAAGTCCGTCGCTTTACGAAACAAATCAATAATTGAGATAATTATTGATTTGAATGGAAAATAATTGCCGAAAATGATAAACTCGCACTCAAATGTTTACCCGATATTTGGAGGAAATATGAAAAAAACGTTTGCCGCTGCATTCGCATTGGTTCTTGCAGCTTCGCTTATCACCGTAAGTTGTGAAAAAAAATCCGGCGGAAAAATAAAAATAGGAGTGATTCAGCTTGTCGAACACCCCGCCCTTGATGCAAGTTATAAGGGTTTTGTAGACGGACTGAAAGCTGCAGGTTATATTGACGGTCAAAACATAATTATCGACTATCATAATGCGCAGGGAGAACAGATAAACTGCGTTACAATCGCGGAAAAACTTGTAAACGACAACGATAATTTAATTCTTGCAATTGCGACGCCTGCCGCACAGTCGGTTGCAAATCTTACTAAAAAGATTCCGATTCTTGTAACGGCAGTTACGGATCCGGAAAGTGCAAAACTCGTAAACAGCAATGAAATGCCGGGAACGAATGTAAGCGGAACTTCCGATCTTACGCCGTGTGCGGCTCAAATCGAGTTGATTAAAAAAATCGTTCCGGACGTAAAAACAATCGGAATGCTCTATTGCTCGAGCGAACAAAACTCGCATTTTCAGATTGCGCTTGCAAAACGGATGTGCGATACGCTCGGCATAAAATACATAGACGGAACGGTTTCAAACTCAAACGAACTTCAGCAGGTTACGCAAAGTCTTTGCAGTAAAACGGATGCTATTTACGCTCCTACCGACAATATGATTGCTGCAGGTATGGCAACGGTTGCACAAGTCGCACTTGAAAATAAAAAAGCAGTTGTTCCCGGCGCAATAGAGATGGTGGAATCCGGCGGACTTGCGACTTACGGTATTAATTATTACGAGCTTGGAAAGCAGACTGCTGAAATGGCTGTTGAAATCTTGAGGGACGGAAAAAATCCTGCAGAAATGCCCATACAGTATCTTAAAAAATACGAAGTCAGCGTAAACGAAAATACTGCTAAGGCGATTGGAATAAATACCGGCAGTCTTAAAGATAATTAAACAGATTTACGGATTCGATTTAGAATCTGCGGATTGAAAAACTCTTTTAAGTTTTATAAAACAGGGAAATCTGTCGGAAAAGCGGTTACTTTTTTGGCAGTCTTTTTAATTAAATTGTGCGTTTTTCGCACGGCTAAAAACTTGTTCGGACGCTGCGGCGTTCCGAAAAGTTTTTACGGGGGCAGGAATGGCAGTCTTACTTGCAATGGAAGGAGCTGTATCGCAGGGGATTTTATGGGGACTCATGACGCTTGGAGTCTACCTTACTTTCAGAATACTTAATATCGCCGACATGACGGTTGACGGGAGCTTTGCCGCAGGCGGTGCTGTAACGGCAGTTCTAATCGTTCACGGAATGAATCCCGCACTTACATTTGTTTTTGTTTTTATAATCGGTGCACTTACAGGACTTGCAACCGGTTTTATGAATACAAAACTGCGCATAAATATTCTCCTTGCAAGTATTCTTACACAAATCGCAATGTATTCAATAAATATCCGCATAATGGGGAAAGCAAATACTCCTCTTATAGGGCAGAATACTCTAATATCGGCACTCAAAAACTTATCAGGCGGAACACTGACGACAACACATTCATCACTTATAATCGGTCTTGTTGTTGTGGGAGCAATTATTCTCCTTATGTATTGGTTTTTCGGAACGGAGCTTGGCTCTACAATACGTGCGACAGGAAGCAACGAGCACATGGTTCGGGCACTCGGCGTGAATACCGACACTACAAAAATCTTGGGACTTATGATTGCAAACGGAACAGTTGCACTTTCCGGTGCTCTTGTTGCACAAAGTCAAGGTTATGCCGATGTCGGAATGGGAACAGGAACAATAGTGATCGGTCTTGCATCTATTATAATCGGTGAAGTCATTTTCGGAGAGCATTTCGGGCTTTGGTGGTCGCTGATTGCCGCGGTATTGGGTTCTGTAATATATAGAATTGTAGTTGCCGTTGTTTTGCAGCTGGGATTAAAATCGACGGATTTAAAACTGCTTACCGCTTTTATAGTTGCGGCTTCGCTGTCCGTTCCTGTCGTGAAGGCAAGAATTATGCGCCGCAGATGTTCTCTTCCGGGAATGAATTTGGACGAGGAAGAAGACACCAGACATATTTCAAGCGAATCCAAAAATCCTGAAGATCCGGATGCAATTTTACAATAGACGGTATTCGGCAAGGAACGCAAAAAATGCTTAAACTTTTTAACATATCAAAAACTTTCAATCCCGGTACGATTACTGAAAAACGTGCCATAAAGAACATAAATCTTACACTTGAAGACGGAGATTTTGTTACCATAATCGGGGGGAACGGAGCCGGTAAATCCACTCTTCTGAATCTTATAGCAGGCGTTCATTTTACCGATACAGGTTCGATTATCCTTGACGGAATGGATTTGACCGGCAAGCACGAATACTTCAGGGCGAAATATCTTGGGCGCGTTTTTCAAGACCCTATGATGGGAACTGCAGCAAATATGGAGATTCAAGAAAATCTTGCAATGGCGATGCGTCGCGGAAAGCGGCACGGTCTTGCATGGCATATTCAGCCCGCCGAAAAAGCTCTGTACAAAGAAAAACTTGCTCTTCTTGATCTTGGGCTTGAAGACAGAATGTCAGCAAAGGCGGGACTTTTATCAGGCGGACAACGGCAGGCGCTTACATTGCTTATGGCGACGCTTCAGAAACCTCGTCTTCTTTTACTTGATGAACACACCGCCGCGCTTGATCCGAAGACCGCAAAGAAAGTTCTCGAACTTACGGAAGAATTTATTACGCGCGATAAACTTACAACATTTATGGTAACTCACAATATGCGCGATGCAATCCGGTACGGAAACCGTCTTATCATGATGATGGACGGGCAAGTCGTTTACGATGTACGCGGAGAAGAAAAGAAAAATCTTACCGTACAAGATTTACTCAACAGGTTCGGCGCAAGCGGCTCAATGAACGATAAACTTATACTCGGCTAAAACGGGGATTACCGCGCTTACGTTTCCGCTGCAGAAAACGTAAGCACGAGCATAATGCCCCTAATCCTAAAGTGACCTTAATCAAACCTGAAATCTTACAAAATAAAGATTACGGCTTTTACGCGCATTAGCGTCCGTGTAAAACTTCCGTCGGATTCAATTTAAGCAGATAGCGGAGCGCAGGAAGACTCCCGATAAGTGTAATTAGGAAAATATTTATAACTACGATCGGAATTACCATCGGTGCGATAGGAATCGCGGACGAGAAGACCGTCTGCCCTATAATTTGCGTTATACCGAGACCTGCAAAATAACCTGCCGTACCGCCGACAACTCCGGTTATCATAATCTGCGTAAGAATCAAAAGTGCTACGGAATAATTTGCGGCACCGATGGCTTTTTGCAGCCCTATTTCCGTTCTGCGTTCCATCACGCTTGCGCTTACGAGGTTCGAAATACCCAAAGCGGAAGCGACAAGACTTAAAATCGTAATTAAAAGCATAAGGAGCGTAGTTTTGTTTAAGATTGCTCCTTCCGATTCCGAAACTTGCCGAACCGCTTTTGCAACGCTGTCCGTCATAACTTCTTGAATCTGATAACAAATGCTGCTGACATAGGCAGTGCAATACCATACTTCTTTTTCTTTTATAGTGAGACTAAGCGGATTGCGTGCAGCTTTCCGCGCAAGATCGTTATCCGGCGTTGTAAGCGCACTTACCTCGATGCTTTCAACAATATTACTGCGACCGTACAGCTCTTGCGCACTTTTGAGAGTAACGTAAATATTTTCGTCTTCCGTACTACCAGAGTTAAAAACCGCCGAAACCGTAAAAACTTTTTTTCCGCCGAAAGCTGCAAGCGTAATTTTGTCTCCCGGCGCAAGAGAATTCCTTCCGGCAAATAAACTTCCGATCATACATGAATCGTTTTCACCATCGCCTGTCCATTCTCCGTTTATTTCCCACCATGTACGCATTCTGCTCATACCGGTTGTAATGCTTTGCCCCGTACTTAAATCGAGCCGCTTATTGAACCACGTTCCTATTACTTTAACGTCTCTGCCCGTCCGTTCGTATTTTGCGCTGACGGTAAGAAACGGCGCAAAATCCACAATATTATACGCCCAGAAAATAGTTTTAATTTTAGGCAGCTCATCTTCGCGCAAAAAATGGGTATTTACGCTTTTGTTCGTATCTACACCGTAAATACTTGTCAAAAGAGATGCGTCTTTGTGCATAACGACAATATTTGCGCCGTAAGTTTTAAGTTCTTGATTCACCTTGTCGCCGACACCGAGCATTGTGTTCAACATTGCGCTTGAGAGAGCAGCTCCCAAGGCAATTGTAAAGGCAATCATCAGCATTTTTGATTTTTGGCGGAACAGTGCGCCGCCTATCATTTTCCAAAACATCACTACCTGCCTATTTAAATCTGTAAGATTCCCGCTCAAGATCGCTCAAATATATTTTTATTTTTCCGTCGTGTATCATATAAACCAGCGGGACGGGATTACATCCGCCGGGGAAACCAATCGTTCCTCTGTTCATGACGACATCGCAAAGTTTGCATACAACTTGCCCTTTCCGCTCAAAATAACCGCTCGGACCGCATATATCGCAAGCATCCAGACAAACTCCGTACGAGCCTTCGCTTTTTTTAAGCGCGATAAAACGCATTTTAATTCCGTCCGTCGATTTGTATTCGTAACGATGGAGATGAGAATCTTCCAAATCGGTAAGAGGAATAACCGCAGCTCCGTCGGCAATCGTATAATTTTCGGGCGCGGAAAGAGGAACCTCTCGTCCCGCATAAAAACGCAAAGCCGTAAGAGAAAGCGCATTTACGGCAAGAAGAATAAGTAAAAATTGCGCCCAGTTTCTTGCGTTTTTATTCACCGCTTTTAATTTCCGCAATTCGGCTTTATTGGAATACGGCTTTGTGATTTTTATATTGTTTTTCCATAAGATAATTGCGGCAACGGCAACAAATGCAATTTCTCCCAAAACAAAATAGCGGTTATTGTTTACGACAAATGCAATAAACGAAAATAATGCGCTGTTTCTGGGAATAATTCTCAGAGAATAAAGCCTTTGAATAATTACCGTAAGCTGTGTAACACCTAAAACTGCAGCTGCTCCGGAAGCGCATATTCGTAATTCCCATGCACTCAGCTTTGCAAGAGATTTATACACGGCAAGAAATGTCAGAATAAGCACGCATAATGCGAGCGTAAAACCGAGTACTCTAAAGAGAACCAGACTGCTGACTGCACTTTCTCCGTAGTAGACGAAAGCCTTTTGCACGGCTGCAATCAGAGGAATGTAATAAAACATTGATGAAGCAATATATACAAAGAATGCCGCAGAAAAAACGATTTCGGAGATTTTATTTTTTCTTTCGGCAGATGATTTTTTCAACAAAAAAAATAGGAATACGATAAAACTTACCGCTACGGGAATCATACTCCAAAAAGCAAGTTGCGTGCGGTTTACGTAATTAGGAATGGAACGCAAAATAATCGATACGATACTTGCCGCAAGTCCCGTTAAAAAGGCTGCAAGCGTAAGTTTCCATTTATTAGATTCGGAAATGATTGTAAAAGAAACCGTTATAACGGCAAGAATCAATACGAATGCCGAGGCACTGTCCATAACGCGGACGAAAAACTTTAAGATACCAAGCCTCCTTAATTAAAATGCAAAATGAAAAAACTGTCTAAAAAGCACGTCGAATTTTCGACAGTCCGCTTAGTTTAAGAATTAAGTCTTTACATTACACGATTTAATTCCCGAATGCCGCATATAAAATCAATGGAACCGCCCGAAAACCGAAGTTTCCGAACAGTTCCTCTTAGGGAATTTTTAAGTTCCGATAAGCGTTCGCCTTAAACCGGAAATTAATCCGGTCTTTGCGAAATTACCACTGCGGGCCCGCCCATTCAAAATCCGGCCACTCGACAATGAGCGGCTCCGTCCAGAAACGTCCGGTAACGCCGGTTTCCGCATCAACGTGCAAAAGATAATCATTGCCCGGTGCTTTGATTTCGAACTTGACATTGTATTTGCCGAGTCCTTCTTCAAACTTCATGTTGGCTCCGTAGTGCGGACCGTCATCGGCATTCATCGGCATAAATGCAATTTCCTGAACTTTGTTGGAACCTGCTTTTTGGATATATGCCTTTACGTGCAAATACGGAACAAAATCACCGACACCGTAGCCGAGAACTTTTCCCATATCGTTAGCGTGAATATCGGCTTCGATATGGCAGTCCGCATCGTTCTTTGCAAGACTGTTTCCTGCCGGTTCCATATCTACAGGCTGGAAATATACGCCGCCGACATGGAGAGGTCCGACATCTACTTCATCTCCGATCGGGTGTTCATCAAATCCTGCCGCCTCTTCTTCCGTAGGTGCAGGAGCCGCTTTTGCGCCGCCTTCATTCATCATGCTTTTTGAACCGTCTGCCTTCGTGCATGAAGCAAAAACAAATGCGAATGCGGACAACGCCAATACTACTGACAATAACTTTTTCATAGAAAAAAGCTCCTTGTAAAAATTTATATTGTAATCATACCGATTATAATATCCTGTTTTAAAACGCGCCGTGTAGAATCTTTTGAGGTCGACACGGCACAATATTTTTTATGCGTTTGCGGAATCTTTTTGTATATCTTGCGTAAGCTTCTTGCTCTTTTTTACAGCCCAAACGGAAAGTCCCACCGTAATTAAAAGAATTATGAATTGCGGGATAATGCTTTCATACGTCGCGTAAATGCCCAGAAGATCGATATTGAAGTTCCCCATCCAGCTTACGGCGGTTTTTGTTATAAGTCCCGCTTCCTGTAATTCTCCGACACCTTTGCCCGTAAAGGAAAAGCACATAACGTACATCAAAATACTTGTTGCAATAAAGAACGGTTTAAGAGGCAATTTCACACTCAAAAATCTGAATACGAGGAAAACCGCCGCAAGAACGAGCAATGCAAGGAGAATGGCAAGCCACATGGCAATTCTTCCTTCCGTTCCGTCAACCGCAACGCCTTGGAAAAATAAAATCAATTCCGCGCCTTCGCGGGCAACTGCAATAAAAGCCGTAAAAATCAGCAGCCACTTATTTCCGGTCGTAACGGAGGTTTCCACTTTTGATTTTATATATTTTTCCCAGTTCTGCGCTTCCGATTTTGAAAGCATCCAGTTACTCACGTAGAACAACACTATTACGGCGACAAACATTCCGATTCCTTCAAAAATCTCGCGGGCAATTCCGCTTTGAGCACCGGCAATTACGCTGAACAAAATTGCAAGAATCACGCTGAACACAATTCCGAACGCTCCGCCTGCATAAACGGATTTTACGTATTTGGTTTTTCCCGTTTTTACAAGATAGGCAATGATTGCGGCGATAACCAATATCGCTTCAAGACCTTCCCGCAATACAAGTACGAACGAAGCAATAAACGTTGCAGCCGTTCCGGAACTTTTTCCATTACTGTTGCCTGAAGTACCGTCCAGCTCCATTGCATCTTGGTAGAGCATTTTAATAAGCATATCTTTATGTTCTTTTACTTCTTTTGCATTTTTATCGCTTTTTACATTTCTTCTATATTGGTAGAAAGCATTTTCAACGGCTGTCTTCCGTGCGCCGGAAAGATAACCCATCGTAATTTTTTCCATACCCTTGGATTCATAATAGCGGAAGTACGCAAGATTGACTTCATCGTAGGCTTCTTTATTTTTTCCTTGCGTATAAAGATTATATGCGTTGTTAAGATGGACTTCCATCTGTTTAACTATGCTTGTCCATGTCGTATATTCCTTTTGAGCCTGCGAAAACACCGGCAACTGAAAAATCGACACTAATAAAAGAATTAATACGAAAAAACGAAATTTCATCATCTGTTTCATGGGATACCTTCTAATTACTTTCTTATGTAGTTAGTTTATGTTAACTCAATAAAAAATGTCAATATACCGTGATACCGTGCGCGCAGGAAAGATTTTCGTAAATGAGAATATTTTTCTTTATTTAAAAACGTCCGGCATAAGTCCTCAATCACACAAACGAGCCGAATAACGTTGTATCTTCGGCGGAAAGTTCGTTCGTTGCGCTTAAACCGTTTGCAGATGTTTCCGCAAATACGACGCCCGATTCCGGTGCTCTCAGGTCTTTTGTAAACATCCTCCATCTGACAGCGACATAAGTTTTTCATGCGGAAACATTACGCAGAAAATCCGTTTTCACCTTACCCGATAACGGCTCGAAAGAATTATTTTCGGCACATAGTGTTGACACATTACATACCGTTCGGTATATTAAAATCATGAATGACACGGCTTCAACCAAAGAAAAAATTATATTTACCGCGTTAAAATTATTTTGCAAGGGAGGATACGATGGCGTAGGTATTCAGGAAATTGTCGATTCCTGCGGAATAACAAAACCAACTTTATATTATTACTTCGGAAGTAAAGCGGGGCTTCTTCGTGCAATTCTCGAATTTTACGGAAACCGTCTTTATGCCGAACTTTCCAAAGCAGGTGAATACAATCATGATTTTATAAAACATCTTACGGATATCCTAAAAGCGCATATCGAATTCTCGATTGAAAATCCGGAATTCTTTTATTTTTACAATACATTGGAATTCTACGCATCGGAGAATGAAGCTTTTAAGATTCACTCGGAACTTGGAAATAAAATCTCAGGGATTTACAGGACTTTGTTTACAAAATCGGTAACGGAATTCGGAAATATGAAAGGTTATGAAATTTTATTTTCCAAAACTTTTCAAGGACTTACGGGAGCGACGACAAATTTAATATTGAAGGGAGAGCTGGAATATTCGGAGGACACAGTTTACAGAGTAATACGCAGCTTCATATACGGAGTTGCAAACTGATAAGGGGATTTCTCAAAAATCGGTTACTTTTGAGAAATCTCCGCGAGTTTAGAATTAAGTCTTTATACAATAATGACTTAATCCTAAGGAAAGTGTCCGAAAACTTCACTTTTTGGGCAGCCCCTTAAAAATCGAAATTTAGAACATACATTTAGAAAAAATAGGAAGGAATTATGAAAAACAAAATAAGCGAAGCGGTTTTTTATCACATTTATCCGTTGGGAATGTGCGGAGCACCTAAAAAAAACGATTTTTGTTCCGCAAAATCGGATAGGCTCAACATTCTTTGCGGAGAACTTGACTACATAAAGTCTTTGGGCGTAAATGCAATTTATATCGGACCTCTGTTCGAGTCTTCTTCTCACGGCTACGACACCGTAGACTATTATCATGTCGATCGCAGACTCGGAAACAATGAGGACTTTAAACATTTTGTCGAAATCTGCCACAACAAAGGCATTTCCGTTATCGTCGATGCGGTTTTTAATCACACCGGACGCGATTTTTTTGCATTTAAAGATTTGCAGGCTAACGGCTGGAATTCGCAATACAAAGATTGGTACAAAAATGTCCGTTTCGATTCTAAAAGCTGCTACGGCGATAATTTTTCTTACGAAGGCTGGGCGGGACACATGAGTCTTGTAAAACTCGATACGGATAATGCAAGCGTCAGACAGCATATTTTCGGTGCGGTGGAAATGTGGATCCGAGAATTCGATATAGACGGGCTGAGACTCGATGCGGCTGATGTTCTTTCGGGAAATTTTATGGAATCGCTGCATAATTTTTGTGCGGGAATAAAAGACAATTTTTGGCTTATGGGCGAAGTCGTTCACGGGGACTATAAAAACTGGGCAAGGAACGGCAAACTCGATTCCGTAACGAACTATCAGATGTACAAGGCTTTGTGGTCAAGTTACAACTGTGCAAATTTTTTTGAAATCGCCTACGCTCTAAATGAAGAATTCGGCAGTATAGGAAAATACAAAAACTTAATGTTATACAATTTTCTTGATAATCACGATGTAGACAGAATTGCATCCGTTTTGACGAATCAAAAATGGATTTTTCCTCTTTACGGAATGTTGTTCACTGTGCCGGGAGTTCCTTCAATTTACTACGGAAGCGAATGGGGCATACGCGGCACACGTGTAAACGGCTCGGACGATCAGCTTAGACCGGCTGTAAGTCCGTTTACCGACAACCTTGCGGATTTTGCGCGACCGAGTATAAACGGTTCGGAATTGCAAAACGCAATACGAAAATTTGCGGAAATACGCAGAATGAATCCCGCGCTCCGCAAAGGTGATTATAAGCAAATCGCGCTTACAAACACCGAATTTGCTTTTATGCGGACATTTGAAAATCAAAAGATAATTTCCGCATTTAATCAAAAAGATTCAAGCGCGGTTATAACAATTAACGGTATGGACGGAGATTGGGAAGACATATTAAACGGCGGACGTTTTTCAGGAGATGCGCTTAAGTATTTGGAAATACCCGGCGCGTGGCTCAGGATTTTAAGAAAAGTTTAAGCCGCACTTAAGATACGACTGTCCGTCCGCTGCAAGTTGCGAGAAGTCGAAAGTTGAAGCGGGCGGAATATTCGTGTCGGGGCAAAATCATTATTGAGCCAAATCGTGCAGACTGTCGAAAGGATAAATTCCTTTTACGTCGGTAAATACGCTGTCCGCAAAATTCGCCCCGAATATTACGGGCATTTCAGGCGGCGCAAATTCGCTGATAACTTGACGGCAGGCTCCGCACGGCGCGACGGAATAGGATGCCGAAGGAGTTGCAATTGCAATCGCCTTAAACTTTCTGTAGCCTGCTGACACTGCCGCAAAAATCGCCGTTCTTTCCGCACAATTCGTAAGTCCGAAAGAGCGATTTTCAATATTTGCGCCGGTAATTACCGTTCCGTCTTCGGTTAATAACGCCGCCCCTACGGGAAATTTAGAATAAGGCGAGTAAGAACCTTTGCTTGCTTCTACCGCCTGTGAAAAAAGTCCTTCCAAATCTTTCTTTTCCATGAAAATATCCTCCAAAGTTGCCGTAATGCCAATTATTGACTGCATGGCTTTATTATTATAACATCGTTTTAAATTATGAAAACCAAAAAGAAACTTTCATTTTACGTGCTGCTTTCATTTATATTCTGCATATTTTATATAATACTTGCTGCAAAACCTCTTAACACCGAATATGAATTTTCTCCCGTATGGAAAATAGATATTTCAAGTCCGCAAAATAAGGAATTTGCCGAAACGGATAAACTTTTACATTTTAAGCTCGGTCAAAACATGGGTTATTTTACGGAAGACGGAGCGATAACCGATTCCATAAGCTATCCTTACAAATCGTCGATTTCCGAAAGCTGCTACACGTTTTATAATGCAAACAACAGCGATGCAGCCGTATACGCCCCACACGGAGAAAAACTGTGCACAATCAACGAATCAGGGTTTTTGAAAATATACGGCGGACTCATATTCAATTTTCTTCCCGGCGGAACGGCTTTTTCCGTATACGATATGAACGGCGCAAAACTTTGGGACTACGGCGGAACGGTTCCCATTACCGCATTCGCATCTTCGGACGGCGGAACGGTTGCGGGATTTGCAGACGGAAGCATAAGGGTTTTCAAAACGGATGGAACCGTAAGACAGCATTTTACGCCGGGCGGAAGCGATATTCCGGTAATTTTGGGTGCCGCAATTTCACCGGACGGGGACTATATCGCAGTCGTTTCCGGGCAAAAAAGACAGCGGTTCGTTCTTGCCAAAATCGAAGATGCAAAAACAAAGGTAGTCATGCACGAATTCATAGGAGAATCCGATGCATCGCAACGGCTTGTAAAATTTTCCGCCGACGGTTCTGCAGTTTATTACAATTCAAAAGATATGCTGGGCGCGGTAAGAATTGCCGACGGTTATTCCGTTCACTTAAAGATTTACGGGCAGGCTATCAATATGCAAGAAAGCAACGGATGCATATTCATTCTTACAAAAGACAAAAACAAATACACCGTTTATACCGTAGAAAAATTTTCTTCGCTTTTGGGGCATTTTTCATTTGAGGCGGACACGGCATTTATTCTTGCCGAAAAAGACAGACTGTATGTCGGAAGAAATACTTCGATTTCTTGCATTGCCGTAGATAAAAAATAAGCCGGAGGATTTTATATGAAGAATTTTATATTAGCAGCTATGTTTTTTATCGCGCTTCCCGTTTTCTCATTCGATTGGCCGCAAGCGGACTCGGTTATGTCCGACTCTTTTTATTCCTATTTCGGTCAGCTGCGCGGAGAAACAATAAGCAATTCTCTTATATTTTCCGAACCGTCCGAAATAAAAAGCGCGGAATCCGGCTATACCGCAATCATCATAAAAGAATTCAACGACGATACCGATTTTTTTCCGTCCGCTTTGGGAAATGCACTTATAATTTCGCATGACGATAACCTTATGACCGTATACGGCAATATCGATTCGGAATCGCTGCCGGAAGCGGCTGAACTTTCTTCCGAGCTTGAAAAAGGTACGGCTCTCGGGATAAGCGGGAATTCCGCATGGCAGCAGGGAAGAAGTTCTCTTGAATTCCAAGTAATAGACACTTCAAACAATACTTCGATAAACCCGCGCATACTTATGCCGCGTGTCGGAAAAGAACTTCCTCTTATTTTATCCGACGTTAGGATTCAAAACAGAGCAATGAAAATGTTTGACGCGGGTAAAAACCTTTCTTTACCTGCGGGAGTTTACAGAATTTACCAAAAACGTCAGGCTGTTGCGGTTCCGTATAAGACACGGATTTCGATAAACGGCGTAACATTGGACGAAATCACTTACGATATGCTTTATCAAAACGAAAACACGCTCTGTGCATTGGGGAAAAAATATTATCCGCTAAGCCTCCTCTATCCTGCACAGGACATGATTTTACTCGGAGAAATTTCGCTTACATCGGGCAAAAACGCCCTGACTGTAACGCTATCCGATATTTTGGGCAAAGAGACTCAATCGACGTTTTCCGTAAACATATATTGATTCGTATTAGTGCGCGAAAAAGCCGCTTATAAAAATTACGGCAAGCACTTTATCCGTTAAGTTCGTAGCGGAGAGTTATCTTCATCGGCAACGGAGAAGAAATATTTACGTCGAACGGCACGGATTTTTTTACGGAAAGTATTGCGGCGTCTTTTAAAAGAGCGTTTACATTTCCTTTTACTACGCAAAGTTCTTCTACAGTTCCGTCGGTTAGAACCGTAAATGCAAGCTCGACATCGCCTTCAAGCGCACGTTTACGCGCCGCCATAGGATAGAGCTTGTGTTTTTGAATCTGTTCGGCAATTTTCATGCGGACATCTTCGATTCCTTCCTCATATAAAGTTTCGGCATCTCCGGTACCGCCGGAAGATTCTTCCGTACTTTCGTCAAAAGTATCTTCTACGCTCTCACTCTCTTCCTGCCGAACATCTTGTTCAACAACTTTCGACGCCTTATTTTCGTTGATGCTTTTTTGTCGCACCGTTTCGGTTTTCTTTTTTTGCAAAACTCCGCCCTTAATGCTCATAACGACGTTATTACCGCTTTTGCTTACGGTTGCGCTCACTTTGGGAGAAAAACGTATACTCATAAAAAGCGGAATATGGATAAGCAAAAGAAGAAAAAAAACAACAAAAGTAAGTATTATCCGTTTATTCCGAGTTACGGGTCTTAACGGCGACATTTTCAACTCCTCCTCCGTTCATCGCGTCGATTATGCTTACGACTTTGGAAAGACGTACATCTTCATCGCAATAAAGTACGGCGTTTTTATCCGCACCCTGCGTAATCGCTTCTCGGATTTTAGTTATCAACTCATCTTCCGGCACCGGCACATCGTTTACATAAACGCTCCCGGCAGAATCAACCGTAACGCCGATTGTATGAACGGGAGTCTCGGATTCCGTGTTCGATTTAGGCAGAGAAACGGGAATCGCGGTTTTGTTGAATGTGGAAGCTATCATAAAAAAAATCACAAGCATGAATATTACATCTATTAAAGAAGTGATATTTACCGAAGATTCCCTTTTGCTTTGCTTAGTATAGTTTTTCATAGTGATTTTTTATTCTCCCGATAATTCGGAAGCATCCGAACCGAGCGTATCGGGACGATATTTTTGTTTCAGAATCGAAAGAATCATCGTTACGTCGTCCATGCGCTTTGAAAGTTCACGTTCAAAAAGTCTGACTGCAACAAGTGCGGGAATGGCTGCAAGTAAACCCGTAGCGGTTGTTATCATCGCGCTCCAAATTCCTCCCGCAAGAGCACTTATGTTTACCGCTCCTCCGAGTTTTTGAATTTGATCGAATGCCGCCATAAGTCCTGTAACGGTTCCTAAAAGTCCGCACAAAGGTGCGATATTTGCGAGCAAGGAAAGCATATCAAGGCGGGCATTTAAACGTCTGCTGAACCCGAGAACTTTTCTATCAAGTGCTTCGTTAAGTTGCACGCTATCCATATCTTTATTTGCAAAAAAATACGCGGCAAGAGCAAACGGAGCTGCCGACTTATATTTTTTTTGCGGAATATCTAAAGACAAATCCGTGCAATTTTTCGATTCGAGAGAATTGAGAATTGTGAACAGTTTTCTTCTGTTGTAAGAAGTTGAAAGATAATATACGAGCCGCTCCGAAACTATTATCAGCATCAATATGTATTCCGCAATAATAACAAGATTGATTACACCGCCGCTTAAAATCATGCGGCGCATAAATTCCGCCGTTCCGGTCATTTTTTTTCATGCTCCTTTAATTTTTATATGAAAATTAAGTTTTAATTTTTTATTCCGCCGCTTTTATATGATAATTTTGCTTTTGTAAACATAAAATCGGCGTAAGAGATATTAGCAGGGGCTAACTTTGGCAGATAATACATTATTTTGCGTCATAATTCTACAGAAAATTCAATTATGAGGGCGTTTACAATATTTGAAAGTAAAATCTGCGCCTGCGTATTTGCCGATAAAGCGGCTCATAAACGCTTTGAATTTCCATTTAAAAGCCATAATTGCAATATATTTACCTTTTGAAGCTTTTTTTAAACAATGTTCTACAACTTTCCGACCGGAAAGACCGTGCAGAACTTCTTTACGTGCGCCGCCCGAAGCAATATTTGCAAACTCCGTGCTTACAGGGCCCGGACACAGGGCGCATACGCTTATGCCGCGCGGCTTTAATTCAGCGGCAAGGGCGGTGGAAAAACTTAAAACGAATGATTTAGTCGCTCCGTATACTGCAAAATTCCCCAGCGGTAGAAAGGCTGCAAGACTTGCAGTATTTATAATATGCGCACCGCTTTTCATATATTTTAGTGCAATTCCGCAAAACCCTGTAAGACTTATGCAGTTAAGTTCAATCATATTAAGTTCCGTATCAAGCGGAGTCTCTTCAAAAGTTCCGTAAGTTCCGAATCCGGCGTTATTTATAAGCAGTGAGATTTCAAAGTCCCCGCTGTTCTTATTCTCCGCTTCAAGCAATTCCGCAAACATATTTACACCGCTCTTTCCGGATATGTCCGCTTCAATTATGCGCGTTTTGGGCATATTCCCATGCGACTGCATTTCTTCTGCAAGCAAAATAAGACGTTCTTTACGGCGTGCCATTAGCCATATTTCATCAACTTTAAAAAAATTATTCAAAAGAAGCGCAAAATCACGTCCCATACCGGAGCTTGCGCCTGTAATTACAGCAATTTTCTTCATATAAAAAATTATAACGGCAAGCGCAGCCGCAAACAAGTCGCGCCGCACGTGTGTTTTCCAGGACTTATGCGTTAAACGCAAGCAGACAAGCAATATTTGCCGAACGGACAAAAATCACTTGTCTGCAACGGAGCGTTTTACCGCTGTTGTCAAAGCTCGAGTTTCGGCATCATAATTTCGTTTCTTTCTGAAATTGCATTATCGCTTCACGGACAGATTGAGATGCTAAGGTGTACGGAGTGCCGGTATCCAGCATTTTCTCCGCTTCTGAAAACTTTTCAGCATTGATTGCAGCCGCAATAAGTCCCGCCTCTTTATGGAATTTTGCATGATCTGAAAGGCAGCGTTTAAAACTTTCAAGCCTTCCATATTTTTCCATCGCAGTTCCGTGCATCCATTTTCCGAGTACGCAGCAGTCGTCACGTGAAATCGTTTCCGCATCCAGTTTTTCTTTCCGCGTAATTGCTCCGCGCAGTTTGAATTTCCATTCGGAATGACGGGCAATAGCTGTCTCAAAATCGATAGTTCCGTCAGGATTTTCAGCGATTGCATTGTTTGAGCGAGTTTCTTCTATTTTGAATTTTCCAACCTCGCCGGAAAGACCTACAATACTGTCTTTATTCTTCGTCGCAAGTTGATTTACCGCCTGCATTGCTTTGTTGATTTCCGTTACGCCGATAGACATTTCACTCGTACTGTCTTTTATAACGGAAGTGAGTCCGTCAAGTTTTTGAAGCTCGAATGCAACACCTTTACTTCCGTTCATCATTTCATCGGAACTGTTTTTTACTTCTGCGCTGGCTGTGCTTATCGTCTTTATTGCCGAAAGGACTTCACGGCTGCCGTTTTCCTGTTCACGCATTGCGGATGTAAGTTCTGCGCTCATACTGCGCACGTCTTCCGACAACTGGAAAATCGCATTGAATTTTTCTTCAACCGTTCTGGAAGACGAAGAAAGCCCCGATATTTCGTCGCTAAGTTTTTTCAGCGTTTCGGTTATATTTTTGCCTTGCATACTGGATTCTTCCGCCAGCTTACGGATTTCATCTGCGACGACGGCAAAGCCTTTTCCGGATTCACCTGCATGAGCCGCCTCAATAGCAGCATTCATCGCAAGAAGATTCGTCTGCTCTGCAATATTTTGAATTACATTGCTTGCTTCGATTAAACCGCCGGACGCTTCAATAATTTTTTCCGTAACGGCGGAAGCAGTCTGCATTGTCGTTCTGCCTTCGGCGGTCGTTTCTGCAAGAAGTTTGACCATTTTATCGCTCTTTTCAAGCGATTTTGTAATTGATGCTATATTTGAAACCATCTCTTCCACAGACGCGGAAGATTGAACAATGCTTGCAGATTGACTTTCGATACTTGAGTTCAGCAGTTCAATCGTATTGATTATGTTTGTAATCGTGCCGCTTGTTTCGGTAACACTGTCCGACTGCTTTTTTGCCTGCTGTTTTACACCGTCGATGTTCGAAGTGATTTCATTGAGTGCACTGGCAGCTTGCGTCATGTTTGCAGAAAGATCTTCTCCGAATTCCTGCAATACTACCGTGTGCGCTCCTATTGTTCTGATTGTGCTGGCGATTTTTCTTATTGTGCGATTAAAACTTTCCGCTACATCCGTAAGTTCATCGTTACCGGAAACGGAAAGTTTTACAGTCAAATCACCGTTGCCTTCCGATATTTTTCTCAATGCTGATACGGTCTTTTTAAGCGGGCTTATCATCTTAATCGACATAATCAACACTATAATTATTACGATTGTAAATGTAATAGAGAAAAAACTTATCAGCAGTATGCGCATTCTTGAAATGTCTTTAAACGCTTGTGCAGCCGAAGTCTTTATAATGACCGTCCACCCTGTAGATTTCATCAATGCATTGGCAGCTATATATTCTGTACCGAGATACACGTATCTTCCGGTTTTACTTTCGTTTGAATTCAAAACGGTCTTTGTAAATTCCGACATGGACGCATAGGTAGAATCGCTTTCGCCTGCTTTAATCGGATTAAATTGTTTTGCAACCATGGACGAATCTCCGTGTGCAATCGTAGTTCCCGTAGGTCCGAGCACATAACATTCTCCCGTATTACCTATAACGATATTTTTAATCGCATTGCAAAGCAGCAGCCCCGAAACTTCGCTGGCAAGAACGGCGACGACTCTTTTATTGTCGTCGTAAACGGGAACTGCAAAAGTAATATGCAAATCACCTGTGTTACCGGTTACGACAGGTTCCGTAATTGCATTCTTACCGCTCTTTGCGCTTTTGTACCAGTTCATATTGCTTACATCGTAAACGGAGCCGGAAGAATCATATCTTTTTCCATTTAAATCGCAGACCGTTATGTTTTCCGCATTTGAACCGAACGACAATTCTTTTGCAATATCCTTTGCTTTCTGGCTAAACGGTATCGATTCGTCTCTCAATTCTGGAATACGTGCAAGTCCTTGGAAGAATTTCATAAATTCCGTCCCTTGCTCATCCAACAATGCCGCAATGTACAGCGCGTTATCCCGTAAATGCGCTTCGATTTTTGCAGCAACTGCCGCCCGTGAAATCCTTATTGCGGCAATTTCAAGTAAAATTCCGGTAGATAAAAACAGCAGACCGAATAGGAGCGCAACTTTTGCGCTGATTGAAAATCTCCTTTTCATATTACTCCCTTGTGTTTATGGATTTTGAGTATTTTGTAATGAACGTTAATAATGCGGCAAGCGGCAGAATCTAAAGACGTATATTTAAGTTTCTCCCTCAGCTTTTCAGATTTTACAAAAGGCATAATTATTCTTCAAGTGGGAAAAATTTAAGCAATCTCGGGATAAGAGTTTTACCTCGTTCGGGATAAGAGCTTTATCTCGTTCGAGATAAGATGTTTATCCAACTCGGGATAAAGTGTTTATCTCGTCCGGGATAATGGCTTTATCAAACTCGGGATAAGATGTTTATCCCGCCTTATCTAAAGTCTTTAGACAGACCTAGTCTAAAAGACTTATTGCAAGTTTTTAGGCAATGATGTTCGCGTTATATTTGATTTTATTATCGTTTTATGATATTTAATAGGTCGAATGTCGAGTTTTTCAAACTTCGGCATAATCTTATAAAATATAAAAAGTAATTTTTCTATAAAAGTGGGCGCGTAATGAAAAGTAGCAGATCGGTAATAGCGAAGAGACATAATTATATTCTTCAAAAGCTGAGCGCGGAACACTCCGTGATAGTCGAAGATTTGACTGCGGAATTAAATGTTTCCGCATTGACGATAAGACGGGATTTAGATGATCTTGCTGCACAAGGTAAGGCTGAACGCTTTTTCGGAGGCGCTAAAAGTCTTTTGACCGAAAAGCAGACTCTACACCTTATGCAGAATTCTTATGCGCTCCCCAATGACAAAAACGACGAATACGAGACAAAAAAACGTATGATTGCCGAATACGCCGCTTCAATGGTAAAAGAGGGAGATACCATTCTTATAAACAGCAGCACCACCGCGTTTTATATGTTTCGCATTCTTGCCGACATGAGCATAACGATAATAACGAATAATGCAAACGCGCTGCACACCGTTGACGACGCAAAGTACGAGCTGATTTTTACGGGCGGCGGAATAAATACGTTCAAGCATTCTATGGTCGGACCGATTGCATTGGGGGCTTTAAAAAACATACGCGCAAACAAATGTTTTATAGGCGTAAGCGGTATCAGCCCGGACGGCATTTTGAGTACCGCGCTGTTTCAGGAAACCGCCGTAAATTCCGGTATGATTTCGCAAGCAAACGAATCGGTTATCGTTCTTGCCGACAGTACGAAAATCGGGATACGGCACAATTTCGACATAGGCTCGCTGGACAGGGTCTCCCATATAATAACGGATTACGGCATCACCGAAGAACAGCTGAACATGCTAAAAAAATATAAGCTCGATATCAAAGTCGTTGAAAATCGCGCTTAGGCTTTCGGTCTTTAAAATGCAGATTTAATGCAGGCTTTCGGGAGGGATTTATGAAACTGGGGATTGTCGGAACAGGCATGATTGTGCGTGATTTAATGCAGACTTTGCACAAAGTTCCGCTGGAATCGCTGAGTATTTGGGGCAGGAATCAAGAAAAAGCCCTGAAGACGGCTGAGGAATTCGGAATCCCTAAGGTTTTTGACGATTATTGTGAAATGCTCGATTCCGACACGGACACGGTTTATATTGCGTTGCCCAATCACCTTCACTTTGTTTTTGCAAAACAAGCATTGGAGGCGGGCAAAAACGTCATCCTTGAAAAACCGATAACATCTGATGTTCGTGAATTTCAAACGCTCCGAGATGCGGCTGCTTCCAAAGGCTTGATTTTAATTGAAGCTGTAACGGTTCACTATTTGCCGGCATATATTGCCCTTCGGAAAAAAATAAAAGAGTTGGGAGAGATTAAGATAGTCAGCCTCAATTACAGTCAATATTCCAGCCGCTATGACCGATTTAAGGCAGGAGAAGTGCCTGCCGTTTTTGATCCGCAGCTTTCAGGCGGAGCTTTGATGGATCTTAATGTTTACAATATTCATTTTGCAGCCGGTTTATTTGGAGAACCGCAAAACTGCACTTACGCCGCAAACATTCAAAGAGGCATTGATACCAGCGGCGTATTGTTGATGGATTACCGAGATTTTAAGGTTGTCTGCATCGGCGCAAAAGACTGCAACGCACCGACGCAGCTTTCCATACAGGGCGACAAGGCAAATATCACAATACCTATGCCTGCAAATGCGATGCAAAGTTTTGTTTTAACTACGAATGCCGGCGATGTCCGCTCTTTCGATTTCGCATGCGAACACCGTATGCTGCATGAGTTTATGGAATTCGTAAAAATCATTGACGCCAAAGATATTAAGCGTGCGGAAGCTATGCTCGATATTTCCGCCGCAGTATGCAGCATTGTAGAAGGAGCAAGAAAACAAGCGGGTATCGTATTTGCCGGCAACTAGAATCTTCGTTTAATTTGCGGAAAACGGCGGGCGGTTGCTATCGGTCTTACGGACACAACGGTGCGCCGCCCGCACGAATTTCCCTAACGGCAAACCCGCTCAAAAGGCCGCACTGTCCGCTTAAGCTTTAATCTTATCCATCCGCAGCCGTTCGCACATTTCTTCAAGCGGGAGCTTGGCTCCGGCAAATTTCGGGAAGCCTGCAACGCCGTCGCCGTGTTTACGGGGAATGACGTGAATGTGCAGGTGGAAAACCGTCTGACCTGAGCATTCGTTGTTGGCGTTCAAGATGTTCATGCCCTCGTAGCCGCAGTTTTCCGTAAGGTGCACACCGATTTTTTTGACGGTGTTCATGACGTGCGAAAGAGTTTCGCCGTCGGCATCGAGGATGTTCGTAACGTGCTTTTTGGGAATGACGAGAATATGCCCGTCAACGTCTTTTGCGATGTCCAAAAACGCCATTGTGTGCTCATCCTCATAGATTTTCATGCACGGCAGTTCGCCTTTCAAGATTTTGCAAAAAATGCAGTCATTCATACAGCCTCCAGTGTATTTCATAATATTCTTTTATTGCCTTTTTCATCAATTCGGGGTCTTTTGCGCCCGCGCTTTCAAACGGCGAGTGCATCGCCCATTGCGCAATGCCGATATCGACGGAGGGAATGGAAACGTGCCGCGCGCTGATGTTGCCGAGCGTCGAACCGCCTGCCATGTCGGAGCGGTTGGTAAAGATTTGAAACGGCACGCCCGCATTCCGGCAGGCGGTTTTGAACAGCGCCGCGCTCACCGCGTCCGACGTATATTTTTGCGCCGCATTGAACTTGATGACGGGGCCTCCGTTTACAAAGGGACGGTTTACGGGATCGGCAACCTGCGCATAATTCGGGTGGACTGCATGAGCGTTGTCCGCGCTGACCATAAAACTGTCGGCAAGCATTTGATTCAATGCTCCGCTTCCCATATTGAAAGAGGCGCACAGCCGTTCGATCGTATCGCGCAAAAAAGTAGAATCCGCGCCCTGCTGCGTCAAACTTCCGACTTCTTCGTTATCAAAAACGCAGTGAACGGCTGCGTATTCGTCATTTTGCGCGTCCAAAAACGCCTGAAACGTCGTGAACGCGCACTCAAGGTCGTCCAATCGCGGGCTTGCGATAAATTCATTTTCCGCGCCCCAAAACGTCCCCTTGTCGCGGTTATACACGTACAAGTCGAATGAAAGAACGTCGTCTTCCGCGACTCCCGCTTCCTCCGCCGCAAGATGTAAAAGTCCGCCGCGCGCGTTCAAATCCGCCTGAGCCGCATCTCCGCACGAAAGAATCGGCAGCATATTCTCCTGAACGTTGAACCCGTTTGCCGAAGGCGCATCCTTACTCATGTGAATGGCGAGATTCGGAATCATCACAAGGTCGCGCTCGATGTTGACAAGGTGCTGTTCAAGTTCGATTGCGTTTCCGGCGCCTCCGTCTTGCCCGTCGTGCCTGCCCTGCGCTTTGCAGATGAGCCTTCCTGCAACGGAAAGCGGACGGTCAAACCACGGAGCCATAATCATTCCGCCGTATTTTTCGACATTCAGTTTGGTGTAGAGATTTTCCGCCGCGATGCCGCCGCCCTCTTTAACCTTAAAGCACGGAGAATCGCTGTGGGAAGCGCAGAGCAAAAATCCCTTAAACGCTTTTTCCGGCAGCTTAAACGATATAATTGAAGAAGAATTGCGCGTTACAAAATAATTTTTGCCGCGCTCAAGCGGCCACGCGTGATTTTCGTGAAGGCGAGTAAATCCCGCCGCCGTCAATTCGTCGGCAAGATTTTTTACCGCGTAAAAATTGCACGGACTTTTTTCGATAAACGCAAGCATTTGTTCCGCAAATGCGTTTTTATCCAGTGTATTCGTCGTTGTAGTCATCATAAAACGAGTATAGCACGCCGATTAAATTGAAAGAAGCATCAAAGAAGTAGCGAAAATATCGGCATTCATTCAGCCTTGACACAAAATCAATGCCTCAATACGATAGGCAACCATGACAGCAAACGAACTTCGTAAAAAATATATCGATTTTTTTAAGAGCAAAAATCATGTTGAAATTTCCGGACAATCGCTGATTCCGGAAAATGATCCGTCCGTGCTTTTTACAACGGCGGGAATGCACCCGCTCGTTCCGTATCTTCTCGGTGAACCGCATCCGGCAGGAACCAGACTTACGGATTACCAAAAATGTATACGCACAGGCGACATCGACGAAGTTGGAGACGCAAGTCATTTGACGTGTTTTGAAATGCTCGGAAACTGGTCGCTTGGCGATTATTTCAAAAAGGAAGCGATTGCGTTCAGCTATGAATTTTTGACCGATTCAAAATGGCTGGGACTTGATCCGCGTATGCTTTCCGTTACGGTATTTGCCGGGGACGACAACGCACCTCGCGACGAGGATGCCGCATCATATTGGAAAGAAAACGGAATGCCGGAAGGCAGAATCGCTTATCTTCCTGCAAGCGACAACTGGTGGGCGGCAGGGCCGACAGGTCCGTGCGGTCCCGACACGGAAATATTTTATTGGGTCGGAGAAGGAATTCCGCCTGAAAATTCGAATAAAAGCACCGACAGTGAACACTGGATGGAAATATGGAACAATGTTTTCATGCAGTATAACAGAGTCGATGAAAAAACATTAAAGCCTCTCCCCAAGCGCAATGTAGACACAGGCATGGGGCTTGAGCGCACAAACTGCATTCTTCAAGGAAAAACCAGCGTTTATCTTACGGAAGTATTTCAGCCTATTATTCATTCAATAGAAGAACTTGCAAAATATAATTACGGCGACAATGAAGAAAAGGACAAAAGCGTAAGAATTATTGCGGATCACGCGCGCGCGGCAGTATTTATACTGGGAGACCAAAAGGGCGTAACTCCGTCGAATATCGGCGCAGGATACGTTCTCAGGCGACTGATACGGCGCGCAGTGCGGCATGGACGTAAGCTCGGAATTGAAAATACGTTTCTTACGCGCGTTGCAGAAGCTGTAATCGAAAATTTTAAGATTGCTTATCCGGAGCTTTCGCAGAATCACGATAAAATCTGCACGGAATTGACGGCGGAAGAAAACAAATTTCGTGAGACATTGCGCAAAGGCGAAGCGGAATTCCAAAAGCTGCTCCCGAATCTTATGAAGAATCCTAAAAAGGAAATTCCCGGCAGAGTCGCATTCAGACTTTACGATACATTCGGATTTCCTATCGAACTTACGCAGGAGCTTGCAGCAGAAAACGGATTTTCCGTCGATACGGAAGGTTTTAAGGAAGCGGAAAAAAAGCATCAGGAAGCGTCTAAAACGCTTGAAGCAGGAGCCGCGAAGGGCGGACTTGCGGAACACTCCGATACGGCGACAAAGTATCACACCGCAACCCACTTGCTGCAGCAAGCGTTAGTTCTCGTATTGGGAGAACACATTGCGCAAAAAGGATCGAATATCAACGATGAACGCCTGCGTTTTGATTTTACTCACCCGGAACCGATGACACCTGAGCAGATTAAGCGCGTGGAAGACATCGTAAATGAACAGATTAAAAAGGATTTGCCTGTAACAATGTCCGTAATGACGCTTGATGAAGCAAAAGCTTGCGGCGCGCGCGCATTATTTACAAGCAAATACGGTGAAAAAGTCAAAGTGTACTCTATAGGAGACTTTTCAAAAGAAGTATGCGGAGGGCCTCATGTGCAGCATACTGCCCAAATCGGGGAATTCCGCATAGCAAAAGAACAATCATCTTCGGCCGGAGTGCGAAGAATTCGAGCGGTTATTTCCGGCGGAACTCCGTTGGAGCATTCCGAAGACGGCAATTGAAATTTGTAACTTTATTACTGTTGGATAGTTTTATTGTCCTATAGTATAATAATGCAAAATAAAAGAAATAAAGGATTTTATATGAAACGTTTAGCACTTGCGCTTATTGCCGTATTTTCTGCGGCTGTTGTTTTTGCTCAGTCTGATTTACAAGTCCTTGCTGTAGTCAAACTCAATAAAAACGAAAGCATTACCGTAAAACAGCTTAAAACCAGAGTAGAAGCATATCAAATGCAGAGGAATGCCCCTCTTTCCGTCGCCGACCGCAAAAAGGTTCTTGACGCAATGATTCAAGAAAAACTTGTAGCACAGGCTGCACAAAAAGCCGGAATTACAATTCCCGACAGCGCAATCGAACAACGCTTCCTGCAGCAATTTACTCAGCAGGAAAATGCGAATATTACGCAGCAGGACTTGGAGCGCGAAATTCAGTCTACAATGAATATGACTTTGGAAGAATACATGAAGCAGGAATCCGGCATGACCGTTTCGGAGTACAAAGCATATATAAAAAATCAGCTTATCGCCCAGCAATATATTATTTCACAGCGTCAAAATGAATTGCAAAGGGTTGCTCCGTCTGACGAAGAAATCCGCGCTTTTTATGAGCTGAACAAAGCGTCGTTTGTGTGGACGGATATGGCAAAACTTTTTGTCGTAATTGTTCCCAAAGGAACGGATGCTGAAGGTGCACGTGTAAAAGCAAACGACATTTACAAAAGATTCAAAGATAAAAAAGCGACCGTAAATCAGCTTATTGTGGATTCTAAAAAGGAAAAGTCAGGCTTCCAATCCGGCGAAATTCTTATAAATAAAAACCAGACGAGCGCACAGCAGCTTCAATTTACATACCAGGAACTGCTTGACCTCTTTGCAAAGGATAAAGGTTATACGACGGATTTGATAGAACGCGACGATTCGTTTATATTCTGTTCCGTTGTAAGAAAATACGACGCAAAGATGCTGGGTTTGAGCGATATTATTCAGCCGGAATCGACAACTGTGGTTTACGATTATATCAAACAGACCTTGGCGCAGCGCAAACAGCTCGAATATCTTACAGCCGCAGCGCAGGAAATTGCAGACAGTCTTGATACTCCGGAAAATGTCGACCGCAAAAAGAAAGGTGCGGAGCTTGACAAACTTTTGAGTTGGTAGGAATAAAGTGTCAAGAAGAATCGGACGCATACTGGCGTTTCAATCTTTATATTCTTGGGAAGCCGTAAAAACTCCGAAAGACGAATTGCTTTCTTTCTCATGGATAGAACCCGACCTTTCTCCGGAAACGTCCGATTCCGGAGAAGAAACTCCGATATTTACGGAATTGCTTTTAAAATTCAATGAGCTTCCGGCGGAAAAAAGGCAGGAAACTTTCGATTTTGCAAAAATGCTTATCAGCGGAACTCTCGAAAACATCAAGGAAATAGACGGTATAATTGAAAATCACTTGTCCGGCAAATGGAGAATAGATAGAATCAATAAAGTTGCGCTTGCAGTCATACGCTTCAGCACTTATACGCTGCTTTATCAAAAAGAAACATCACCTTCCGTTGTTATTGATGAAGCGGTTGAAATCGTAAAAGACTACGGCACGGACGATTCTTATAAATTTACAAATGCAATTCTTGACGGAATCAAAAAAGACATTGCGACAATCTAATGAAAATCGAGGGTGAGATGAAAAAACGGCGAGGAGGTTGTATATGCATTATTGCTGTATGTTTAATCTCGGCGTTTTTTTTGTCGTGCTCGATAAATGCGGAACGAAAATCACTCAACTCTGATTTAGATAGAATCGATGCGTTTATAAGCCAACGGCAATTCACCGACGCTCTTAAAGAGCTGGAAAAAGTCGAAAAATATGCTTACGATTCGTGGACTAAACTCGGAATCTACAGACGCTACCGGCTCATAAGCGAAGATACCCGTGCCGAACGGATATTGCTTTCCGCAATTAAAAAAAATCCCGACAATAAAGAACTTCTGGCGGTCTATTCAAACTTTTGTATGCGAAAAGGACGCATTTCCGATGCGCTATCCTACGGAAAATCTTTGAGAGGAACACGTTACGGTTCGATTTATTCCGAAGCCGTATTGCGTTCGTCGGCGGAAGAAAAAAATCAAACTCAGCCTTCGGATAATTTTTATTTTTCGGCGCAAGATTATTTTCCGGTATTTTATGACGCATGGGTCGGTTCAAAAAATGCCGTCTGGCTAAGAAATTGTGCACTACTGCGCCTTGTGAACGGAAATTATTCGGAAGCGGCTTCAATTCATCCTGAAGAATCTTACAGCGCGGACGATGCATATTTTTGGTCGGAAGTTATGTATGATTCCGGAAGATTTGAAGAATCCGCCGATTATGCGCTCCGCGCGGCGAATATTTACGGCTCCGCTCCCGCAAAATTTAAGCGTCGCGTATCTTTGCCGAAAATCCTGAGCCTTGCTGCGGATTCTCACACTTTAATACGGAATGACGAAGCGGCGGAAGAAGTCCGGCAAGAGATTTTAAATTCTCTTACGGACAAAGACGGCTTATGGTCGCTTACGGATCTGCAAAAATCCGAAGGTTTTCTACAAGCCGTATTTACAAACAGTGCGCGTTATGCGGAAAATAACGGAGATGACGCAAAATGCGCCGCTTTGCTTATCTTTACCGTAAACACATGGGAAGATTATATTCCGGCTCTTGCAACTTACGCGGATTTTGCGCTTCGCAGCAATACGCCGCGAGAGGAAGACTATGAGCAGCTTCAACTGCGCGATGAGGGACTTGCAACTCTGGAAATGGAAAAATACGACAACCGCGTAAAAATTCCCATTCAAGATGCCGTACACAGAATCGATAAAAGTCTTGCTCACACAAATAATACGCTGCTTTTTATTATCCGTCTGAATCTTAAATACAAAATGGATAAATCTTTGTCGGAAGAAGATAAACGCGCGGATTTATGGAAATCGCTTGAACAAACGCAAACCGCACCTTCTGTTTATCCAGAACCCATGTTTGACTTTGCCGAAAGTTTTTTACTGCAGCGTAAAAATTACGATGACGCATTCGGCATATTTTATAAATATACGGCGGCAAAATACGGCTTTAAGCCCGAATCTTTTTGGGAAGATACCGTAAAAAACGTGCAAGCACTTTCCGCAAAGGAAGCGGAATATGCAGCCTATTTTGCATCAAGTTATCTCAGAGCCGACGATGCGTTATCACTCTATGAATATTGCGTCTTCGGAAACGGCGCGGAAGAAAAGCGCAGCGTTTTGCCGACGGCATCGGATTCGGCGTGCATAAATCTTGCTCTTATTTATAATTCGCTGGGACGCAGAAACGATGCAATCGATTTATATTCGAAATGTGCCGGACAGGCGGAAAATTTAAACACAAAGTCTTTCGTTATGTACCGCATGGCAAAACTTTACAATTCGATAAACGATTTTAAAAATGCACGCCTTTCGGCGGAATATGCGCTTATTTTAAACCCACGCAATGCGGAAGCAAGACTTTTGCTCAACAAAATAAAAGGTCGAATGTCGAGTTTTGAAAGTATGCGTGAATAAAGTTATGCTTTCGACGAGAAGGTCGTTCGCTCTGCTCACTACCGAGTTTGCGCCGTAAACTCGCACTATATGTCGTGGTCGAGCTTTTAGAGAAGGCGTCCGCAACCCTAACGCTCGAAACGGCATGCAGCCGGAACCTCGCCTTCGCACACTTTTATTCGTTTTCAAAACTCACCATTCCGGCGTTACGCGAAATTGAACCTAAAACTTTCAAAATAAAGAAAGCGTAAGCCCGCGCAAAACACCTCAAAATCAATCGAATGCTTTTGATTTTCTCCAAAATCTCTTTAATTGACACCAACCTATCTTTCCACTAGGATATGTTTACAACTTGGAGGTACTGTAAATGAAGAAAAAGTATGTTTTCGGGGTGATGTTTATCCTTTTCGGAGTTATACTCGCTCTTTTACCGAATAAAATTGCACCGGTCTGCCGTGCGGAAGAAGGCGCAAAAATGATGAAATGCTTTTGGACGGGGCGTGCATTATTCGGCACGGGAATTTTACTGGCGGTTCTTAACATATTCTTTTGCATTGTAAAATCCGCACAAACCGGCATCGCAATTTCCAATATCTTGACGGCTTTATATGCCGTTGCCGTACAAACAGTCCTAATCGGAACGTGCAAAATGCCGACTATGATGTGCAACGTACGTACGAAACCTGCAGTTTTTCTTGTAGCGGGACTTTTCATATTTGCAAACGCGGTATATTTGATTCTTGCGCGTAAAGATAAATAGCCATGCTTTTGGAAGCCGTAAATATAAGCAAAACTTTTAAACGCCGTGAAGAAGATTTTTATGCCGTAAAAGATGTTAATTTTTCTCTTTCCAAAGGAGAATTCGTATTTATTTGCGGACGCTCCGGCAGCGGAAAAACGACATTATTGAATCTTCTTGCGGGACTCTTAAATGCCGATTCCGGAACGGTACTTTACAATGATAAAAATATTTTTGACTTTTCCGACAGTGAAAAAAGTTTTTACAGAAATGAATATATCGGCTTTGTACCGCAAACCATAGGAAGCCTGCCGAACCTTTCGGTGTCGGATAATGTCCGCCTTCCGCATTTTTTATTCAAACGGGACGGAGACGGAAAAGACAGAGCGTTATTCTTGCTTGAGATGATGGGAATTGCGGACTTAAAAGACGAACTGCCTAAAAATCTTTCCGGCGGAGAAACAAAACGTATGCTGATTGCGCGCGCACTTATGAACGCACCTTCGGTCTTGATTGCAGACGAACCTACTTCAGACCTGGATGCGGAAACGACAAAAGACGTAATGAACGTTTTAAAAACTGTAAATTCGGAAGGTACGGCGGTAATAATCGTAACGCATGATAACGATATATTAAGCAAAGACATAAAAACCTACACAATGGCTGACGGAAGTCTTTTGTAATCGGTTTATGTAAAAAAATTCGGATAAAATAAAACGTCTTTATGATATAATCTTGCTATGACTTGCCGAAAGATTAGCGCATCGGAAATATCCGGTGTACTGTGCGAATATCTTAAAAAAAACGACACGATATTTGTGTTTTCATCTGATATAGCTTGCGACACATGGTCGGACTGGGCTGTACGCAACCCCGCCGCTACGGGAGTGTCTGCAGTCGCTCTTGAACGTTTTGTCGCATGGGACACGTTTAAGTCCGACTATCTGTATGCATCTTCCGACGGAAAAACCGCAATTCCGTCCGTCGTAAGAAAAATGTTTGTTACATCCCTTATCGAAGAAAATAAACGCGCGGCAGCGGCAGGCGCACCTTTATTTAAGTGCATCATTTCTCCCGATTATGCGGACAGTGCGCTCTCTTTTACCGACTGGATTTCAAAACTTCTTCCGTTTTTAAAACTTTGGCACGAGCGTTATACTCGCTTTATTCCGCAACCCGATTTTGACTCGGAGAATCTCGACTACCTTTTGCTTTACGAACGCTATTCGTCTTTTTTGGAAAAGAATAATTTGTTTGAGCAATCATGGATTACGCCCGTCCTTCAAAAAACACGGAAGCAATTCGTCGTTTTTTATCCTGAAATTCTTGAAGATTTTCATGAATACAAAGAGATTTTGGAAAACGCGGACAACGCCGTTATCGTTTCTCTGCCGGAAGAAGAAACTAAACCGACCGTTACAAAATATTCCGATGCGCGCTCGGAATTACGTTATACGATTTTGAAAATCCGAAATATAATCGACGCCAAACAAGCCGACTGGACGGATATCGCCGTTAGCGTTCCCGACATTCAAACCTATCGCCCGTACCTTGAACGGGAGCTGAAGAATTATTGTGTCCCGTTTATAATCCGCGCAGGAATCGCCCTTACAGCCAACGGGGCGGGTGCGATATTCAAACAAATCGGAGATTGTTATTCGTCGGACTTTTCGTTTGAATCGGTACGTGTTTTACTTCAAAACGAATATGTGCCGTGGAAATATGCCGGCAGCAATAAAACCGGCGTAAAAGATTCACTGAATTTCCGCATTCTTAAAGAAAGTCTTATCCGTCTCGGAAGCCGCATGCGCTGCCTTTGCCCGTATTACGACGATAACGGAAAAAAAACGGATGTCTGGGAAAAATCGCTGAAGTCGGATTCGGAAAACGAACTTGAATTGAGATTTTACCGCAGCTTAAAAGAAGACATAACCCGCTTGTGCGAGGCGGCGACATTCGACGGGGTACGGACTGCATGGTTTGAATTTAAAGAACATTATCTTGAGGAAAACGAATTTTCGACGGAATCCGATAAAATTATAAGCCGGTGCATAACGGAGCTGTCGGTTATTTCGGAAGCATACGATAAATACGCATCCGCCTCGCTTACAATTTCATCTCCGTTTGATTTTTTTCTACGCGATATTTCCGCAAAAACTTATCGGCCTCAAGAGCGGCTAACAGGGATTTCGATATTTCCATACCGGCTTTCCGCACAAGCGTATTTCCCGTTCCATTTCATAATCGATTCGTCGCAAAAAAATCTTGACGTAAAATACAGTACTTTCGATTTTTTAAGCCGTGCAAAACGGGAAAAACTCAATATGGATTCGACGATGGAAACAGGAGACGTATCAAAACCGTTCGTACGACTCTACTCCTCCGCAGCCGGCGGGACTACGCAATTTTCCTATAGCGAACAAAGTTTCGGAGGGTTTGCGGTTGCGCACAATGCGTTAAAAATCACCACCGATGATTTCTGCAAACAAGAGACTTCGGATTTGGATAAAAGAGATTTTATAAAAGCGGAACAAAATTGGTTTTTATACGGAGAAGAACCCGATTATCTTACGCAACGCCAAAAGTCGGCTTTTGAAAAATGGAGCGGCACGTTGAATACAAAAAACGGCTCTCCGATGCTTTCAAACGACGCACTCCGGCGAATTCACTATGTTTTATACGAAAACCGCGCACAAAAGAACGGCACGCAAAGCGTCAAGATGTCGATTACTCAATCCGACATGAAAAACTTTTTTCCTTGTGCGCGCAAATGGATTTTTCAAAATGTGCTCAGACTTCAGGAAGACAGTCTCGATACGGATTTAATGTCGCCGTTCGATATGGGAAATATAAATCATGCCGTTCTTGAACGCTTTATGCGCCCGTATCTTGAATCGAAAGAAAATCTTCCTTGCGTAAATGATGCGGGAATATTCGATAATGATACGGAAATTCTATCGACTCTTGAGCAAATCGTGAGGGAAACGCTTGAACTTCCGGAAATGGATTTTAGCCGAAGCGTCCTTGCAAAGGAAATGCTTTTAAGCCAAACGCGAACGATAGCTCTTGCCGTTTTGGATTTTTTACATTTTATGCTGAAAAAACGGGATGAAGGGGGCTTCGGCGGAACAAAAGCGGATTCTCTTGAAACATGGTTTTCAGCGGAATCAAAGGACGGTCTTTACAATTATCTCGGTCGTATTGACTGCGTTTTATCCGGCGGCGATATTGAAAAATTCATAATAGATTACAAAAATTCAAACTCCTCAATCCCGGCACTTTCTTCATGTATTGCAGACGACAAAGGGAGAATTTCGGATTTTCAGATTCCGCTGTATGTCATTTTAGTAAACGCGCAAAAACAATCGGAAGCGGCAAAAGCACTTTTCCTTTCGATAAAAGATAAAACCGCATCGACGGTGCTTGATGCGGAAAAAAAAGACAATCGTTCACATTCAAAAACGCCGGAAGACTATGAAGAAACGCTTAAAGCCTTTTTTGAATATGCCAATCTTTTTTACGAAAAAGCCTCCGCAAACGATTTTTCGCCGTCAGGAAATGCAAACGACATATTTTGCAATGTCCGTCCCTTTGAAGATTGTGCCGCTTGCAGCCATGCTTCAATATGCAGAACGCTTTACAAAGTTGCAGGCGACGGTTTAAATCCTGCTTAATTTGAAAAATACGGCGATTATATGCCGATTTTTATACCGAATGTTTGCTTTTTTTTAATGGAATTTGCTAAATAGTTATTATGCAAAGATTAAAAAGAGCGATTTTCAATATTCGGTATGGCGCGTCGATAGTATTTTCAAAATTGCTTTCATTTATCGTCGGCGGCACGGAATGTATTGTCTGCGGCAAAAACTGTATTGCAATTCCGGTTTGCAAAGAATGCGGAATACGTTTTTACTCGGTTTCCGCTATTGACGGAAGATTTTGCTCCGTATGCGGAAAAACTTTGATTTCGGAACAAAATATTTGCACCGATTGCCGCAATGGAAAAATCAATTTGAATATTGACGGAATTTTTCCGCTTTTTTCGTACAGATTGTGGAATACGAGACTCTTATCCGCATGGAAACGCAATAACGAACGGGTTTTATCGCCGTTTTTTGCGGAGCGGATTGCAAAACGTCTTTCACAAATGCAAGCGGATTACGGAGAATTTTATCTTGTTCCCGTCCCGCCCAGACACGGAAAAATCCGCGAGCGCGGCTGGGATCAAATAGAAGAATTATTTAAAATTCTTGAGTATTTCTACGGATTTAAGATTCTGCGCATATTAAAACGGCTTTCGGAGACGGAACAAAAAAAACTCGATAGAAACGAACGGCTTTCCACAATAGGAAAATCTTATGCGCTCAAAGAAGGCGCAAATAAAATCGAAGTGCCGGCACAAGTTTGCATAATAGATGACGTTATAACCACAGGTGCAACGCTTCAAAGTTGTGCGGCGGCACTTAAATCGCTCGGCATAAAAAAAATTTATGCGCTTACGCTTTTCATAGTGGATTAAAATCATTATGAGTTCCGGGTATTTTAAAAGGCATTGTGCGAGTTTTTGCATTTGGTAGACAGCTGACATCAATTATATTAAAATAAAAGCCCTATGACTTTATCCGAATTTAATTTCTACTTTAGAACCACATATAAAAACAGGACAAGTTCTTTTCTATCCGGATTCATACTTGCACTATCCGATGCGTTGGCATTATTCATATATATAGGACTTGCGTTTTTAATTATAAACCTAATCGATACGTCGCTTATAAATTTCCGCTCATTCATATATTACAGTTTTTATTTTCCGCTTATTATAATCGTTTACTATGCGGCCGGTCTTTATCCGGGAATAATGATTTCTCCGTCCGATGAAGTACGAAAACTCTCTATCTGCTCGGCTTTTTGTTTTATCGGAATTTGCATAAGTATTGTATTCCAGACAGGCGGTACGGAAAATTCGATAATAACAATAACACAACAGATTGTACGCGACAGCCCCAAGAAAGGGGTTGTTTCCGCATTTATGCTTGCAGTTCCGCTTACGTCTTTCGGGATGTCGGCATCGCGCGAAATTGCACGGCATATTTTCGGAAGATTTAACTGGTGGGGAGTACCTGCCGTAATTTACTGTACCGGTTCCAGTGCGGACGAAGTGATAGACAGACTTTCGAAGCGTCCTTACTTGGGATATAAACCGGCAGTAATAATCGACAGCAATGCCGCAGAATGTTCCATGCACGGAAAGATTCCGGTTTTTCCCGATACGGATGAAATTCGTAAAACAATAAGCGAACTCAATATAAAGGTTGCAATACTATGCGACTATTGCGGTGAACGCCGCCCGATAATGACCGGTTATCGCTACACAATTTCAATTTCGAAAAAGCAAGATTTTTTTACAAGTACGATGAGTTTACGGGATATAGGCGGCATAATCGGTTTTTCATCGACACATAATCTTACGCGGGCGAGCAATTTATTTATAAAACGCCTGCTTGATTTATTCATCATAGTGATTTCTTCTCCGCTTGTTATACCGTTGATGCTGATAATTGCGGTTTTAGTAAAGTTGACTTCAAGGGGCAATGTATTTTACGGGCACAAAAGAGTCGGAAAAAACGGGAAAGAGATTAAATGTTGGAAATTCCGCTCAATGTACAGCAATTCGCAGGAAATGCTTGAGACCATTCTAAAAACAGATCCTGCAATGAAAAAAGAATGGGAAGAAAACAGAAAGTTCGTAAATGATCCGCGCGTAACGCCTCTCGGAAAATTCCTCAGAAAAACCAGTCTCGATGAACTTCCACAGCTTTTTAATATACTTGCAGGAAGTATGAGTTTTGTAGGACCTCGCCCCGTTACAAGGGACGAGCTGGAAAAATACGGTGATTATGCGGACTTTATATTATCAGTAACTCCCGGTCTTTCAGGTATGTGGCAGATTTCGGGGCGTTCCGACACAGGCTATGAGGAGCGCATAAATCTTGATACGTATTATATTCAAAATTGGTCTACATGGTTTGATATGTGGATTATCATAAAAACCGTATGGGTCGTTCTAAACGGCAAAGGTGCATATTGATGAAAGTAAAACATTTTATTTTATTTTTTACGTTTTTTTCCCCTTACTTGTTTGCATCGTCATACAGAATTGTAAACGTTGACTACGAAATTAAAGGCAGCACACGAAAATATGCACTGGAAAGAAAGGTTGATATAGACAAAAAGAAAATTTTTGCAGATGAAGATGAACTTATAAAATACATAAACGACTATAAACAGCGCGTAGAAAATACCAGAGTTTTCGATGATATCAATGTCGATTTTACAGTCGGTGAATCAAATGATGAAGAACCTCTTCCTGTTTCTATAAAGGTCGGTGCAAAAGATTCGCTGCATCTTCTTGTAGCTCCTTACCCGAAATATAATTCAAACAGCGGATTTAAATTCCAGCTTAAAGTCAAAGACACTAATTTTTTAGGTTTAATGGAAACTCTCACCGGAGATTTCAGTTTTGCGGTAGTACAAAATTCAAAAGATGAAGATGAGCCTGCAAAATATAAGTTCGGTTTCAGTACGGACTTTGCCGTTCCATTTAAAATGGGAAAAATAAATTCTTCATGGAACAATGTAATCGACATATCCTACACAATCGGAAATACAACTCCTGAGTGGAAACTCAAAACCGGACTTGAATGCTCGCTGCCGTATGATAAATTTCCGCTCAACTTTGAATTTTATCAGTCTTTTATACGCGATCTTGATTACGAAGATACGGTAATAAACGGAAAAAATATTCATTACGGCGACGGAACGTATTTTGTGGAATATGCAAAACTTTCCGTGCCTATTCGTGTTCAGGAAATCGCCGGCTGGGGCAGCATATATTATACGCCGTTTATCGAAGGCTCATATAACTGGGATCATAACGGAATTTCGGAATTAAATTCGGATTTGCTGGGACCGGAAATGGGAATAGGACAAACGCTGTCCGCCTCCCGCATAAACTGGATTGAAAATTTCCGCAACGGAGTAAGCGCATCTCTTACACAATCTTATACTTACAACTTCAAAACATTTGTATTTTCGCCGGGGCTGCAAGGAGAAATCAAATTTTATAAAGCATTCAAACAATTGGGAATTGCAACCGATATCTATGCATTTGCTTATATGTACACAAGCAAAAATATAGGCTCAAGATTGAGAGGAATAAGAGACGATCAGTATTTTGCTTCCGGCAGCGGTGCGGAAGATAAAAAAGCCTGTGATACACCGGCGGCAGTTGTAATCAATCTTGATTTACCGATAAAAATTTTTAAGGCACATTGGAAAGAAGTTCCGGTTATTAAGCATGTACCTTTGGTTAAATATTTCGATATGGAATTGCAGCTTTCGCCGTTTGTTGATGTTGCTTTTATAAAGAATAGGGCGACCGATACGGATTTTTCTTATAAAGACGGATTCTTATCGGGCGGGCTTGAAATGATTATCTATCCTCTTAGGTGGAAAGGAATACAAGTGCGCGGCAGTTTCGGTGTCGATTTAGGCAGAAAGATGCCCGGCATAAAAGGCAGATTGAATCAGGATTGGCGCAAAGGTGTCAGTTCATACGAGATTTCAATAGGTATCGGTCTGCATTATTAGAAACCTGCTTGAAATATAAACAGAACAGATTTATTGATTTTCAGTTTTTCCTGTGATTGCATCAAGTCTGATTGCAGCTTCCGCTTTCCAGTAATTTTCTGGCGAGCAATCCTTCAGTACGGAATAAAGTTTTACGGCAAAAACAGAGCATTCGTTTCTAAAACATTCTTCTGCAAAAAAATTAAATCCTTTCCATACATTGTTATCAACTCCCCAATCAACAATGTCGGGATAAGTCGATGCTTCTTTTAACAGCGAAGAAAGCCCCGTAAACACGAATTCGGGATTGCGCGCCGATATCACGCTGTAAATTCTCGAAAAACCGGTTAGCGTACATAAAGCCGAAGTTCTTAGAGTCTTTTGTTTTTCGCCCGCACTGCCGTAATATTCTGCAAGTTCATAATAAGCTTTCAGCAATCGATAATTATCCGCCCTATAAAGCGTAAAAAATTTATCCATACAGTCCTGCTTAGGGCTTCTTATCGTATTTATCATCGCTTCCAAAAGACTTTCGTTTTTATAGTCGCTGCCCAAACCTACAACTAAAAGAAGATACTTTTCATAATCTTCATATTTTTTTTGAACAAGTGAATTTTCAGCAAGCGCATAAAGAATATCGTATTTTTCGTCGGCAACATCCAAAACCGCTGCATCTCTGTACGCTTGACTGTAAAATTTATGCGCGAATGCATATTCTCCCTCAAGGCGGTAAATTTTACCTGCCATGAAGTCCGCTTCGGGATAAGGATACTGTGTTTCAATAAAGGCAAGCAGTTTTTTTACAGAATCTTCAAAGCGGTTCTTTCCGTAAAAACGTTCATACGAGTCGATTATGTCAATCGCATCATAATCTTGCTTTTCCGAAAGAACGGATTTCACGGTAATCAGCGAATCTCCGGCATATTTTACTTCCGCAGGCTTAAAAGAATTTTTAAGCGTGGTAAGTTCCCAGTCGATTCTTTCTTTGCGGGCTTTTTTGGCAAGTTCGATTAGCTTTAGAGACTGCCCGAAATCCTGTGCATCAAAAGCAATTTGAGCATCCAAAAACAATTTTCTAAAATCCCTAAAGTTTTCAGAAGCCGCCGTAAAAACTTCCGCAGATAAAAAAAGAGTCAAAATAAAAATAAATATTTTCTTCATATCATTCCAAACGCAGTAATTTTTTTCCATAGAATCGAAAATAAAAGTTGATTTTACAAAGATTCAAGTTCTTCTCTAAATATTTTATCGGCATCTTTTACATCAATCGTTCGGATAATCTTTCCTTTTTTGAATATAATCGCTTTTTTCCCCGCACCGGCAATACCCAAATCCGCGTGTTTGCCTTCACCCGGTCCATTGACTACACAGCCCATGACTGCGATTGTGATGTCTTTTTTCATTGCGGCAAGTTCGTTTTGCCAGCGGTCTACAAATGCGTGAACGTCAAAACCCAATCGCCCGCAGCGCGGACAAGATACAAGCGTAACTCCGCCTTTACGTTTACCGCATTCGCGCAAAATTTCATTTGCGGTAATAATTTCGTTTTCCGGAGTTGAAGACAAACTTACGCGGATTGTGCTGCCGATTCCTTCATTTAAAAGCGTTGTAAATGCCAAAGTCGATTTTACTACTCCTGTGATAAGAGGGCCCGCTTCCGTAACGCCGATATGCAGGGGAATATCGTATTTAGCCGCAAACTCTTCATTAGCTTTTACGGTTTCTGTTACGCTTGACGCCTTCATGCTTACAACAAATTGGTCGAATTTCAGTTCTTCAAAAACGGCAGCTTCACGGGCGGCTGTTTCGGAAAGGGCTTTGTAACGCTGCATAGTTCCGTTTTCTACGGCTTCCTGCAAATCTTTGGGAAGACTTCCGCTGTTTACACCGATTCTGATTACGGCATTTTTTTCGCGACAGGCGGCGACAACTTTTTCAACTTTCTCCCGGCTTCCGATATTCCCCGGATTTATACGGATTGCTGCAATACTGCCTTTTAGGCATTCGAGCGCAAGTCGATAATCAAAATGAATGTCCGCAACAAGCGGCATGTCCGTTCTCTCTTGTATTTGAACTAGTGCCGCAGCACTTTTCATGTCGGGGACAGCAAAGCGCAAAATATCGCATCCGAGCGATTTAAGAATATTGATTTTTTTTATGAGTTCGGTGAGCGCACTGTCATCTCCGTCAAGACTTGCAATTTCTTCTTTCCACATCGTCTGTACGGTTACAGGAGCGTCTCCGCCGATTGCGATGCGCTTTATATTCCCCTGGCCGCCGATAAAAATCGTACGGGGGGTTTTAAATTTCGTCAGCATAGGGAAAAGTATACATAATTTGGCTGCAAAAAAAAAGCCGCCGCAAAGCAATCACGCTTTAACCGGCGGCTTTTTATTTTTAAGATAAAATCAGCAGACAATCATTGAGAATACCATTGCAAACAACGCAACAGTTTCGCAAAGACCGACAACCATAATGTACTGTGCAAATCCTTTACCTGTTTCACCGAGAGCATCGGAACCTGCGGCACCGGCTTTTCCCTGCGCAACAGCGGAGAACATCATTGCAAGACCGCTGGCAATACCCAAGCCCAGCAAAAATCCGCCGGACTTCTGAGAAGCAATCATTTGCTGCATCAGCAAAAAGCCGTAGATTGTCTGCGTCAGCGGAGCACCGGCAAAAACCGTCAAAATGAACGGAGCAGGTTTGTTATTTACATAACAGCGTTTCCATGCGCCGATTGCGCCTTGTCCCGCAATTCCGATTCCTATTGCGGAACCTACAGCCGCAATTCCCATTACAACAGCAGCACCAAGCATACCGAAATCAAAATTCATAATTAACTCCTTAAAGTTACCGTTTATAATCCGGAATCCTAATTTTTAGATTCCATTATTTATTGCATGAAGACGCAACGCGCCCATTTTACCTGCGACGCAGGTTTATTTTTCACTGAACGGACTGTATTTAAAGCCCGACCACGACATTCCAAGGTGTGTCGAAAACTCCAATGTGTTTAAGCGGACACCGTGAACGATGACGGAAAGCAGGTTCAAAATCATGTTGAGCCCGTGTCCGAACACCAAAAGCAACAACGCTGCCGCAAACAAAATTGCGTGTCCCAAGATTGGTCCAGCCATCGTGTTGACCGTATTGGAAATCGCCGCACCCGCAAGTCCGACCGCCCACAATCGAATGTAGGAAACGATATCGGAAAAAATATTTACGACACCGAGCAGTACGGAAATTATTCCTTTTACGCTTGCCATAATCGATTCGATTACGCTTCCATCGTAATTTGCAAAGACAAAGCTTAAAGCAAAGCCTACCGCAATCATCAAAACGGAAACTTTTCCGATCGGAACGCCGTAAATCACTTCGTCAAAAGCGAATACGGAAGAACTAACGACCATCGATAAAACAACGTAGAACATTCCCCACAGCTGCATGAGCGCGCCGAATTCACCGAAAAACTTGAGTGATTTTATATATCTGCCCATACCTTTGAAGTGCGCAACGGAAAGCTGCACAAACGCAAGCGTAAAACAGAAAATCTGCATATTTTGCGCACTTGTAAGCGTTCCTTTTGACGTATCATTTGCCCAAAATGGCAACCAGACTGTATCCGCATAAGCATTCGAAATTTGCGGAATACTCAGCGACGCCAGCCATTTCGGTAACTGAGCCGGTGTAAGTCCGAACCATGTGCAGGTAACAAGTCCCCATACAACAGTTGCAAGACCGAGTAAAAGCATCAATCCTGCAGCCGGAGAAACGGGCTTTTTGCTTGCCGCGCCCTTTACAAGCATTATAAATGCCGCCGCCGTAACAAGCAGTCCGTATCCGCCGTCTCCGAAAATCATTCCGAAGAAAACAGTAAAGAACAACAGGAACCAGCCGGAAATATCATATTCGCGGTAGCCCGGCACTGTTCCTAAAAAGTCCGTCAAAGGATAAATCAAGCTGACAAAAGCGTTGTTTTTCAACTTCGTCGGCACTTCATCGTCGTCGGCAGGATCTGAATAGGCAAGAGCCCATGCATTTTTCGCCGCAACGGACTTCAATTCATCCAGTTCGTCAACCGGAACAAAGCCCGAAAGCCATGCAAGGTCGGTTTCCTTCCCGTCTTTTTCCTGTCCCATTCCGGAATAAACGTTTTCAAACAAAATATCGCTTTCGAGATTCTTCTTAAACGCTTCAATTTGCTTTATATAAACTGCATTTGCGGCAAGTTCGCTTTCAATCTTTGCGATTTCTTGCGAATCGTTTGAGATTCTCTCGGAAATTGCAGCAGTTGAAGAAGCCGGCATTGAAACTTCAAATGCTTCCGGCGGAAGTCCTGCCGGACGTTCTGCACCGTCATCAAGGGCAAGAAAACGTACCGTTTTCTTAAAACGGTTTACACAGATTGTCTTAATCCCGTCTTCAATAAGATTATATTTGTCTTCGGGGATTTCAAACATTTTGAGTGCGATGCCCTTTTCGCGAAGGTAGGTAAAATCATCGGGATTAAGCTCGCCCCAATATGTAAACCGCTCAAGTTCCGACGTATCGGACGAAATGTTTTCCTGCAATTTTTTCTTTTGCTCGGAAAGTGCAATCACATCCGCGCATTTTTTTGCAATCTCATCATTTGAAAGGCTGACTGCATTTTGCTTTTTGCCGGAAAGTTTGATTTCTCCCAATATCGACAAAGCGGAAATCGCATTCGCCGCATTTTCTTTGTATGCCGCAAGTTTTTCGCCGGAACCTTCGAGCGTCTCAAGGTGAACTACGCCGCATTTTTTCAAGCGGAGCAATGCCTCTTTGCGTTCTTTATTCAACACGACTATGGAGACTTTTTTCATCGGTACAATCATTCTTCAGCCTCCTTTTTAATATTTGCGGCATTTTGCAGTTTCTTTTTGGAAATTTTACTCCGAACGACAGCCGCAACCTGCTCGTCGCCTAAGTAAACCGAAATCTTCTTTATATTCGCTTTGGTTTCCGGAATTTTCACCTTTTCGAACAGGTTCACGCGCTGCGTCGTAACGCGCAGTTCTTTCGAAAGAAGGCGAACCTGCTCATCCAAAACTTCAGCTTCCAAATCGAGCGACAGAGCTTTTTCCATTCTGTCGGCAGCCATGTCGATCCACAGAGGAGTTTCGTACAAATCGTAATCACCGCGCGAAAAATCCGCGCCCTCGTACAAAGGAATCGTAACACCGGCGATATTACCGAAGCCTTTTTTAATATTGCTTACGGTTACCATACCCGGCTTAAACGCGTCCGCTTCGCCGAAAACTGAAATCCACTCAGCGAATTCCTTTTCCAGCTCGACGCGGCGCGCACGCACTTCCTTTGCTTTTGCGTCTATTGTACGAATTTCTGTCTGGAGCTGCTGTTTTTTAAGCGTCAAAGTCGGAAGATACCGCCGAAACATTTTCAGCGCATCTTTTTGGACTTTCAGCTCGTTTTTAGTCAGCTTAATCTTTGCCATTCAAAAATCCTCTAAAAACTCTAGTTTTTCTTAGGCCAATATTTTTCGACCAAAGCCGACTTAATTCCAGTTTCATTCGGAGCAAAGCAATCCGAAAGAATCTTCCAGCCTAAATCCAATGCGCTTTCAAGCGGGATATTTTTTGAAAGATCCATCATTTCCGCTTCAAACTCCTTTCCGTATGCAAGCAGTTTTTCATCCCATGCGCTCATCATAAAGCCCATCGCCTTTTTTTCAAGCGTATCTTTATAGTTTGCATAAAGACGAATCATTCCGTCCATGAGCGCACGGTGATCGTCGCGAGTGCTGTTATTAACATTCTGTTTTAAGCGAGAAAGAGAGCCGAACGGTTCAATGCGTCCGCCTTTCAGATAATACTGACCTTCGGTGATGTAGCCGGTGTTGTCCGGAACGGGGTGCGTAACGTCGTCTCCCGGCATCGTTGTGACGGCAAGTACGGTAACGGAGCCGGCACCCTCAAAGTCAACCGCTTTTTCATAGCGGGCGGCAAGCTGCGAATACAAATCGCCGGGATAACCGCGGTTTGACGGAACCTGCTCCTGTGTAATCGCAATTTCTTTCATTGAATCCGCATAGTTCGTCATATCGGTAAGAAGAACGAGAACGTCCTTGCCTTGAAGTGCGAACTGTTCGGCAACCGCAAGACTTAAATCCGGAATTTTCTGACATTCGACAGTCGGATCCGCCGCCGTATGAATGAACATAACCGTTCGCGAAAGCGCACCGCCGTTTTCAAGCGTATTTTTAAAGTAAAGATAATCGTCGTATTTCAAACCCATTCCGCCGAGAACGATAACGTCGACTTCCGCCTGCATCGCAATACGAGCAAGAAGCTGGTTGTACGGTTCGCCTGAAATACTGAAAATCGGAAGTTTTTGCGAAACGACAAGCGTATTGAACATATCAATCATCGGGATTCCGGTGCGAATCATACGCTTTGCCATAATGCGGCGCGCCGGGTTTACGGACGGACCTCCGATTGTAACAAGATTATCCGCCAATGACGGACCGTTGTCGCGTGGATCTGCGGAACCGTTGAAAATTCTTCCCAAAAGATTGTCGCTGAAGCTGACTTCCATACTATGTCCAAGGAATTTTATATGGTCGCCGGTTGAAACACCGCGTCCGCCTGCAAAAACCTGCAAGGAAACGATGTTTCCGTCGATTTTGTTTACTTCCGCAAGCGATTTTCCGTAGCGCGTTTCAATTTCGGCAAGTTCGCCGTAACTCACATTGTCCGCTTTTACGGTAATTACGCTTCCGGTGATAGATTCAATTCTGCTGTATACCTTATTCATCATTCACCGTCCTTAAAAAGTTCGGCAGCGTCGGAATTGACTTTGCCTTTTTTCGACGCATACAAAGCATCTATATCATTTTCGATTTTCTTAAAATCATCCGCATCTTGCCTTATGTAGTTCCAGTCAATGAATTTCTGGCGGAGCGCATTAAAGAATTCGCGCGCTTCGTCTTTTTCACCGATTTCGAATTCGGAAGCAAGAACCGTCAGCACTTTTTTGAACGTATACGTCTGTCTTTCAACGGAGACCGCCGCATCGACTTCATCAAAAGAGTTCTGCTGAAAATAAACCGCGTCAAGGAATTCGCTCTTCATATAAAGAACAAAATCGTCTGTCGTCGTACCTTCTTCACCGATAACTTTCATCATCTGGTTGACTTCAACGCCGCGTTTGAACACCGTGCGCGCATAATTTACCCAATCCTCGCGGATAACGCTCTTATATTTCGACCATGAATTGATCGGGTCAATCGCCGGAAACTTGCGTGCGTCGGAACGTTCGCGAGTAAGACCGTGGAACGCGCCGACAACTTTGAGAGTCGCCTGCGTAACCGGCTCTTCAAAGTTTCCGCCCGCCGGAGAAACAGTCCCTCCGATCGTAACCGAACCTGTCGAACCGTTGCGAAGGCGCACATAACCTGCGCGCTCATAGAACGCCGCAATATAAGATTCGAGATAGGCAGGAAAGGCTTCTTCTCCCGGTATTTCTTCAAGGCGGCCGGACATCTCGCGCAATGCCTGTGCCCATCTGGACGTAGAATCGGCAAGTAAAAGGACATTTAAGCCCATCTGTCGGTAATATTCGGCGAGTGTTACCGATGTATATACCGACGCTTCGCGGGATGCGACCGGCATGGAAGACGTATTACAGATAATAACGGTTCGCCGCATGAGCGATTCGCCTGTGCGCGGATCTGTAAGTTCAGGAAATTCTTTAATTGTTTCTACAACTTCGCCGGCGCGCTCGCCGCATGCAGCGATAATAACTATGTCAACATCGGCATAGCGGCTGGTCGTATGCTGGATAACGGTTTTGCCCGCGCCGAACGGTCCCGGAATACAATATGTTCCGCCTCTTGCTACAGGGAAAAACGTATCGATAAGGCGCGTTTTCGTAACCATCGTTTCAGTCGGTGCAAGACGCTCGGCATAACAATCAACCGCGCGCTTTACAGGCCATTCAAAGCACATTGAAAGCTCATGTTCTGCACCTTTTTCATCGGTAACGACAACCATTGTATCTTTTATAGTGTAAGAACCTGCAGGAGTTACGGACTTGACTTTGTATGCGCCCAAAAGTCCGAACGGAACAAGAATTTTGTGAGAAAAAGGCCCTTCGGGAACTTCTCCGATTATGTCTCCGCGAAATACCGTATCGCCGACATTTACTGACGGAGTCCAGTCCCATTTAGCCTGCATAGGCAGAGGATCGGCATAAACTCCGCGTTCAAGAAAGAATCCGGCTTTTTCAGCAACAAGGGGAAGCGGGTTTTGAAGTCCGTCGTAAACCTGCCCTAAAAGTCCGGGACCAAGCAATGCCGAAAGAAGATTGCCGGTAAATTCAACAGGATCACCCGTTTTTATTCCCTGTGTCATTTCATAGATTTGCATTTGGGCGGTATTCCCGCGAATACGGATCACTTCGCCTTTCAGCTTAGTGTCTCCGACATTGACGTAACCGACTTCGTTCATGGCAATGGTTCCGTCAAATTCTACGGAAACCATATTGCCGTTAATGCCGACTACTTTACCTTTAGTATCCGTCATATTGTTTCTCCAAGTATAGTGTCATAGATTTTATGATAAGAATCTGTTCCGTTCTCTCTGTCGAATTTTTTCATGCGCTGGACGAGCATAAGTCGAATGCCGTATGCATACACCGCATCAATCGAAAATCCGTCAATCGGCTGAATTGAATTCAGAACGCTGAGTCTGTATTCATAAAGAAAATTTTCTGCGGCAAGAGGACTGCTCATACCGACGGCAGTTCGCGCCGCCTGTATTATGTCCGCAGTGCAGGAAACGGGAATAAGTCCCGAATCTTTTTTCATTTTTTGCGCTCTGATTTGAGAAAGAGCGTATCGCAGACATCTTTCGTTTTCATACCAGCTGTCGAGGAATTTGGAACCCGTTTTTACAGTTGCTTTGGGCGGAACAAGTGCAAGTTGATTCAACGCCGCCATTTGTGTGTCATCTAAAAAGCGCGAACAAAGCTCTCTGTAATATTTTTCGGTTATCGGCAGGACGGATTTTTCACTTGCGGCGGAAATATCCGGTAACTGCGACATCAGATAATACTGCTCTTTCACTAATCGGATCCTTTGGCAGCATTTTTCATAACAGCGGAAACGCGAGGGTTTAGATAGGAAGAAAAGAGATCCGCTACCGCTTCTGCCGAATAATCGTAATACGCTTTGCCGTTGTTCACGCCGATTCTAAAGCCGGCAGACAAAGTTTTATCGGGTTTAACATCCAGCCCTTTTGCAATCTCCGCTTTTAATGCGCCTTTTAAAGAAGATTCAAGAGCTTTCAAATCTTTTTCGCTTAATAAAACGGATAATTCTGATACATCTGCGTTCTTGCTCCACGCTTTTACGGTTTCAGGAATAAGCTCTTTCAGCAAATCGTCGGAATAAGTTTTTTCCGTTTCGGATTTAATCAACGCATCAAGTTCCGCAATAAGAGAATCTCTGAAACTTATCAGCATATTTCTGCTTGCCTGTGTCAGTGCGTCTTCACTTGCTTTTTCAAGCCGCGCAATCTCCGATTTTGCATTACTTATCATTTCATCTGATTTTTTTGCTGCATCGGCAAGCATTGCAGAAGCCTTTTTTTCTGCATCCGCTAAGATTACTGCAGCCTGTTCTTCCGAAGCCGCAACACCGTCCCTTTTAATTTTATCAATTAATTCTTGTAATTGGATATCCATTTGAACCCCACTAAGTATGCAAATAATATAGGTTAATCATACCCCGAAAGATTTTTTTTTTCAACAACAAGAATTTGCATACAACGAAAACCGGATTGCGGCTTTAGGACATAAGATTTATTTACTGCCGAGAAGTTATAGTGCTTAAAGTTCCGGCATGATTATTGACGATAAAATCGGTGAAATAAAGAACAACACGATAGTTTATTTAAGATACAATAAGGAAGAGATTCAAAAACTGCCGTTAAAAACGCTTTTACCGGATTTTATGGAAGAAATCATAATAAAAAAAATGACCTCAGCATGCGGTCGCACCTAAAGCAGGCTTGATAGTTCCGCATCTGGAGGTCGGGTTTACTATAACAGTTTTTACAAAAAACGCAAGTTGTTTTGCAGAGTCCGATTCCGATTGCAGGCAGCTGCGGTGAACGGTAGAGCTGCCGCCGGGAGTGCAGGCGATTTTTTGGGTAACGGTTATTTTGGGAGAATTTGGATTTCTCGTGCGTAAGTCTTTGTTGAAGAAAAAAATAAAGTTGTGTTAGGGTTGCGATATACATGGAACGGACAAAAAACGGAGACTAAAGTTCCGGTTTCACGGCTTTGAGTAAAAATTCTTTATAAGCAGAACCGTTATTTTTTCTTACGGCTCTTGCTGATTTTTGTAAATAATGTCGGAGCGTCGCGCAAAGCGGATTCAACGGTTTTGTCGGCGTTGTCTGCTGCCGGTTGAGATTCTTTTTTATATGCTTCAAGCGGTTTTAATCTTTCATAGTGAATTCGGCATTCGATTACGGCAAAGAGAACGGCAATTACAGCAAAAAAACGTATTGAATTCTCAAAGTAAACGAAAAAGTCGTAAAGTCCGTGAACCAGTATTGAAAAAATCAACGCCGTAGGATCCGTCTGTTTAGTTTTACAACTGTATATAAAAAGTCCGCCCAAACCCGCACACAGAGTATGCACTATGTCGGCGGAAAAAATCCTAATCAGCAATATTCTATATATAAGCTCCGATGCAGCCGTGCCGGTCTTTTGCATATACTGCAAAACATAAATCATCGATTCAAAACACCCCAAACAAAGTCCCGACAATAACGCTGCCGTAAAAAAAGCGTTGAATTTAATCTTCTTTGAGGGTAAAAAAATTAAGAGCAAAGCCTTTAATCCTTCTTCGATAATGCCGTTAAAAACCATAAAACGCACAAAGAGTCCGGGATTAACCGCCGAATTAGATTTCAAATAATCCGACAAAATAAATTGCAAAAAAGAAATCGGAAGGACGGCTGCAAGTCCCAAAAGACTTGCAATAAGTTCAACAGAGAACTTTGATTTGAATAACAGCTTAAATAGAAAAAAACACAACAGGAAGGGTAAAAAGCAAATACTTAAAATAATATAAACATTCATCTCGGTAAGAATAACGAATGCCGGGCGGTTTTGCAATTACGACTCTCGCTTACGCAAGAAAATCAACTTTTGCCCTAAAAGCTTAAGCGCGATAAAAATCCGGCGCAAAAACAAATTGTGATGTAGGAAAAATTAAAATTCCTGAGGATTTTAAGGATTCATTTTGTTTAAAATATGTAAGAAAACGATTGAAATCTTCCTATAATAAAATATGAGCAATTTTGGAATCCGATTTAAATTATTCATTCTTTGCTGTGCGGCGGCTGTGCTGTTTTTAATCCCGATAAAGTGCTTTGCACAACCTGCAATTTCGCAGGCGGAATCGAAAGTTTACCGGGAAAAACTTATAACGGAAGCAAAAAAACATATCGGAGCACCTTATCAGAGGGGTGCGGTCGGACCGGACAGCTTCGATTGTTCGGGATTTGTTTTTTACGTTACGCGGACAAGCATTCAATACCAACTGCCGCGGACGACAAAAGCGATTTACGGTTATGTAAAAATTATTGCGGATTCACAGCGGGAACCCGGCGATTTGGTATTTTTTAAGACGACATCGGACGGTTCGATATCGCACGTCGGAATTTACATAGGTAACGGGCAATTTATTTCAGCCGTCAGCGACGGTCCGAATACCGGAATAATCGTTTCGTCTTTGCGGGAAAATTACTGGAAAACTCATTATGCCGCAAGCGGAAAGTTTTTACGCGATGCCGATTGGGAAGATACGGACGACAAGGGCAGCGGGCAAAACAATACAAGCGGCGGAAAAAGCGCTAAGCGGGTTTCCGTTGATAAATCCGAAAACCATGCAAACTCTTCGATTTCGGAAAGGCTTTTACTCGACGGCGCGCTTACAGCGGACTGGTCTTTATTTACCGAAAAGCGGTTCATGCCTAATTTTCGCGGACTTACGGTTTATTCAAATATAATCTACAGAGGAAACGTGCTTTCACCCGGAGCGGGAATAATGCTCAGATGGAACAACGGCGTAAAAGCGTTTCAAGTTCCCGTCGTATTTTCGCTTTCATTTGGGGATTACGTGCGCGCTTATGCAGGTCCCGTATTTACCGCCGGAATGTGTTTTGAGCCGGATAGCGATGAAGAAATCCGGGCATCCGTTTTTCCCGGTATAATCGGAGTTACGTTTAATACTCCGTCCGTCACAAAGCAAGCCGTAAAAGTTCAGTTTATTCAAGATGTGAACTACACTGTTTTTAACAACCTCGACAATAGCGCGCTATCTCCGCTACGCAGTTTTGCAGCGGGACTTGAGTTTTCTACGGGAGTGCGCGTAATGTTTCCGATGTCTCTATTCGGGGTAAAATTTTAGCCGCGCCGCGCACGGAAAATAAATAGGCGATATTTCCGGGTCAGCCTTAGACTTAGAATTCAGCGTCCGGTTTCCATATACTCCGATACTATCTTGAGCTTCACTTCGTTTCCGTATCCGGACATAAAAAATGCACCTCCTAAAATCGAACTTTATTTGTCCGATTTTTGGGGTGCACTCAAATACTCGGCTGTTTTACCGCCGATCTATCGCCGCAACTTTATATGTCGATTATAAAACGGGCTTCATGCCTGTCATATACTCGCGGAGCCGGCGACCGACTATTTCTATCGGGTGATTGCGGATTTCCGCATTAACCGCGACAAGCTCCGCATTATTCACCTTACAATCTTTGATATTGAGACCCTTGCCTATTACATCAAGCGCAACTTTAGGCATAAAATCCTTTTCAAGAAGCGGAGCCGCAGTGTTTGCAAAAAGCGCACAACCGTATTCCGCAGTATCGGAAATAACACGGTTCATTTCGTATAATTTTTTACGTGCAATGAGATTTGCAATAAGCGGAACTTCGTGCAAAGATTCGTAATATGCGCTTTCCGGCATAATCCCTGCGTCAACCATAGTTTCAAAGGCGAGTTCGCAACCGGCTTTTACCATGGCAACGATAAGAATTCCTTTATCAAAATATTCCTGCTCGGAAATCTCTTCATCGGTTTCGTCTATCGTTTCAAAAGGAAGCTCTCCCGTTGCTTTTCGCCATGTCAGAAGATCATGATCCTTTGCAGCCCAGTCCTGCATCATCACGGAACTGAACTTTCCGGAAATTATATCGTCCATGTGTTTTCGATACAAAGGCGTAAGAAGAGACTTTAATTCTTTGGAAAGTTCATTCGCCCTTATTTTTGCGGGATTGGAAAGGCGATCCATCATATTCGTGATTCCGCCCCACTTCAACGCTTCGGAAACGACATCCCAGCCGTGCTGCAAAAACTTTACCGCATAAGAAGGAGCAATTCCGCCGTTTACCATTTTATCAAAGCAGGCAATTGTTCCTGCTTGGAGCATTCCGCAAAGAATAGTCTGCTCGCCCATAAGATCGGATTTAACTTCCGCAACAAAACTGGATTCAAGAACGCCGGCTTTTGAACCGCCCATTCCGGCAGCAAGAGCTTTTGCAATCCCCCAACCTTTATGCTCGGGATCGTTTGCGGGATGCACGGCTATAAGATCCGGAACTCCGAATCCGCGCTGAAACTCATGCCAAACTTCCGTTCCCGGACCTTTCGGCGCACACATTACTACGGTTATGTCATCACGGATTTTCATACCTTCTTCAACAATGTTGAATCCGTGACTATACCAAAGCGTAGAACCTTTTTTCATTTTTCCCATAACATCACCGATAACGGCGGAATGTTGTTTATCCGGCGTAAGATTGCCTACAAGGTCGGCAGAAGGAATCATTTCATCATAAGTTCCGACTTTAAATCCGTTTTCCACGGCATTTTTCCAACTTTGCCGCTTTTCGCTAATCGCAGATTCACGTAACGCATAGCTTACATCAAGTCCGCATTCACGCAGACAAAGACCTTGATTCAAACCTTGTGCGCCGCAGCCGACAATAACAATCTTTTTTCCTTTAAGAACTTCAACTCCGTCGGAAAATTCTTCCGCCGCCATCGAACGGCAATGCCCCAGCTGAAGACGAGCCTCTCGCCACGGAATCGAATTAAAATAATTTTGTCCCATAAAATTCCCCCTTTGTGAAGCCGAAAATAACCGGCTTAAATAAATACACGGATATCGAATAATGTCCGGCAACGCAAATGCCGAACTCACATCACAAACGGATTATACAGAGCATTTACTATTGCGTAAAGTGAAATATAAGAATCTCAATATTGACGATAACGCATCATACAAAAAAAAGACTCAAATTATCGTCTTTGCGGGAAACATTAAACGGTTTGCAAAGGAGCGGCGGACGGAAGAATTGGATACGAAAGACATAATCGCTTCTCCGTCCGCTGCAATTTTGCATAACGCAAAATTGCATAAACGATTCTTTATTAAACCCAAGTGGGAAATCTACAGGCTGTGACCGGTTGCACAAGTTTCGAATTTTCGAAACTTGAAGCGGACAGAAAAATAAGCTAAGTCCGTAAAAGCAATTTAACTGTCCGCCACTCCATTGGAAAAAAAGGTTTGAGCTTTTCCTTAGAAGAATGATTTCTTGAGTTTATAAAACTTGAAATTAAACTAATATTTAAACCACGGAAATCAATTTTCCCCAAATCAGCCGATAGTCCGAATGTCGAGACTTTCTATTTTTATAAATATCGGATAT